>NZ_FNGR01000053.1:0-29632 GCF_900103045.1 Ensifer sp. YR511
CAATGCAGCCCACTTATTTTTCCAGCTCGTATCGAGGCGCTACGAGCGGGGTGCAATGCTCGTCACCTCCAACCGCAGTGTCGGAGAATGGGGAACAGTGTTCGGCGACCCCGTCGTGGCAACTGCTATCCTTGATCGGTTGCTGCATCACAGCCACGTCATCACAATCCGTGGCGACAGCTACAGGCTACGAGAAAAGCGCCGTAGCGGGCTTCTACAGAAGTCCACGACGGCAGCCGGTATGGAGAGTAGCTAAACACCCTTGGCGGACCAGATTTGCGTGTCGCCTAAGGACCAGTTCACGATGACGCTTGATATGGTGGACCTGCTGCTGGCGGGCGATTTCGACTTTTATCGGGGCACCCATTCTGCGCTGATCGTTGCCGTTGCCAACATGCTCAGTCTACCGCTGATCGCCTGAGGGCTCCCGAGCCTAAGATGGCATGATCCTAATCAACGCTCCCCTTTATGGAAGCAAAGCTCTTCGATCTCGATCGCGTTTCGGGAGCGGTTTTGCTTCTCGCATGAGGTAGTAAACGGTTAGATATGAACTGGCCGATCGCTTGATCGGCCAGTTCATATCTACGAGACATGTATTGATCTCGTTCTTTCATGAATCGGTAACAGTGGACACTTGACTCGCGGCAGCAGCTGTTGAGACTCTTTCGTTGTCAGACATCTTACATAAACGGGGATCCAAACTGACGGATCACAAGGAGGACCACATGAAAAAGCTCTTCATGCGACTGACTGTAGGTGTTGCCTTTGTCGCTGCCGCCGTATCGGCCCATGCTGGCGAGACGTTGGATCGCGTCATGGAAAAGAAGGCGATGGTCGTCGCCACCAACAGCGGCTGGCCGCCCCAGAGCTATCTCGATGACAGCAACGAGATGGTCGGCTTCGACATCGACGTGTCGCGCGAGATCGCCAAGCGCCTCGGCGTCGAGGTGAGCTTCGAGACGCCGGACTGGGCGACGCTCACGGGCGGTCGCTGGCAGGGCCGTTACGACCTCGGTGTCGGTTCCGTAACGCCCACCAAGGCACGCGCCCAAGTGATCGATTTCGTCGGCATCTATTACTACAGCCCTTATGTGTACGTCGTGCACAAGGACAGCGACGCCAAGTCCGTCACCGACCTCAACGGCAAGGTGATCGGCGTCGAAACGGCGACGACCTCGGAAGACTTCATCAACCGGAAGCTGGAAATCGACGCTCCGGGCCTGCCGCCGATCGAATACAAACTGGAGCCGGGTGAGGTCCGTACATTCGCCGATTCCATGCTGCCCTTCGACGACCTTCGCCTCGGCGCTGGCGTTCGCCTCGATGCGGTAATCGCACCCGAGCAGACCGCGATGAATGCCATCAAGAATGGCTATCCGGTCAAGGTTCTCGAAGGCGAATATGCCTTCCGTGAGCCGCTGGTCGTTATCAGCGAGAAGGTCGACCCGGACTGGACGGCCAAGGTCGGTGGTATCGTCGAAGAGATGAAGAAGGACGGCACGCTCGGCCAGCTCACCACCAAGTGGTATGGCAAGGACTACAGCGCCGACTGATAAACACCGGTGCGGGCCTTTTCGCCCGCACCCTTCCATTCGAAGGGGGGCGCATGCCGATGACTTATCCAGACACCTACTATAAACGAACGATGGCGGACCGGACGGCGCGACCAGTCCTTTCGGGTACGGTCGAATGTGACGCGGTCATCGTCGGCGGCGGTCTTGCCGGCCTTTCGACGGCGCTGCAGCTTGCTCGCGCCGGCAAGCGCGTCACGGTGCTGGAGGCTGAGAGCGTCGGCTTCGGAGCGTCCGGCCGCAATGGTGGCTTCGTCAGCCCCGGTTATGCGACCGGCGGCGACGACATTGCCCGGGTCACGGGCAAAGATGCGGCCCGCGAGCTGCACCTCCTCTCCGTCGAAGGCATGGAATTCATCCGCGAGAACATCAAGACGCTCGGCATCGATAATGCGAAGCCAGAACCGGGCATCATGAGCGTTCTGCGTTACGACAATGGCGCGAGCCTCAAGGCCTATGCCGACGAGATAAGTCGCGAATACGGCTACGAGCTCGAATACATGGACCGAGACGCCGTGCGTGCTGTGCTCAAATCCGAGCGTTACTTCCAGGCATTGCGCAATCCGACTGCCTTCCATATGCACCCGCTTAACTATCTACGTGGCATCGCGGCGGAGATCGAGCGGCTTGGGGGGCGCATCTGCGAGCAGTCGCGGGCGACTTCGGTGATTTCTTCCGGTTCCGAAAAACGTGTGAAAACTGCACGGGGCGAGGTGAAGGCCCCTGACGTCGTCTTCACGACGGGTGGTTATACCGGTTCGCTGAATGGCAAGTTAAAGCGTTCCTATCTGCCGATTGCCACCTATGTGATGGTCAGCGAGGAGGCGCCGGAGCTGATCGCCACGGCGATCGCCACGAAGCACGCCATCGGCGACAACCGCCGGGCCGGTGACTACTACCGCCTCGTCGACGGAGGCCGCCGGATCCTCTGGGGCGGGCGTATCACCACGCGTGCTGCCTCGACCGCAGGCCTCGTCAAGGAACTGCGGGCCGAAATGGTCGATACCTATCCGCAACTTGCCGGTCTCAAGACGGAGCTCGCCTGGTCAGGCCTCATGTCCTATGCCCGGCACCTGATGCCTCAGATCGGACGTATGAGCCCAGGCATCTGGTACTGCACGGCCTTTGGCGGTCACGGCCTCAATACCACGGCGATCGGCGGCAAGGTCATTGCCGAGGGCATTTTGGGGACAAGCGAACGTTACAAGCTTTACCAACCTTTCGGTCTCGTCTGGGCCGGCGGCCTGGCGGGGCTTGCGGTGGCACAGCTCACCTACTGGAAACTTCAGGCGCAGGACTGGTGGCGCGAGCGTGCGGCTTAAACAGCTTCTACAATAAAATGGGGCGGAATATGATTGGTCGACTGATACTCACCTATCCCGAAGCGTCGCGCAGGGCAGGCGGCCTGCTAATCCTTGCGATCGTCGTGGCGATCCTTTACGCCCTCGGGGTCAGTTCCGCCTGGATCGGCCATGTTCTGCCGTCCTTGACAGACTGGCTGAAGGAGAACCCAGCGATCAGCCGCGTCGTCTCGTCGGTGCTGATCGCGCTCATCGTCGCCGCCAACTGGCAGGCGCTGCGCCAGCTGTCACGCCGCCAGCAGATCGTCGCCGTCTGGCTCGAGCTGTTCGCGCTCCTGATGCTGTTCTTCTACTCCTTCGATCTTTCCTTCGCCTTCATCGCCAAGAAGATCGGCTTCCTCATCACGCAGGGCGTGACGACGACGCTCTTCATTTCGGCGATTTCGATCGTCATCGCCACCATCATCGCGCTGGCCGGCGCCATCGCGAAACTCTCCAACAATGGCGTGATCTACGGGCTTGCAACGTTCTATACGTCGCTTTTCCGCGGACTGCCGCTGCTCATGCAAATTTACATCATCTATCTCGGCCTACCGCAGGTGGGTTACGTGATCGGCGCCGTACCGGCTGGCATTCTCGCGCTCTCGCTGTGTTACGGCGCCTACATGACGGAAATTTTTCGCGCCGGCATCCAGAGCATCAATCGCGGTCAGACGGAGGGCGCGACCGCGCTCGGTCTCACTCCGGCGCAGACGATGATGCTGGTCATCTTGCCCCAGGCCATGCGGGTCATCATCCCGCCGACTGGCAACCAATTTATCGCAATGCTGAAGGATTCCTCGCTGGTATCTGTCGTAGGCGTTTGGGAAATCATGTATCTCGCCCGCACCCAAGGCCAGACGGAATTCCGACATATCGAGATGCTGATCACCGCGTCCATGATCTACTGGACCCTTTCGATTTGCCTGGAATATGCCCAGTCCCGCATCGAGGAACGGTTTGGCCGCTTCAATGTCCGCTGAGGCATCCGTGGCAGACGGCGACGGCACTCCGGTCGTGCCGTCGTCGAACCGTCGGGGCGCGCTGCTCGTGCTCGCCGCCTTCTTTATGTTCTCCGCAACCGATGCGATCGTCAAGATCATGGCGGGAACGATGCCTGCGCCGCAGGTGACCTTTTTCGTCACCATTGCAGCTCTCCTTCTGCTCTTGGTCCATGCACTCGCAACCGGCCGTCTTCGCCGCCTCATCCCACGCCAACCGTCGCTCGCCTTCTGGCGAGCGCTGCTGCTGGCGTTCGATACGCTGCTGATCCACTATGCCTTCGCCAAGTTGCCGCTTGCGGAAGCCTATCTTATCGCCTTCCTCACGCCGATCCTGGTGGCGATGCTGAGCTTCGTCTTCCTCAAGGAGCGGCGGTCGCGCATCGGCTGGGCCGGTGTACTGATCGGCTTTGCCGGCGTCGTCGTGGCGCTGAAACCGGGCGTCGCGCCGCTCAATCTCGGCCATCTCGCCGCCTTTGGATCTGCCGTGCTTTTTGCGCTGTCGTTAATCCTGCTGCGCCGGGCGAAGGTGATGGAAAAGGATGAAGCGCTGGTTGCCAGCCTGCTCGTCGTTATGACGCCTGTCGCCTTCGCGGTTGCGGCTGTTTCGGGCGAGCCAGCACCGCTCCGCCTTACCGATCTTGGCTTATCAGTCGCGGGCGGTGCCTTGATGCTGGGCGGACATGCGTTGCTGGTGCGCGCTTTCCGTGTTGGCGAGGCTTCGGTCGTTGCGCCGTTCCAGTACAGTCAAATCATCTGGGGCTGCTTCTACGGCATCTTCCTCTTCGCAACGCCGTTAGAGCTGTACACGCTGCTGGGCGCGGCGATCATCATCCTGTCCGGATGGCTTGTCCTGAAATAAGCTTGAGGGCAGCGAGTTTCCTGCGGCTGTGCAGGGCAAGAAGATGCTTTTTGCGCCCGCCGAAAGGCAGGAGGCGATCACCGTGTCGATCCGTTTCTGCCGGCCGAGACGCCCGACTGGATGCGCAGGGATTACTGTTCGTCGAAGTTCAGCAGGGACATGTCTTCATTGCCATGGATTAAAAAGTTGTAAGACAACGGACATTGTGGATGTTGCCTGTCAAGGCGATCCTTGGAGATCCAGCGGCTGGAAGTGCAACTGCTCGCGCACGGTTTCTGCATACGCCCTACACTTGACCATCCCGGATTTGTCAGACAAGGAAGTTGCAACGACAATCAATGACGAGGCACGCCTGTGGAGGAGCCCCTTCGCGATTCACGCACCCTCGCTGTCCAGCTCCGGGACCGGATCGCCGATCTTATTAAAGATAAAGGGCTGAGGCCGGGCGACAGGTTGCCGACCGAAGCACAGCTGACGCAGCGGTTTAAGATTTCTCGGCCGGCGCTGCGCGAGGCGCTGAAACTGCTCGAACAGGACGATGTGATCAATGTCGAGCATGGCCGTGGCCGGTTCGTCTCGGCGCTCTCAGCCGTGCAGGTCGATCGACCGATCACCGTCTTCGAGAGCGTTACGGACATGGCGCGGCACTACGGCTACCGGACGGTCAACAAGGTACTTTCGATCTCCGAGGAGGCGCCGGACGCGTGCGTCGCCGAGAGCCTAAGGCTTGGCCCGACGGACCGCGTGATCCGTATCGAGCGCATCCGCCTGCACGAGGACGAGCCGATCCTCTACTGCATCGACTACATGCCGCGCAGCCTGATTGAAGGGCGCCTCTACGACATCGACTGGAGCGGCTCGCTGATGCAGCTCATGGAGGAATACGGCAACCGCCCGCGCATGTCGGCGGCCAGCGTTTCCGCTGTCATGCTGCCGGACGACATTGTCGAGCGTCATGGTCTGAAAGACTTCGGCCCAGCGCTTCTCATCACCGAAACTTGTTTCAACGCCGCCGGCGCGCCGGTGAACTACGCCATCGACTACCATCGCGGCAGCCATTTCTCCTTCAGCCTCGTTCGTAAATGATGTCGCTGTAGGGGCAGGAACCGTGCGTCACGCGCATGACTAGGCGAGCGTGCTATCCGAAGCTACAAGGGATCGCGAAGCGTCCTGCTCGTACGATTGGAGGTGACATGGTTCAGAAACCGGCGACTTTGAAGGATGTGGCGGCGCTGGCCAATGTGTCGCGCGCAACGGCCGCCCGGGCTCTCAACAGTTACGGATATGTCGGCGACGAAACCGCCCAAAAGATCCAGGCGGCCGCGGAAAAGCTGGGCTATCGCGGCAACCGCCTCGCGCAGGCGCTGCGTAGCGGGCAATTGCCGATCGTCGGTTGCATCCTCGGCGATATCCAGAACCCGTTCTTCGCCCGCATCGCGCACGATATCGAGGTCCTCGCCCGCGAGTTCGGGCACAATCTCATCATCGGCAGCAGCGAGGAGGAGTTGGCGCAGGAAATTTCCCTTCTGGCGAGCCTCCGGTCACTAAGCATCCGCGGCTTCATCGTCGCGCCGACCTCGGAGGGCAACAACGCCCACCTCCAGGGTCTGGTCGACGAGAACGTGCCGCTGGTGCTGATCGACCGTGTCGCAGAGGGCGTCGATTGCGACAGCGTCGTCGTCGACAACGAGGGCGGCGCCCGCAAGGCCGTCGAATACCTGATCGGCATGGGCCATACCCGCATCGGCCTGTTGCAGGACGACATGCGTATCTTTACCTCACGCGAGCGCAGGAGCGGCTATAGGTCGGCGCTCGCCGCGGCCGGGATCGCGGCCGACGACCGTATGGTCGCCGTGTCGCAATCCACCGTGGAGCACGCGGTCGATGCGACCATACGGCTCTTCAGCCAGAAGACACCGCCGACGTCGCTTTTCACCGTCGACAGCCTGATGACGCAGGGCGCGCTCCTGGCCTTTCGGTCAATGGGGGTTTCCATCCCGCACGACGTCTCGCTCATCGGTTTCGACGACTTCAATCTGGCGACTTTCACCGATCCGCAGATTACCGTCGTTTCGCAGCCCGTCTCCGAGATCGGCCGCACGGCTGCTCGGGTGCTGTTCGAAAGGCTCACTGGCAAATTCGAGCCGCCGCGCAAAATCCGCTTTGAAACCAAGCTGATAGTTCGCGGCTCGGTGAGCCGCCGCGGCGGCGTCTGAGCGCCGCAAACCCCGCCTCAAAAAATTCGAGACGCCCACTTGCCAGCGCGAAAGTCTTGTGCGCTAAATATATGTGAGATCGATCTCACATCGTCTCAAAGTTTATTCGCGTTGGGACGCCACCTCGCTTCAAAGGCGATTTCGCGCAGCGCAAAACGGGAAGGTACAAATGCTCAACTTCGATAGAGATCGCTTTGTGAAGATACAAAGCGGTGCAGTCGCAATCGCCGACGACATGCGCGCCCTGATGCGCGGTCTGCTCGACGACGGTCTGGAACGCATTTTCTTCATGGGGACCGGCGGCGTGCAGTTCCTAACCCAGCCGGCCATCGAGCTTGCGCGCGCTTTGACGGTATTCCCGGTTTCGGCCGCCTATTCGGCGCAGGTCGTGCTGGAGCCCCCGGCGGGCCTCAACGAGAAGGCGCTGGTCGTGCTGCCCTCGCTGTCGGGCACGACCAAGGAAAGCGTGCAGCTTCTCGCCTTCCTTAAGGAGCGCGGGGTGAAGACGCTGTCGCTCACCGGGCACAAGGACACGCCGCTCGGCCGCGACGCCGACTACAACTTCACCAATTTCGCCGAAGACGATACGTCCTCGGAATCCTTCTACCTCCAAACCCTGCTCATCGTGCTCGCGCTGCTGGCCGAGCGCGGCGAATACGCCGATTTCGACGCGACGGTCGGCGAACTGGCGCTGTTGCCGGAGCTATTGGTTTCGGTGAAGGAGGGCTACGAGGCCGAGGCCGCCGCGCTCGCCCGGGAAATCAAGGACGAAACCTACCACATCTTCACCGGCGCCGGTTCCGTCTGGCCGGAAGCGCACTACTACGGCATGTGCATTCTGGAGGAAATGCAGTGGATCCGCACGCGCCCCGTGCAGGCATCCGACTTCTTCCACGGCACGCTGGAACTGGTGGAACCGGGTGTCAGCCTCTTCATCTTCAAGGGCGAGGATGCCTTCCGCCCATTGACGGACCGCGTGGAGAACTTCGCCAAGCGCTACACCGACAAGGTGCGCGTTCTCGATGCGGCTGCCGCCGACCTTCCGGGCGTCTCGGCCAGCACGCGCAGTCTCATCTCGCCGATTGTCCTGGCGACCATGCTGGAGCGCTTGAGCGCGCATCTGGAGGTGCTGCGCGACCATCCGCTGACCACGCGCCGCTACTACAAGCGCGTCGAATATTGAGGTTTTCCGGTCCGGCGGCGACGCCGGACCGTTCCCCGACCTTGCATGTCCCAAAGAAACGAAAGACAACAGAGAGGAACTGCGAAATGAAAGCCAATCCGTTCTTGAGCACGACGAGCCTCGGGTCGATCGCTGCTGCCGCCTTCGTCATCGGCAGCGTCGCTGCTGCATCTGGCGCGGAGCCGGTCGTCGCCGATCCCAATGCGACGGTCGACTATTCCGGCACGGTCAGCGTGCTGACGAAATTCGGTCTGCAGCAGCTTTCTCCCTTCTTCGTCGATGCCGCCCGGGACTATGAAAAGCTCCACCCCGGCGTGAAGGTCGAGCTCATCCAGGAGAGCGACGACAGCGTGAAGGGCAAGACGAAGGCGCTCGTGGCCTCCAATTCGCTGCCCGACGTCTATTTCACCTGGACGGGCAGCTGGGGTGAGAATTTCGTGCGCGGCAACCGCGCCGTCGATCTGACCCCGGTCATCGGTCCGGATACCGAATGGGGCAAGTCGCTCGCGACCGCTGCCGTCTCCGCCTTCCAGTACAATGGCAAGCTTTACGGCATTCCGCTTTATCTCGACGCCAAGTTCATGGGCTACAACGAGAGCCTGTTCGAAAAGGCGGGTGTCGCTGAGCCCAAGTCCTTCGAGGAGCTGCTCGGCGCCTGCGCCGCCCTGAAGAAATCCGGCGTCACGCCGATCTCCTTCGGCAACAAGGAAGGCTGGCCGGGCGTGCACTATGCCGGGCAGCTGCTAGCCTACAACGTGCCGCAGGCCACGCTCGAAAAGGATTTCATCCCTGCTACGGCCGAATTTGCCGATCCCGGGTATGTCGCCAGCCTCACACAGTTCAAGCAGCTCATCGACGAATGCTCTAATGGTTCAGGCACGAACGGCTCATCCTACGCCTCGGCCTTGCAGCAGTTCAGCAACGGCAAGTCCGCCATGTACTATCAGGAAATCATCGAGTTCGACCAGTCGACCGCGGACGGTGCGCTGAAACGGGAAGATTTCGGCTTCTTCAAGCTGCCGGTGCCGAAGGATGCCAAGGGCGACCCCAAGGCGGTCGAAGGCGCGCCGGAAGGCTACATGATCAATGCGGCTTCCAAGAACATTCCGCTTGCGATCGATTTCATGAGGTTCGTCACCTCGGCCGAAAACGGCAAGGTTCTCTCCGCGCCGCCTTATGGCCAGCCGAGCGCGACGGTCGGCGGATATTCGGTAGACGCCATGAACCCAGCCGTGGTCGACGGCCTCAAGGTGATCGCCGACGCCTCCTATCTGATGCCCTGGCTCGATACCGCCAATCCGCCGCGCGTTGCGGCCGCCTGGCTCTCCGGTCTCCAGGCGCTGATCGGCGGCTCCATGACACCCGAAGAGGTCATGGAACGGGTCAAGGAAGCAGCGACTTCGTCCAAGTAAGGATCGGCCCAGGATGACTGTCATGAAGCACGAGCAGAATGGTGAAGCCGTCAAAATCGGCTTCGCCGGGCCGGACCGGGCGCAAAGCCATCGGTTCGGCCCGCTGGCCGGGATCCTGTCGTTTCGCTGGGTGCTGGTCGCGTTCGTCCTGATCCTCTGGTTTGTCTATTATCCCATCATCGACAATTTCGTCGTGAGCACGAAGAACCAGGACATCTTCACAGGCGAGACCGCTTTTATAGGACTGGACAATTACCGCCGCCTGCAGGGCGACCCGGTCGTCTGGACGGCGATCGTCAACAACACGCTCTATGCCGTCATCTCCGTCATTTTCCAGGTTTTCGGCGCGTTCGTGCTGGCGGCCCTCATCGAGGGGCTTGCCGATGAGAGATGGCGCCGGTTCTGGCGCGCCGTCTATTTCATACCCTCGGCCATCTCGATCACCGTCACCGGCCTTCTATTCTATTTCATCTACCAGCCCGATATCGGCCTAATGGATTCGGCGCTGACGCAGATCGGGCTTGCGGAGTGGTCGCGCGCCTGGCTCGGCGAGGAGGGCACCGCGATCTACGCTATCATCGCCATGAGCCAGTGGCAGGGTTTCGGTTATTCGACGCTGCTGTTCGCTATCGCGATCCAGAAGATCCCGCGCGAACTCTACGACGCGGCGATCATGGACGGGGCAGGGACTTGGCGGCGCCTATGGAACATCACCTTTCCGCTCACCCGCGAAATGACCGGCCTGATGGTAATCGTCACGATCACCGGTGCGTTCCAGGTCTTCAACGAGGTCATGGTGATGACCGGCGGTGGGCCGAACAACAGCAGCCAGGTGCTCGGCACATGGCTTTACCAGCAGGGTTTCATCGAAAACGACTTCGGTTATGGCGCGGCCATCGCAACGGTTATCTTCGTCATCACGCTGATCACCGGCTTCGCGCAGCTCTGGTACACCAAGAGACGGAGGGTCGATCTGTGAGCGTCACCTATCAACCGCGGGAAACCGAGCGCACCGACTTCGCCGCCGTGCTGGCGAAGACCTGCCTCGTTACCTTCCTGATCAGCCTCGGCTTCGTCGTGCTCTATCCGCTGTTCTGGATGGCGATGAACGGCTTCAAGACCAATGCCGAAATCTTCGGCAACCCCTTCGCGCTGCCGAGCGGCTTCAGCATCGCAAACTATATCTCGGCCTGGAACCAGGGCATCCGGAATTACATCGCGACAAGCGTCATCGTCACGCTCGGATCGGCCGTCTGCACGGTGCTGGTCAGCGCCTGGACAGCCTATGGCCTCACGCGTTCGAAACTGCCCGGAAAGCCGTTTTTCGTCGGCATCGTGCTCGGTGGCCTCATGCTAAGCCCGACGGTCGCGGTCATCCCACTCGTGCGCATGATGCAGGGCCTTGGCCTCTATAACACCTATTGGGCGTTGATCATCCTCTACACCGCCTTCCGCATTCCCTTCACGACCTTCCTGATCCGCGCCTACATGCTCGGGCTGCCGCGGGATCTCGACGAGGCCGCCACCATGGACGGTGCCAGCGAAGGGCAGATTTTCCGGAAGGTGACGCTGCCGCTGTGCAAGCCGATCCTGGTGTCCTGCGTCATCCTGCATGTGCTCTTCGCCTGGAACGAGTATCTCTTCGCGATGATCTTCACCAGCGGCGCGGATTTGCAGACGCTGCCCGTCGGCCTCACCTCCATCATGGCAAAGCACGGAACCAACTATGCCGTCGTCTTCGCCGCCATGACGCTCTCCGCACTTCCCATCGTCATCACCTTCTTCGCCGCCCAGCGCTTCTTCATCCGCGGGCTGGCCGAAGGCATCGGAAAATAGGGCGGGCACATGTTGAAACGAACCCAGCTCATCGGTGCGAACTTCTCCTTTCAGCACCATTCCTTCCGCTGGACAGCCGAAAAGCTCAGCGCCATGGGCCTTCAGCAGATGGAGCTCTGGGGCGTCGCCCCGCATCTCGATCTCTTCCACGACAACCAGGCACGGCTTGCGGAGGTGAAGGCGATCCTCGGCGACAACGGATTGGCCGTACGTTGCTTCACGCCAGAGCAGGTTCTTTATCCGATCAACATCGCCTCCGGCGACAGCGCCTACCGCGAGGCCAGCGTCGAGCGTTTCATGCAGGCCGCCGATGTCTGCGCGGAGCTGGGAGCGCAATATCTCTTCCTGACGCCGGGCCGCGGCTTCGAGTGCGAAAGCCGACAAACCGCCTGGGCCAATTCGATCCAGTCGATCAACCGGATCGCCGCCCATGCGCGCGCGCTTGGCGTCTCCTGCCTGCTGGAGCCGCTGCAGCGCCTCGAAAGCAACATCGTCACCAATGCCGATGCGCTTGAGAGCTTCTGGCGCGCGCTCAACGGTGACGATATCGATATCGTTCTCGACCTCGTCGCCATGGCGACGGCAGAAGACAGCGTCGGCGACTATTTCGCGCGCTTCGGCAAGCGCATCGCGCATGTGCATGTCGTGGATGGAACGCCGGCGGGGCATCTTGCCTGGGGCGACGGCAACCTGCCGCTCGACGACTATATCGGGCAGCTTGGCAGGCACGGTTTCGCCGGCACGCTGACTTTCGAACCTTTCGGCAACGGCTCCTATGCGCTCGACCCCGTTTCCGCCTGGCGGCGATGCCTCGAAGCCATTGCACCCCATCTCGATGAAACGGACACAGAATGACGAAGGCCAATCCCAACCTGATCGCCGTCGGCGACAATTGCCTCGATGCCTATCTGAGCAAAGGGTTCGTCACCGTGGGCGGCAATGCCCTCAATGTCGCCGTCCAATGGCGGCAACAGGGGTTGAATGCCCGCTATTTCGGTGCGCTGGGCCCGGATGCGGAAGGCGATATCATGCTTGCCGCCATCGCGGAGGCGGGGCTTGATCGCAACGATGTCGAAATCCGTCCCGGCGCGTCTGCTGTGACGCTGCTGACGGACGATGCCGGCGAGCGACGTTTCCTTCTCGAGTCGCTCGGAGTGGGCGAGGATTATGTTCCAAATGCTGATCGCTACGAGGCGTTGCGGCAAGCCGACTGGTTGCATCTCGGCACAAATTCCAGCGAAAGGCTCATCCGCCGGCTCGTCGCCGATGGCATTCCCTTCAGCATCGACATTTCCACACGGCATTTCGACCTTTCGCTCGATGGCGTGCCGCTTGTCTTCGCCTCCGGTCCGGACGATCCGACCAAGCCGGTCGAGCCGCTGATCGCGCGGTTCAGGGCCGCGGGCGCACGACAGGTCGTCGTCACCTGCGGCAGGCGGGGATCCTTCTATCATGATGGTTCGACGGTGTTCGCGGCGGGTTCTGTGCCGGTCACGGTCGTCGATACCTGCGGTGCAGGGGACAGCTTCATCGCGACCTTCATCATGTCGCGGTTCTTCGCAGACCTGTCCGGACAGGCCGCGCTCGACAGCGCCGCCGAAAGAGCATCCGAGACCTGCACCCATCTCGGCGGCTTCCCGCAGCCCATCCGGCCAATCCCGGAATGGCTGCTTAAGAAATATGACGATGTCATCGGCAGCACCGAGAGGGCGGGAACATGAACACCATCACGATGAGGCCGCCCGTCGCGGCACCGAAGGGCGATCGTTCCTTCTGGCTGCAGAGCATTGCGGCGGATGCCGTCACGCCGCCCCTCAAGGGCAGCGCGGATTGCGACGTCGCGATCGTCGGCGGTGGCTATGCCGGCCTGTGGACTGCGCTGAGGATCAAGGAACAAGCGCCCGAAACGCGTGTCTCCGTGCTCGAAGCGGATTTCTGCGGTTCCGGAGCTTCCGGTCGCAACGGCGGCCAGGTCCATAGCTGGTTTGCCGAAATCGACATGCTGCGCGCGCTTGTCGGCGAGGATGACGCGCTCATGCTGTGCCGGGCGACCGCCGACGCCATCGAGGAGCTTAATGGCCTGCAGGCCTCCGGTGCCATCGACATGGATCTGAGACTCGACGGCTGGCTGTGGACGGCAAGTTCGACCGCGCAGGAGGGGGCCTGGGCTGCGGCCCGCGACCTCAGCCGGACGCTCGCCGAGGACCGCCTGCATCCGCTCCAGCGCGCCGATATCCTGCGCCGCACCGGCTCGGACATCTCCTATGTGGGCATCATCGAGGAGAGGGCGGGAACCGTGCAGCCGGCAAAGCTCGCCCTCGGCCTGCGACGGCTCGCCCTCGAAAGGGGGATCATCATCCATGAGCAGAGCCCGGTTCTCGAAATCGTGCCCGGTTCCACGCCGCAACTGCGCACAGCATGCGGCGTGCTTTCCGCCGGCAAGGTGGTGCTCGCCGCAAATGCCTGGCTTTCGGCCATCGCGGAATTGCATCCCTATCTCTACGTGGTTAGCAGCCAGGTCATCGCGACGGCGCCGGCGCGCGATGTCCTGGAGCAGATCGGCTGGACGGACGGCGCCTCGATCTGCGATGCGCAGCAGCATGTGCTCTACTACCAGCGCACGCCCGAGGGCACCGTCGTCTTCGGCCGGGGCACGGGGGGCATCGCCTATGCCGACCGCATTGACGCCCGCTTCAATCGCAGCGGCGACGGCGGCGCCGACAATATCCGCGAGATGCACCGGGTGTATCCTGAGTTGAAGCATGTGCCTGTCCTTTACGACTGGAGCGGCCCGATCGATTGCACGGCGCAGCACCTGCCGGTCTTCGGCCATCTGAAGGACCACGCGAACATCTTTTACGCGATGGGCTTTAACGGTACGGGCATCGCGCAAACGCCCGTCGCCGGCCGCATCATGGCAAGCCTTGTGCTCGGGCGTGACGACGCCTGGAGCCGGTGTGGGTTGGTTGGCATTGAAAAGCGCACGCGGCTTCCGCCCGAGCCGCTGCGCTATCTCGGCGCGCGCGTCGTGCGGCATGCCATCCGGCGCAAGAACGATCTCGAGATCATCAACAGAAAGCCGGGTCCGGTCACGCGGTTCCTGGCCGGGCTCGCGCCCTGACGGCGCGCTGTCTTGCAATTGCAAATAACGGAACGGGAACGATGGCCGATTTATCGCTGAGAAACATTCGCAAGGCTTATGGTGATCTCGAAGTCCTGCACGGCATAGACCTTGAGATGAGGTCGGGCGAGTTCATCGTCTTCGTCGGCCCGTCTGGGTGCGGGAAATCCACTCTGCTGCGCTCGATTGCCGGCCTTGAGACAATCACGTCAGGCGACCTCGTCATCAATGGCGAGCGAATGAATGCCGTCGCGCCCTCCAAGCGCGGCATCTCAATGGTGTTCCAGTCCTATGCGCTTTACCCGCATATGACCGTCTACGAGAACATGGCCTTCGGACTGCGTATCGCCGGAACGCCGAAGGCGGAGATCGATATGCGGGTGCGAAAGGCGGGCGAAATACTCCAGCTCGACGAGTACCTACAACGCCAGCCGAAGGCGCTTTCCGGCGGGCAACGGCAGCGCGTGGCGATCGGGCGTGCCATTGTGCGAAATCCGCGGGTCTTTCTATTTGATGAGCCCCTGTCCAATCTGGATGCCGCGCTGCGCGTCGCCACCCGCATTGAGATCGCCAAGTTGAAGCAGAGCATGCCGGAAGTAACGATGATCTACGTCACCCACGACCAGGTCGAGGCGATGACGCTGGCGGACCGTATCGTCGTCTTCAAGGACGGCAACATCGAGCAGGTCGGCACGCCGACCGATCTCTACCGCAAGCCGGTGAACCTCTTCGTCGCGCAATTCATCGGCTCACCGGCAATGAACATCCTTAAAGGTAAGGTCGTGGGCCGTTCCGCGACATCGGCACGCTGCCAGCTTGACTGCGGTGTGGTCCTTGATATTGAGGCAGAACGTGGCAGCCTTTCAAGGGGCGAGGCGATCAGCGTCGGCATTCGCCCGGAAAACATACGGATAGGCGACAGTCATGGGACGGATCCGACATTTGCCGGAACCGTCGATCTCGTGGAGCATCTCGGCGAGGTGCAAATACTCTATCTGGACCTGAACGGCGCCCGTGAAAAGTTTTTGGTCAAGGTCGATGGGGAGAGGGCTTTTTCACGCACGCAGAGCGTTAATTTCACCGCACGCCGCCGGGATATCCACATCTTCGACACTGCGGGAAGAGCCGTTCGAAGCTAGATGAACCGATCTTGCAGCCATCAGTTCGGGAGGCTCTTGCCGGGATCAGGCAGGCAGACGATCCCGATATCTGGGCCGCCTGCAACAATAATCTCGCGTCTGCGCTTCGCTGACTGGCATATGCATCACCGACAATCGACAGGAACAGGCTCTTGCGTGCGGCAGCAACGGCTTGGGGTGATGTGCTTCAGGTGCGCAAAAGAGAGGACAATGAGTTATTGTGGGCGCGAGCGAGTGCAAACGTCGCCCGCGCAGTCTCCGATTTGTTTCACTACCTGCTCATGGAGGATGGTGGCGAAATTACAGAGCGCGTGCGAGAGGTGGCGAGCAATGCGGCCACAATGGCGGTCCGCGACGTCGTCGCGGAGGTGTCTGACCCCGCATCGGCTGCGTCGGCAAAGCCAAGTTTGACGGCTGCGGCGGTAAATGCAGCCAGGCTGAACAAGCGACGGCGTTCAAGGTGGAATTCTACGGACATCGATCCGGCTGCTTGGCTGGTCCATTCCGTTAATACCGTTGCACCACGAGTTTGCGCGGAGCGTGCGAGATATACATTGGGAGGACCGTCCCTCACGATCCATGTCGACCGCGTAGACGACCATGCTCCCGGCAAACAACCTCCCGCACACAAAAGGCGCTTTGCAAATCTCGCATTTAGACAACGGTCTTGCTCTGGAACATCGCCTTGCGGAGGGGGTTTAATAGGATCGTTGTAAAAAAGGACGTTTTGCCATGCCAACCCATCTGGATAAGGGAGGCGACAGAGTCGGGACATCGAATGGTAGGAACCCACTGCCAACAGGATTGGGATTTCTCAGGCGCGCTGTCTTACTTGCAGTTATTATCGGTTTAACACTTGCAGTAATTGCGTTCACAATATCGCGCTCCTTGGAACCAGGCAGTGACCTCGGCAGCAATCAGCAAACGGTTGTACCAATAGGTACCGATAAGGCGAAGTGAAGTTGAAGCACCCACGAACGGCCAAGCGACATCCGCTCGAGCAACGGTCGGAGCCGTGGTGACGCATGCGTAACGCCTCACGCGCGAACCCGATCGGATTGGACCGCGGGCGGGTCAAGAATGCTTGTGGGTCTACTTCAACTGTAGCGCGCTCATAGATAACGACGCTTTCTCGTGCACTGTTTACCGAACGTACGGCCGGCAGAAGCATGCCACTGTTCAAATGCTAGTTTGATGACACGGCCGGACGCAAGATTTCGTTCTGGCAGGTACGTGTCGTTCATCTTGTTGCAATCTTCGACCTGGCCCGGCGGAACGACATGGGTTTCAGGCTACCGACAGGCGGGGGTAACGAACTAGCGTGGCTCTCCGGGAAGTCCGGATTCGCTGGATCGACCGAGATTTTGCCCGAGAATTCCTTCCTTGAAGGAACGTGCACATCGATACGGTGAAAGTGAAGGCACGAAAGTTCCACCGACGGCACGCCTATCGAAGGAGACCGTCGCTCCCGAATTCGTCCCATCCGCTCAAGCCGGTCGCGGCTTCGTCGGCTCGTTCGCTTGGTTTGACTTTTTCCTTTTTCTTCAGCGACCGCGTCAACTTCGCCTGATACGCGGCCCGCCTGCGATTTTCCGCTTTCGCCGCTATATCTTCTTCTCGCCACTCATCCACGGCGCCACGGTCGAGTAGATCTTCGACGACACGAGGATCGAATATGTGAAAGGTGATCTTCCTTGCGCGTCCTTGTAGCCTCACCGTTCGCGTCCCGGCGCTGGGCAGACGACCGTCTGCGAGCCAGCGCTTCCGCTCTGATGCCGTGATCGTCAGAATATCCTCGATCTCTCGAGGAATGATCGGAAGGTTTGCGATGCCGTCCACCGCGCTGGAGACGGCCGATGCCGTAGCTTTGAATGCTGTCTTCGAAGTCTCTGGCATGACGAGGATCAGCCCGCCTGGCTGCATTTCCAGCGACTTCCGGATCGTGGATGGTAGCCGGGACCGGATTTCCTGCAGAATACCCTTAAGCCTGACACCAGATCCGAGGGTCGCCACCACGGGAAGCGGCCACTCCCTGATCAGTTCGGGATCGTCACTTTCCTTGCTCTTTGTCTTCGTCTTGGGCATTCCGCAGGAGATGGTGTTGAAGGGGCCGCGCGTCAACGGAGCTTGGGATGATTTGCCACGTTCCCTCCTCATATCTGTGTCGATGCCGAGTTGGTTTCCGGTCATGGGACCGCAAAACCCCGTTTAGAACTGAGGAGATGCCCATGTTCCGGCGGACGGCCGGGACAGACGACACTGACCGGGTGAACTCTTTACCAAGCTACACATCGACACCCGAGAAACGTTCATCAGGGACAGCAGGCAGACCGGGATTTCTCAGCGGTCCGGTCGCAGCGCTGTTAAATGATTGACAAAACCCGGTTGGGATTAAGTTCACGATGCCAGGGGCCTTAGAGGATGTGCCAGACAGGGTACCCGACGTTCCTATGTCCGTCGTCGGTCGAAACAGCGTGCAGGTCGACCGCGCAATGATCTTCGCCCACCGCTTCGGCTCCGATCAGAATATGTGGCGGGTGGTCACTCCAGCGGCGCCTGCGAGCGCCATTCCAGTCATAGCCCATCAGGTTCTCCCTGCGGTGAACTGCGCGCGTTGATCCTTCGACGGCAGTGTTGTCCTAGGACAGCATCTCGAGACCGTGTTTCCGGACGATCTAAAGCAGCTTCAATGCGGGGCCGCTCGGCCGCTTCGCGCCGGTTTCCCACCTTTGCACTGTCGATTCCCTGGCGTTCAGGTATCGCGCGCCGCCCAGGTCATAGTTGCGCTGCCGCTAGCCGTGACCCTTCTTCCCCGCGAGAGGTCGCTGCCGGCACACTCGATGAGCGCGCCGGAACGAGGTCCGCTCTTCACTCGGATGCGGCCGCAGCAACAATCGCCTCATTATGTTTCGCCAGAGCTTGCTGGGCGGCCGCAGCGACGTCCGAACCCCTATCGCCCGCGACCTGAACTGTCGGGAACGCAGGTTTGATGTCGTTGTCGTGAAACGCCTTGTTGATCATCATCAGCGCGCGGCGCTTAAGCATGAACTGTTCTCCGGGCACGGTGGTGAACTTCATTCGCAGGATCAATCCGGAATCGCCGAGGCTATCAATACCCTGCATCTTCAGGGGTTGAATGGTGATTGCTGCAAACTCCGGATCGACCAGCAATTCCTGCCCAATCTTTTTGATGATCTTGCGTGCTTTGTCCACGTCGGTGTCGTAGCCGACGGTAACCGTGAGCTTCTCGACGACCCAATCCCGGCTCATATTCTGGACCGCGCCAAGCTCGCTGAAGGGAACGATATAGATCGCGCCCCGGTGGTGACGCAGCTTCACCGACCTGAGGCTGAACGACTCGACGGTGCCCTTGTAGCTGCCGCTTTGGATGTATTCCCCGACCCGGAACGCGTCGTCGAGCAGATAGAACATGCCGCTGATTACGTCCTTGACCACCGTCTGTGCACCGAAGCCGATCGCTACACCGACGACACCGGCGCCTGCGATCAATGGAGCAATCTCAACGCCGAGCGACGACAGGGCCATCATAAGGGCGACCGCCACGAACAGGATCATTAGGACGTTTTTGAGGATTGGTAGAAGCGTCCTGATCCGGGCGCGCTTGCGTTCGCGTTCACTCCCGATTTCGTGGGCCGTTTCCGTCTCGCCAAGCTTCCGATCGATCAGCACCTTAACGATGTTCCAGACAAGGTCGATTGCAAGCAGGATGATGCCGGCACTCAACGCTCCGCGCATCAGCCTCAATGCAGCCGAATCCTGTGCGGTAATCCCTGTCAACTCGATATCAAGCACCTCCGCCAGAAGGACAATTGCACCGACGATAAGCGCTGCGCGAATCCCACGCTCGACCATCACCGATATTACCCCCGGTCTGGTTGGACCTTCGGCATCGGCCAGACTGCTCGTCAGGAGATTGTCGACGGAAGCGCGCGTAAGGGCGATCGCGCCGGGAAGTGCGGCGGCAACGACTGCGATCCAGAACGGCTTCATGGCACCCGCCACCCAGAGAAGCCAAAGTGCAACAAAATAGCCAGTCCAGAGCCAGTTTCGGGCGCGTAAACCTATCCTGCTGAAGCGGCTTGCGTGCTCAGCTGGGCGATGGACCATTGGACGCTTCCACACGGCCTCGATGCCTAGAAGGAGAAGGACGATCCCCAGCGTATAGGCCGCCACCTGCCGCGACGGGTCGGCAAAGCCAAGCGTGGTGAGAAGATGAACAGTGACGGAACCAATAGCATACCAACCCACCAAGTAGCCCAGCCGCTTCGTCCAATGCGAAGCCGCCTGATCGGAAACCGGTATGACCCGAAACCGTTCTGCATTTGCGAAGCCACCGGATCCAGACGGTGCAAGGAGGAAGTCGAAAGCGACGCGTGCGAGCCGGAAGATCACCACTGCGAACAGGTAGCCGACAACGATTTCGCGGACCACCGGCGACCAGTCGAAGGCAAGGAAGAAACCAAGGCTCCCCAGCGCAAATGCGAGCACGTAACACGTGCCCCATAGCAGTCTCGCCGAAATCGCCACCAGCTTGTCGCGCACAGTCAGGAACCGCAGCGAAGCGATCCAAGCACGCCAGCCTCGGCTGAGCCACCAGAAGCACCATTGTGCGGCCAACCCTGCTGCGATGAAAGCGAGCACAAAGACGATGGGACGTGCACTGCGGCTGGTATCGAGCTCGCTCTGCAGGACGGACGCCGCGCGAGCGGTTTCGGCCGGGAACGCGCGGAAGCCTCCGAGAAGCTGGGCTGCTCGCGCACGAAAGATCGAAGCAAAGCCGGCATAGGAAACAGGTCCATTTGCAACGGCAGCCGGCGCCGCTGCACCACTGGTGGGTTTCGCGCTCAGTAGCCAAGATCGCACCTGTGGGTCATCCACAAGTTCGAGGAAACGCTGAACTTTCTCTGCCTGGACCGGATCTGGAGCCGTTTCCTGTGCGGAGCCTGGCGAAGATAAGAAGGCCAGTGCGGCCACAAACGCGAGCCCGGCCAGCGCCAAGCGGATGAATGTAGACATTCGATTCATAAACAACGTTTGCATCTTGGGTTCTCGCTTCCCGGGTGTTCCGGTTAATTTCTACAGTCTGTGGCAGAAGACTGACACGCTGGCTTAGTCTGCGATCTTCCAACTATCTTGGGCGGCCCCCATCCGGCGGCGTTTCCTGCGGCTGCGACGGTGCCTGTTGTGGGTGCGAGGATCTTATCGCCAACACCGACGCGGGTATCCGTTAGTGTTTGCCCGTCGGAGATGCGCGCGCCGATCAGCCGGACGATTTCGGGCGACGTGGCGAACTTTCCGTGATTGAGACAATCACATTCCAATGAACAACAAGTGTCGCACGAAGACCCGCGAGCCGGATTTAGACGAGCCGTGGGCCAAGGTTCCTTTACCCATGTCTGTTCCTCTCATAGCAAGGGCGGTGAGGTTCCGTAGCAGGAGAATCGAGCCACCGGTGATGGGCATCGCAGACCCCACACCGAGCTCGACACGACTCCAAGTCTGCCCGACGGGCTAGTGGCCACAACCTCTAACAAATCCCCTCAGCAGGGGCAGGAATTTCCCGGATTATAGCACGGTGTGGATGGGAAACGACGATTTGGCGCCGCGCGGCCAGTCTTGGGATGTTCGGCGCCGCCGGGAGCGCCACACACGAACGACTTCGACGATAGGTATTGGGGGCCGTCCGTACCCTCTTCGGCGTTTGCCAACGTGCGCCTTGACCCCTTTGTGTTGTTCTACGGCCTCAAGCGCCCGCGCCTGCCAATCCGTCAGTTCGTTAGCAGCTAAGCAGCATTTGTCTCATGTCTGCGCCCTTCCACGGACCAAGCTTCACTATGCCTCAATGCCCTCCCAGCACCAGCGTCTGCACCGGCAGCACCAGCGCCTGCATGCGCAGGATCATCGCATGGACCAGACCGACGGTATCGACTACGTGCAGGTAGACCCAGCGGCCAGTGCTGATGTCAGGCGACTCCAGTTCGTCATGGCTGTTGGTATAGGCATTGGCAATGCAGGTGCTGCCCGGAGGCACGTCATCGAGCACGCCGGGATAGAGCGGCTCCATGAAAACGGTCAGGGTGCCGGGCCGCGAAATATTCGAAATATCGATCAGCTGATCGCTGGCGCGAACCTGGCCAGAGGCAATCACCTCCTGCACCTCGGTGACGACGAGCGGGATGATGGTGAAAGGCTTGCCGACGCAGGTCGCCTCGCCGATCATGCCGACCTTGATCACTTGCGTCTCGATCTGGCCGAAGCCGGCAACCAGCCACGGCTTGCCACCGTTACCTTCAGGCACCAGAACGCCCGCCGGCCGCAACATTGGATTGACCACTTCGCCGACCCGGAGGGTGAACTGCTGCAGCGTGCCAGACACGCCGGCGCGCACGGTGGTCTTAGTGATATCGACCTCCGCCTGCTTCAAGGCCGCTTCGGCGCTGGCCTTCTGCGAGGGCAGCAGCGACTGGAGCTTGGTCTCCAGCGTCTGCTTGTTGGACTGGGCGGCGGTAAGCGCACCCTTGCTACCTTCCAGTGCGACTTGTCGACGCTCGATCTCGCGCCGTGCGACGACATTTGGGTTCAGCTTGTTCAGTTCGACCTGGGTGTCGTATTCGTCCTGGGCCTGCTGCACCGCCGCCTGTGCCTGCACAATCGCGCCATCGGCAGCGACCAGCTCGGTGCGCGAGACAGTCATCTCGGCATCGACTTCGGCGATCTGGCGGCGCGCTACCTCGGCGGCGGCTTCCTCTTCCGAGCTGTCGAGCTTGAACAGGGGCTGGCCGGCCTCCACCTTGTCGAAGGCAGTGACATAGATTTCGGAGACCCGTCCGCTGGTCTCGGGCAGCACCGCGACGGTGCGGAACGCCGCGTTCACGTGCGACGTCGACGGATGGAAGTAAAAGATCAGCGTGATCAAGGAGATCGTCAGGAGGATGCAGGCGGTGATCCCGTAGCGCAGTTCGAACCAGACGGAATAGATCGTGATCTCTTTGCCGAACCTCTTGCCCTGGACATAGCGGCGGAGGAGATAATCAGGAAGGATTGTCAGCATCGAGCAAAGCATGAATTCGAACATGGTTAGGCCTACCCTTCCACCGACGGCTGACTGGATGCGGCGGCAGGACCGCTCGCCAAGGCTGCCGGCTCAGCGGCGCCGGCGGCGTGTCCGCCTTGCCGGCAATCCTCTCCAGCGAGCGTGCGATCGAACCAAGCGGCGAGGAGAAGTCCGGCAGGTCGATCAGCGCCAGGATCAGGGTGGCGATCCAGAAGATGTGGTTGCGGGTGAGCAGCGAGATCAGCCCCAGCACGGCCACCAGCTCGTACTGGACCTTCTGGCTCTTGTGGGCGAGCGTCTCTGGCAGCGAGTGCAGGGGGAGATCGAAAGTGCCGATCGCGAAAATCGCCAGGATCATGAAAGCGACGACGACGTTGAACAAGACGTCGGTCTGTCCTGGCGCCGTGATGAATGCGGGCAGATGGTGGATCGCAGTCGAATGCACTAATTCTGCCCACCGCGTTTTCCTCAAACCTGGTCAGATTAGTCCCTATTTCAGATGATTATCATACAATTGATACTTGTACAGCGGAAGCTTCTTTAGGCTTCCCATCCGGGCTGAAATTGCGAGGTGTTGCGGCGGGGGAGCTTGTAGCGGCACACTTCGACGACATCAGCTACGACTTGCATTTTGACGGGCAGTCGGGCCCGAATCCATAAACGTGAAATCCGACAGCGCGCGGCCGTTAGCGGGGAGCAAAGTTCTATTTGTCGCGATTGATGAGAAGCCCCGCCAGCAACTCGATATGTTGTTGTTGCTTATCAATCAGCGATTTCAGCTCGACGTCGCGCATTTGATCCAGCTTGTCATGCAGCGCCATAATCTCAATTTCCGCCTTCAGGTTAACCTCATAATCGTGTGTCGCATCGACCCTGTCTTTGGTTGAGTGCCTGTTCTGGCTCATCATGATCACGGGTGCTTGAACGGCTGCCAGCATCGATAAGATGAGATTGAGAAAGATGAAAGGATATGGATCGATGGCGTGGGTTGTTGCAAGGACATTCGCTCCGACCCACAACGCAAGTGCTAGCGCGAACGTCATGATGAAGGCCCACGAGCCACCGAACTCGGCCACTTTGTCCGCCAAACGTTGCCCGGACGTCAACTTCTCGTCAAAAGAGCGATTCGGGTCCCGCGCTATCGCGCGCCGGGTAAGATGGCGCTGAAAAACCGCGCGTTCCCGATCCGTAAGCAACTCGGCGGGCTTTCCCAAATAGCGGCTCGCACGGTCCGCAATCTCTTGCAGTTCGTCCCTGTTCTCTTCTGTTTGCCTGGACATATCTTCCTCCCAGATTCCGTCGTACCCGCTGTCGCACCTTCACCAAATCACGGGTTCCGCATAGGAGCAACAATCGCAAGCAGACGGTCACTCCAAAGCTTGAACCATTGTGCCCACCGCGTTCCTAGCGTCGTTGGCGATGATCCATGCCAACAGGAAAGCTTGTGAGCCTGGTTCATGGGAGTGGACCGGGGTTTTGTCGTCTCATCCGCGCAGCATGACATTGTCGACGCGCACTGCCTGGAGCGATTCTGGTGCGAAAACACTGGACCGTACGCCCTTGGTGCCGCACGTCAGGGGACGCCGGCGCCGTCTCACTCGCCCATGTGGGCCTGCTCCTCGTTGTATAAATGAAGATCGGTGGGTGAGATGAAGATTAGCTCCGGCGTCGGCAGCCGCGGCGGAAGGTTTGAGGGCTCTTCCTCGCTCGTTTTCGGCAGATCGGACAGGCGTCCGCGCCGAGAACTCAGGCCCTCTTTTTGGATGCCTGTTGCTTGACACGGATCCGTAGAGGTTTGCCTTCGATATGCTGGATATCGAAGGCGTTTGTCCTGCACAAGATCGCTGAGCTTGCGAAAGCCGTAGGTAGGCGGATCGAAGTTTTCGCTTTCCACGGCGGCTCGAGTGTGTTCCCCACCTGCGATACTCCGGCGGCATAGCGAACAAAAGGCTGGACCACTCGCTGTGATCGCAGGACCCGCCCAATTCCATTGCCTAGTCTCAACGTGATACAATCCACCTCGTTACTCCGGGGCGTTTGCTGCTTACCCGTCGGCGGTGGCATTTCGCCGGGAATCAGGAACATAGAGACCCAGCGAGCGTTTAGATTCATCCACTGGGAGGTGATGATGACGAAGCGCTCCCTTACCATGTCGCCTGAGGTGCGCGCGGCAATTGCCGCGTTTCTGAGCGCGTGCCAGAAAGAAGCCCGGCCCTTTGCCACGTCTGAGGCCCTAGGGGCAGTCCGGAGTATATTCCCTGATCTGGATATTTCCGACACGGATCTCATGGATGCAATCACCAGCGAAGCATTCGTGGCTGGTTTTGACGTGGATACTCCGAATACTGTTTCCGGGGAATGATAGTGAAGGCGGCGCACCGCGGACCGAAAATCAACGGCATTAAGTAGCTAAGACCACCAAAAGCGACTTACGCCTCTGAATTGAACAGAAAAAGCATTCCATAATGCTGCTGACATTGATCGGGTCAGTGACAACGTTGCGAGGTAGCTGTCATTGCGCTTCGCCCGCAAAGCGCCAATAGCGGTCATTGCGTCCCAATCGAATTCGACTAGGCCTTTACTGGTATCTCAACAGGGGAACGCTTTGAAATTGCTTCGGCTCTCTCACCCCTTCGCCGAGTTCTCTGGGAGGCCGAGTCGAGCTCGATGACCCCGTGGGTTCCACCGCTCCAGCTCCTCTGGAGCGAATGGATACGGCGAGTTTTTGTCGGTGAGAAGCGTGAAGCCCACCCACATGATCAAGACCGCGCTAAAGAAGGCGAAGTAGCCAAAGCCGGCGGCCCAGTTCCAGAGCAGCACAGTCTGGTGGGAATACACCTCGACGAGGTACCACACGTTGAGAGGCAAGTATAAGAATAGCACCGTGACCATGCCGGGGTTGTAGAAGTACTTGAGCTTGATGTTGAAGGCGATGGCGTGAACGATGACCTGTCCGAACCCGAATAGCACGATCCCGAAGCCCATCCAGATGGCGTCGGGGAAAAGACCGGCATGAGCGTGACTGGGTAAGCCGCCCAAACGTTGATGAACAGGTTGTTGTTCTGGTTGAGCGGATTCCGATCGAAAGGGCCGCCTTTTGGCCTGATTATTTCGTTGTAGTACCATGGAAAACCGCCAGGCCAGCCGAGTTCCTCGAACTGGTGCAGCGTAAGAGCCGCGAAGAAGATCAGCAGGATGATCTGCACCGTCTGGAGATTGCCAAGGAGAGCGACCGCGATCGCGATGGCTCCAAACGCGAGTCCCAGGTTGTACCAATGCCTGCGAAGGAAATTCATTCTGCACACCTCTGATTTCTGCAGACGCGCCTTGTTATAATCAAAGACTTTCCAAGCAAGCAACGTGGCTTGCGTTGCACTGGTACTTGGCGCTGAATTGACCGGGCTACAGTGTAGGCAGTCGCACCCGCCTCACCGTAGAAAGTGATCAGGGCTGACCCGTAGCCTAGCGCCAGGCAGTGCCGCGTCATACTGGCATGCGCTGATCTCCCGCGGCCGCTTTAGGCCGCCGATCCGCTGTGCCTGCTGTCGACCTCTGGAGCCTGAACATGACGCTCATCGCCATCGCTACCGCCGCCATTGCCCACCGCAGCCACGCTTCGGTGTTGGCCGTCAGTGACATGGGCGGGGGCTTGGAAATACGCCCGGCCTTCCTCCGGACCGCGGAGGGGTTGAGCCATGGCGAACCCCGAAGACACGCCCAAGGGCCAGCACTTCCTGCTGTCGCCAGAGTGCCGAACGCTGACGGTGCTCGATCTCGCCAGGATGCGGGATACGACTGCCTACAACTGGTTTAAGCGTCTGTGCTGGCACGAGACGGAGGACGAGCCTTATTGCCCCAAAGTGCGGAACGCTGCGCTGCCACACGATGAGCCGCAACCGCTTCAAATGCACCGAGAAGACCTGTAAGGTCGTGTTCAGCGTCACCTCTGGCACGGTGTTTCATGCACGCAAGCTGAACTTCAAGGAGATGCTCATCGCCATCTGGTTCTCGGCGAACTCGGTGAAAGGCAAGGCGGCGCTCCAGCTCTCGCGCGAGATCGGCGGCATGGCGCAGGAAGGAGATGGTGCTCGATGGCCAGGTCGAGATTGACGGCAAGTACGCTGGCGGCCACATCCGTCCTGAAAACAAGGCCGAGGATCGCATCGACCGCCGTCTCAGGAAATACCAGAACATGAAGCGTCTGTGCGCTCTTGCGATCCGCCAGCGCGGACTGGGAAGCCAGAAGTTCACCCGGATCATCCGAGACGAAGAGGGCAACGCAGCCTGGGCGGCCGTCCGGGATCACGTGTCGCGGGAGGCAGCGGTCTTCGCGGACGAGCATGGCAGCTATAACGACCTGATTGGCCTGAACGAGCAGCAACGCGTCAACCACTCAGGCCTATCAGACCGACGACGGAACGAACTGCAACCAGGTCGAGAGCTTCTTCTCGCGGGTCCAACGGGCATACGTCTGTATCCACCATCGGTTTTCGTTGAAGTACTTCGAATAGTACGTGGCCGAGCTCGCGTGGGGCGAGGACTGCCGCCAGGTGGGTAACCGAGGCCATACGTGCCAGGTGCTGGGCAAGGCACTCTTTCGCTCGACATCACGCTATCTGTGTGGGTACTGGCAGGGCAACAAGCCGCCGGACCTGATCTGGGA
This sequence comes from Ensifer sp. YR511, assembly GCF_900103045.1. Taxonomy (NCBI): domain Bacteria; kingdom Pseudomonadati; phylum Pseudomonadota; class Alphaproteobacteria; order Hyphomicrobiales; family Rhizobiaceae; genus Ensifer; species Ensifer sp. YR511. The sequence continues at coordinate 27,420 of NZ_FNGR01000053.1, forward strand.
AGGCTAAGCGACGATCTCCCACAGAACCTTCCGCCCGTCGAACTGAGCTGACTGCCGAACGCGTCCTATAGTCGTCAGTTGGGGCAGCGGCTTGGCCTTTCGGGAGCGGTTACCCTGTTCAGGTCTCGTCAGCGCCGATGCCTGATGGTCGGGGTCGTAGCTCAGGATGACGCGATCCAGCGCTCTCATCAGTTCCTGAATGTCGACCCGCTCCCTTTCAAGCTGCTGCAGCCTGTCAGTCAAGGCGGCTCGCTTCTGCTTCTACTCATACGCTACACTCATTCGAGGCCCCGTTTTCACCGAAACGAGGGTAGTCGCGATGCCATTTCAGGTCTGGTGGTTTTTGCTACCTAATGCCGAAAATCAAGGCATGGGCGGTAATGACAGGGATGATAGAAGGCGGCAGGCAAGAGCAACCAAGGACCGTAATGAGTTGCTCTAGGACGGTCCTGGGGACCGGCCCCGGTGGGGCCCACGCAAAAGCGCGATCCGATAGGGTGTGAGCGCTACGAACAGCCCACCTTTCCTTTTGTGATCGAGGCCGCGAGATAGGCTCCTTCACCGATAGGAGCGGACAGGATGGTTGGAGATCGCGCTGATGCCATGCTTGAAGTCATGGATGAAGGCATGCATGAAGCCAGGCATGAAGGAAAGTATCGTCGGATCGAGGTGATCACCGGTCGACGCCAGCGGCGGAATTGGACTGACGAGGAGAAGGCGCGGATCCTTGCGGAAAGCGCAGAGCCCGACGTGAACATCTCGGCCGTTGCCAGGCGCTGGGGCGTCAATCGCGGCTTGCTGAACGTCTGGCGTCGGGAATCTGGGTTGACCTCTCGTCGCTCTGCCAGTACCTGCGCGCAGCAGGCAATGTTCGTGCCGGTGACGGTGGTTGGCGATCGAACGTCTTCCGAGAACTCGGCGTCGGATGTCCCCCACTACGCCACGGGTCGTATTGAGATCGAGATTGCCGGCGCGCGCATGACCGTGATCGGCTCGGTGGCGCCCGAGTTGGCGCAGGCGATCGTGGCGGCGTTGCGAGCACGCCGGTGATCGGACTTTCGCCGAATGGCGTGAAGATCATGGTGGCGACGCAGCCTGTCGACTTCCGGCGCGGCATGAATGGCCTTGTTGCGCTGGTGGCATCAGCCCTTGCGGCTGATCCCTACTGTGGTGACGTGTTTGTGTTCCGCGCCAAGCGGTGCGATCGCCTGCGCTGCATTTATTGGGACGGATCAGGCATGATCCTGGCGACGAAATGGCTGGAGGCAGGCAAGTTCGTTTGGCCACCGATCCGCGATGTCGCGATGCAGATGAGTAGCCAGGAGTTCTCACTTTTGCTGGCCGGTATTGACTGGACGCGGGTCAAGAGAAACACCGTAAAGCGGCCAACGAAAGCGGGCTGATCCTATTGGATTTGCTTGAAGATTCAGGATCATGTGCTAGGGTCTGCCATGCCGCTTCGACCCGATCCTTTACCTCAGGACGCCGCGCAATTGAGCCGGATCATTCTCTCGCTCGATGCAGAGAATGCCGACCTCAAGGCGCGCGTTGCCTTCCTGGAGGGTCAGCTCTTTGGACCGAAATCGGAGAAGATGACGGCGATCGACCCGACGCAGGCGATGCTTGAGCTTGGCGATCTCAGCGACATTCCCGCGGCGGCCAATGACGATGTTGCACCCGTCGCCGAGGTGACAAAGCAGGAGCGGCGATCGCCGTCGCGCAACATCGGTCGTTTGCCCAAGCATCTCCCACGGTATGAAGAGCTCATCGAGCCGGAGAGCAAGATTTGTCCGTGCTGCTCGTTCGAACTTCATTGCATCGGCACGGATGTCAGCGAGGCGCTCGACATCGTGCCTGCGGTTGTCCGGGTGAAACGGACAATCCGGCCGCGCTATGCATGCCGGGCCTGCGAGAGCGTCATGGTCCAGGCTTCGGCGCCGGCGCGCGTAATGGATGGCGGCATGGTGACCACCGCATTTGCCGCCCATGTCGCCGTTTCGAAGTTCGCCTGGCATTTGCCGCTGCATCGCCAGGCGCAGATGCTTGCCTCCTGCGGCGTCATCATCGATCGCGGCACGCTCGGCGCCTGGGTGACGCGGGTCGCCTGGTGGCTTGAGCTTCTCTATGATGCGCTGCTAGCATTTATCCGCTCCCAGCCGAGGGTATTTTGCGATGAGACCCCGCTGCCGCGGCTTGATCCAGGGCGCAAACGA
>NZ_FNGR01000037.1:0-61970 GCF_900103045.1 Ensifer sp. YR511
CCGATGTGGTCGAACGCGTTATGGCAGACGAGATGAAACGCGGCCTATAATATCGGCCTCTCGATCAAGCGAAAATGCCTTCGCCGGACGCTCACATTTGGTCGGAGGTGATATGACCCGCGCTTTCAGTGAGGATCTTCGTAGCCTAGTTCTGGCTGCGTCTCGAGATGGCATGTCGGCACGATCAGCGGCGGCCCGGTTCGGGATTGGAATTTCAACGGCCATCGCGTGGATCGCCAGCGCGAGGCAGGGCCAAATGACGCCATCGAAACAAGGTCGGCGCGGCGGCTCTCGTCTGGATGCTCATGAGGATTTTATCGTGGGCATGATCGGAGAGGCAAAGGACGTCACACTCAACGAAATGGTTCTACGCTTGGCTGAAGACAAGGCCGTTTGTATTGGCCGCAGTGCTCTCGACGTCTGGCTGCGCAAGCGCGGTTGGACTTTCAAAAAAAGACCGCACATGCACTGGAGCAAGAACGCCCCGATCTCCTGAAGCGTCGCCAGGACTGGTTCGACGGTCAACTCGATCTCGATCCTGCCAGGCTTGTCTTTATTGATGAGACCGGCTTGAGCACCAAAATGTCCCGGTTGCGCGGTCGTTCTCTTTGCGGAGAGCGTTGCCGTTCTGCTGTGCCGCATGGGCACTGGAAGACCACGACCTTCACCGGTGCGCTCAGGCTGTCCGGCATGACCGCGCCGATGGTCCTTGATGGCGCGTGGAACGGTATCATCTTCCGCGCCTATTTCGAACAGGTTCTCGTTCCAACGCTGACGCCCGGCGACATTATTGTGATGGACAACCTGCCTGCACACAAAGCCGACGGCGTGCGGCAGGCTATCGAAAGTGCGGGATGTCAGCTCCTTTACCTCCCGCCTTACAGCCCTGACTTCAACCCCATCGAAAAGGCCTTCTCAAAGCTCAAGGCCCTCCTGCGAGCCAGAGCAAAGCGCACCGTTGAAGCACTCTGGGATACGGTCGGCGAGATCGTCGCGCTCTTCAAACCCCACGAGTGCGCCAATTACTTCAAGGCATGTGGATATGACCCCGAGTAAAATGGACGCGCTCTAGACCTTTGCATCGAAGCATTTGTATATTTGTTTTCTGAGTTTCCGGATGCGGAGAATCCTGAGATTCCGATCACGCGCCATCTCTTCAGTCCGGCAGCGGCCTATTCCTCAGCTTTCGAAAAGCTGAAAGCAAATGGATATGTTTCAGAAACGGCCGAAGGGTGGGTCTGGAGATCATGGCGAACAGGACAACAATGTGGGAGCACAACACCGGTTACAATAGAGAAGTATGTTCCTCGGTAAGCTTCCCTCCTGCAAAGCTCAGGCGGCTGATGCGCGCCAGCCATCCTTGTGATGAACCGATCGGGATATGAGTGGGGAGGGTGCTCGCAAGCCGGCGAGCTCTTAATCGACCAACGCGTGTGTCTCCACCCGATGAAGAGGATTGGCGCGACACCGCCCACCGGATCGTTCATTGTTTCATCACAAATGGCTGGAATTTGCGCGCAACCTCAACTATCTCTGGGCGTGAGGCAGTACGCGTTGCCTCGGGGCGTCGAAACCCCTCCGTGCGACTGATGCTGGTCGTTTCAGCATCGAACTCTCTGACCTTTCGGGTCGGGGAGCCTGTGGCGTATGTCCAGGTTCCCCGGAACTAAAGGCCACAGGGCTGTCACGGACAGTTTCGAACTCCCCGATCATTCGGAAGTTTAGTGAGTTTCGCGGGGGCGCACCGCGACAAACTCTCAATTCGGGGAGCAGCCATGCAGCATCGCAAGATCACAGCAGACTCCAGGCGCCCTTTTCAGGCAAACGCGAAGCGCAATATCCAGTTCGGGCCGCATCCGGCGGACCAGCATGTCGGCAGGCAGCTTGCAACGATTCGCCTTCAGTCGGACGTCTCGCAGGTCCAGCTCGCCAAGGCAGTCGGCATCAGCTTCCAGCAGCTCCAGAAGTACGAGAACGCGAAGAACCGCGTCAGCGCATCGATGCTATACGAGATAGCGTCGTGCCTGGGCGTGCCCGTCGGACGCTTCTTCGAGGGGTTACCCGGGAACGAAAGCGCCAGCGGCAATGCCCCGCTGTTGCCGATCGACGAGCGCATTACTTTTATAGCGAGCTCCGAGGGCCGCCGCCTGATCGAAGGCATGATGAACCTTCATCCACGACTGCGCGGCCGTGTCTCAGCCCTGATCTCCACGCTCAGCGAGGAACTGGTCCTTATGGCTGAAGAGGAGGCAGAAGAGAGCGAAGCTGCGGCGACGGCCTGACGCGAGATCGCCCGAAAACGGCGGCGGGCTTTGGTATCAATCGCGTGGCACGATCCGACCGAAGCCGTCCGCAATCGCGACCTCGACGCCGAACGGGCGGCTTCGTTCCGCCAGTTGTTCAAGAATATGGCGGGCGGTGTCGCCGGTCGCGGCAAGCGGAACCAGCCCTGAAGCCGTTTCGTGCCCATCAACGCGCACCTGGCCGTTGATGACAATCGGAAGCAGGTCGATAGCGACGAGATCGTCACCTTCATAGCGGCATGCGGCAACGACGCTCTGCCAGACCTCCGGCGGGCTCCATTCGCTTTCATCCGGTTCGGTGTGAAAGAGGAAATTGCCGAGGCCGTAGAAGATAGGTGCGCGCCTGTAGATCTCGATTGCCTGGAGTACGGGCGCACCATGGCTGACGAACAACCCCGCACCTGCATCGACGCACATGCGGGCAAATCCCTGTACCCAGCTCGGGACCTGCTGCCAGTTTGGTTCCCAATGGTGATGGTGCAGGTAGGCGATGACGAAATCGCCTAGCGCGGCGGATTCCCGGATCGCGGCCAGATGCTCACTGGCGCTTTGCAAATCGACCTCGACGAGGCGGCCGCAGGTTTCCGCTTGCTTGAATATTGTCCCATAGAGGTCGATCTCGCTTTTGTCGTCGATCTCCGGGGGATCCTCCGGTTGCGCGTAGTTGGCGCGCTCAAGGTCGGACATTTGCAGCTCCCTTGCCAGAGCCCGCAGGGCCTGCATCTGGCCAATTGGCACGCCGATCTTGCGAACGGTCTTCAGCGCGTTCACGCCCGGTCGGGCCGGACGAAAGGCGGTTCGATTTCCCGCGTACATGTTGGCGGGACCCGGGCCTGCGTCGAGGGCAAGCAGGGCAACGTCCCGATCTCCGAGACGTCGATGGCCGACTTCAGCGGCTTCCGTCATGTCGGCACCAATCCCGGCATAAAGAAAGCCTTGCGCCTTGACCTCGTCCAATGTGGACAGGACGCCGCTGGGGCCGAGATCGAATGCGTGGTTGTTGGAGAGTGCCAGTGCATTGAAGCCGATCACTTTCAGGGCGTCGAGGACGTCCGGTCTCGAATAGCCGAAGTACTTACCCTTGGTCGGCCAACCACCGTGGCGGCCGAGGACCGTCGATTCAAAGTTTGTGAACGCGACGTCACCTTGCTGGAGGAAGCGAAGGACCTCATCGAAGCGATCGTCACGTGCCTGGCGGACATCCCTGGTAATCAACGATTGGCCCGTCACGACCACGGAGAAAACTGACATGATTTATTTACCTCGAGTGTTTTTGTGCCCTGACGCCAACGATGCGTTCGGCGCCAGGTTGGGACAAAGTGAGGCCGCCTGATTATTTCATCCCCGCAGGGGCGATATCGGCGTCAAACCATTTCAGGCTCAGCGAACGCAGCGTGCCATCCGCGATTGCAGCGTCGATCGCCCCATTCAACGCGGCGAGGAGCGCCTCTTCGTCCCTGCGCACTCCGGCGCCAACGCCCGGACCCCAAAGACCGCCGCTCAGTTCCGGACCAAAAAAGGCCGCAGCCGATCCGTCCGGGGTCTTCAGAAAGTCCCGCCAGGTAAAGTAATCCGCAAGTCCGCCTTCAATCCGGCCGGCGGTCAGGTCGAGTTGCATGTTATCCTGACTGTCGTAGCTACGGAGGGTCACGACATCCCCGAACAGTTCCTTGAGGACGGCCTCGGAGTTCGAGGAACGAAGGACGCCGATCGCTTTCCCGGACAGCGCAGATCGAAGGTGTTCGATAAGCGCCTTTTCCTTCTCGCCGATGACCGAGAGGTTGAGCCGCTGCGAACGGTCGCCAGCGCCGAGCCCAAGGTCCTTGCGCATGATGAACTGGTTGAAACCGCCGGCATATGGTTCGGAAAAAGCGATGGATTGTTTTCGCTTTTCCGTAATCGACATGCCCGACATGATCACGTCGAACTTTCCAACGGTCAGAGCGGGAATGATCCCATCCCAGTCCTGCGCAACGAAGGCACATTCGATCTTCATTCGCCGGCAGAGATCGCGCCCGACATCAATATCGAAGCCGTAGAGTTGACCATTTTCATCCGTGCCTGTCCAAGGGGGCGACGCGCCCTCTGCAGCAATGGTGATTGTTCTTTTGTCGTCCGCGCGCAGCGGCTGCGCGGACACGAGCAAGGAGAAGCAAAGAGCAATAGCGAGGGGCATGCGCATGCAGCACCACCTTTCTGTAGGGTTGGAATGGGAAAGTGTTGAGCGGGCGCGCTAGTGCGCCGAAGAAGAGGCCTCGTGATCTTGCAATGTCGAGCGAGGCGATTGCTCGCGGGGAGCGGCGCCGCGCCCGGCGGTCGAAAGCCTCCGCTCAACGTATTCGGTCATTTTCACGGCGACGAAGGTGAGCGAGAGGTAGATGGCCCCGGCGACCAGGAAGATCTCGTAAGGCGCGAAGGTATCCGAAACCATCTGTCTGGCCATTCCCGTCACTTCCAGCAAGGTTACCGTACTTGCAAGCGATGTCCCCTTGATCATTCCAACCACCTCGTTGCCGTAGGCTGGAAGCGTGATCCTGAAGGCGATCGGGAAAGTGACAAGACGAGCAATTTGCAGGGGTCGCAAGCCTAGAGCGGCCGCGGCCTCGACAATGCCCTTCGGCACGGATTGGAGACCCCGGCATAAAATCTCCGTCGTGTGCGCCGCGCTGTTTAAGGAAAATGTCAGCAAGGCGCACCAGAAGGGATCCCGAAGAACCACCCAGAAGATGCTGTTGCGCACGGCCTCAAGCTGGGCGAGCCCATAGTAAAGGAGGAAAAGCTGGACCAGCATGGGCGTTCCACGAAAGACATACGTGTACACGAGCACTGCCCAGGACTGCACGGGAGTTCCGAATGCGCGAATGAAGGCCAAAGGCACGGACAGAAGGAAGCCGGCGGTAAGGGACAAGACCGTCAGGATCAAAGTGAGGCCAATGCCGGAGGAAAGGACGCCGAACGCGTCCAGCATCAAGGTGATGTTCATTGGCCTCTCCATCTATCGGCCAAACGCGGGATAGCGATCCTCGGCAACCCGAAGCGACAGAAGCGTGAAGGTGGTCAGGGACAGGTAGAGGGCGGATGCTGCGAGGTAGAAAGTCAGCGGCGCTCGCAGCGAACCGGCCCCCAGGAAGGCAATCCGCATGATGTCCGACAGGCCGACCACCGAAACCAGCGCCGTGTCCTTGAACAGCGATATCCAGAGGTTGCCGTATGCTGGCAGGGCCATTCGCATCATTTGCGGTGCGACGACAAACATCCATCTCTGCCAGGCGCTTAGTCCAAGGGACTTAGCAGCTTCGGTCTGGCCTACTGGCACAGCCACGATCGCTCCCCGAAACACTTCGGTCGCATAACCGCCAAACACCACCGAAAGTGCGACGACGCCTGCCGTAAACGCATTCACCTCGACATATCGGCCTGCCAGGGCGCTCACAAGCGAGGTTCCACCGAAGTAGATGAGCAGGATCACAAGGAGTTCAGGCACGCCGCGCACGATCGTCGTATAGGCGGAAACAATCGATCCAAACCGCCGCCTGTCCGTGACCTTTACAACAGCAGCAACCAAGCCAATTGCGGTACCGATGACGCCACTTATAAGAGCAAGTCCGACGGTAACGCCGAAAGCTCCAATAAACTGAAAGACAAACCCGGCCATCACCAGACTCCGTTTGTTGGTGTTGAGCACGTAAGCCGCCGCGCCGACCAGAGTTCTTCTGCGGGGGCCCACGATAACGCACTTAAGGTTGTAGAATATATACTGGGTACTCAAGGATTATATTGCTGATTATTCGAAGTATAGAACACCTTTCATAGGCGGCAATCTATAATTTACTTTATTTATGCATAAGCGTAACTTATCGCGAGGGCGTCATAAACGAGCCAATTGACTAGAAATAAAGGGGTCCGAGAATGGAAATTCTGCAAGGCTCATTGAAGCTCCGGCAACTGCACATATTCCGGGAGGTGCTGCGAACTGGATCCACCAGGAAGGCCGCGACCTTGATCGGGATCAGCCAGCCCGCGGTCAGTCAGCAGATCAAACAGCTTGAAAGCGCACTTGGGCTCTCTCTGTTTGAACGATCGTCGAACCGCATGACGCCCTCGCGGGATGCATGGGAATTCTTGCGGGAAGTCGATACCGCGCTGACATCTCTTGAACGCCTGGAGGCGTCGATCGTTGAATTGAAGAGCGAGGAGCGAATGCCGGTTGTCATTGTGTCACCCGCGGTCTTCGGTTTCATGACGTTGCCGAAAGTCATTGCGGCGACGCGAGCAAGGACCGCGTCCAGCCTGCGAGCACTATCAGGAAGCAACGACGAAGTTCGGGATTACATACTGTCCGGAAAGGCTGATATCGGAATAGCGCGCCTTCCCCTGGACCCACGCCTGTTCGAATGGTCGCCGCTTGCGACCGCGGGAAATGTTTGCATTTTTCAACGCGGTCACCGCTTCTCGTCGCGCTCCTGCATCGTTGCGCAGGATCTCGTGGGAGAAGCGATCATCGATATCGATCCTAAATTCGCGATGCATCAGATGAACATAAATGCTCTGAGGTTTCGCGGTAGCGAACCCAACATCGCGGTAGAGTATGACGACCATGGTCATGAAGCCGGCTTTGTGGCGGCCGGTGTCGGTGTTTCCATCACGAACGAGGTCATTGCTCGCGAGTATGCTGCGTTCGGCATTGAAACGAGACCTTTTTCGCCGTCGGCGCTCTATCACTACGTCGCGATTTGGCAGAAGGGCAGGGCGCTCTCCGGTGCCCTAACCACCATTTTGGAGGCTCTCGTAGCTGCGTTTGCACCGATCGAGCATACGGTTTCGGCCGACGATAGCTCCCAACACTATCCGAGCGTCTGAAGGGCAAGTCCAAGCCGCGCGGACTGTTTGCTCAAGCCCTCAATCTGGTCCCGTGCTTCACGCCGGTCGCCAGCCCTCAATCAAATGGTATGTCGGAGGCTTTCGTCAAAACCTCAAACGTGACTACATACGAATCTCACCCATTCCCGACGCCGACACAACGAAATCCACCCGCATTCAGTGCTGAAAATGGCATCTCAAAGGGAATTCATCAAATGCGGCACTCCACAGCCGGATGAAAGTTCATTGGCAGGTCAATGGGGGCCTTTTTGCGCGTTATCAGACGATTACTTTGCACTGGCAGGATATAGGCACGTGTAGTCAACTGCAGCGCCCTCCGCCTTCGATTACGCTTGGTGCCCATTTTGCTCCCCTCCTTCGCAAGCTCGAGGCCCCTGCTGGGCTGAGGGCGCTGCAGTTGACTCCACGTGCCTATATCCTGGGCGCTTAAGTTATCTCCGGGCGTCTCTCTTATCTTTGGCGCTTATCTAATCAGGGCGCTTACTCATCACTTCACTTAAAGGCGCTTATTTAGGACACAGACAACATGTTTATTCGCAAAGTTTATTCGCAAAGAACTCTCAATCAAATAAATTGAGAAGCTAAAACCTAGTAATAACAAGACCAGCTACCAAACTCAGACATAGATGGGCCTATCTAAAAAAAACCAATTCCTCAAATCTCGCGGACGATCTTGGGCACGTTGGTGACACCGCCGACAGTGGCGCTGACAGGGTTAAGTTGCTCATCGCGAACTGGAACACCGCCTTCGTCGTCAGAGTTGGCACGGAGTGCCTCCCATTCCTGCGTCTCGGGTGGGATCAACGTCTTTCCGTGGGCCACGATGTAGAAGCGAACGTAGTCACCCGATTGGTGATTGGGCGTTGCAAGCGCATAGTGCTTGAAGTCCTGAGAGGAACCGTGGAAACGGGGGAAGTGGAGTTCACCCTTGGGAGACATGCCCGTAGTCCTGCAAAAGACGATCCAACGACTGGTGTCGATTGGGGCGCGGGCGTTATCGTGGGAGGGGAGCGAGTATTCCGTATCAAAGAAAAAGCGCGCCATAACTTTGGTGCCGACGGACTGGGTCCAAGGAGCGATGGGGGTGCCGTAGGCTCCACGAGGGAACTCACCCTTCTGATGCTTCGCCAGCACTTCGGCGCCATAGCTGACACGTAATCCGCCATTCTGCAAATGCTCCTCCACGCGTTGCGGGGACATATAGGTAAAGAGGGGATCGTCGAGGAGGTGGATTATGTCGCGACGATTGTTGTTTAGCTCGTACGGGGCGAACGCTACCTTCTGGTGGGCGATGGTGTAGTTGGCCTGCTCGTGAGCGACGTCATTCGCGTCAGGATTGGCTAGGATCTGGCGGGCCCAAGCAAGCTGGGCCGGAATGAGAGTGTTGGTGGTGAAATGGGCAAAATTCGCGATCTGGTTGGCAACGGCAGCCCTGAGGTGAAGGGGGTCGCTAATGTGCGTGAGGTCACTGGCCGCATAGGCGGGCGCATTGAAAGGGATATTGGACATGATGATTGAGCAGAGGGAAGTTTGTGGTGTGCTGAGTGCGATGATTGCGTTGAGTATGCCGTTTAACTGAGGAAAGAGAGGAAGGTTCTTATAGTCGAGTGAGGGCAGTCCGGGTCGCTGATCACCCGGTGACCTGAGGATGAGCAATGCCAAGAGCGGCCGCGTCATCCTGTAAGAGATGGCGTGATAGCTCGCTTTTCGCCATTGGCCGATAGTGTGCGCAACTGACGCTGCGGTGGGGTAGCACGGCGATGCCTGTGGCCAGCCGCTTGGCCTTTGCCGAGCACCAATCGGATCTTGTGATGCGGCCAGGTTGTTTTGCCAAAATGGAACGCCGCAGTCGGTGGTTTTATGACACAAGGCGGTCGCGTCATCCTGTAGGAGATGGCGTGATAGCTCGCTTTTCGCCATTGGCGGATAGTGTGCGCAGCTGACGCTGCGGTGGAGTAGGCCGGCGACGTTACCTGTGGCCAGCCGCTTGGCCTTTGCCGAGCACCAATCGGATCTTGGTATGAGGCCACGTTGCTTTGCCAAGATGGAACGCCGCATTCGGCGGTTTTATGACACAAGATCGTGGGCTGATCTGGACTGATAGGGAAGGTGGACCACATGGTGCGATGGCGTGATTGCGCAGCCAGCTGACGCGGCCACTCGGCGAGGGCGAAATTGCTCATCGCTTTGCCCAGCACCAATCGGATCCTGCGATAAGGGCACGTTGCTTGGCAAGCCGGAAGAAAACGGAACGCCGCCGTCAGCTGGCTTTATTGCTCATTAAGATGCGATAGCGTGATTGCTTGGCGGACTTGGCCCGGCAATGCGAATAGCCGGTTGTGAAGTGACGGCGCCTATCGCCGGCTAGGAGGTGAGTATTGCCGAGGAGCTCGTGATCTGATCACGTCAGCTGGCAGGATATGGATGGTGTAGTGTTCGTTTGTTTATGTCTTCCTAAATTCGTTTATTCATTTGTCAGCAAAATTGAAGATTAAATAGATTGTTAGTTTGTGAACAAGAGCACCCGCAACCGCCGTCGGCCAGCGGTCCCCTCAGACGGTCCACCGTAGCTGACATGGATTTTAGGGGAGGCCTTCCGCTGAGATCAACGGAACCATCGTGCCGGCGTTGTGGCAACGCGAGGTCTCGACCGTTTGATGTTGGGATAAAGCACTGCGCTTCAAAAATCGGTCACGTACGGCGGACTGAGCGGCGGAGTTTGTTGGAGCTTCGAACAGATCATCGCCGTAGTGTTAGGCGCCCGGTCATCTGAGACGGAGCGGTCTTCAACCGATCAGCATGAATTTGTCGACGTCGACAAGCCCGCGGTCGGATATCTTCAGGTGCGGGATTACCGGCAGCGGCAGGAAGGCGAGCTGCAGGAAGGGCTCTTCCAGTGTCGCGCCTAGCGCAAAGGCCGCCTGGCGCAGGTGATGCAGCGTATCGCGCACGGATTCGTGCGGTTCCAGGCTCATCAGGCCGGCGACTGGAAGCGCGATTTCGCCGGTGACCTTGCCACCCTCGACGACGACGAAGCCGCCCTTGATCTCACCGAGGCGGTTGGCGGCAATCGCCATATCCTCGACATTGACGCCGACGACGCAGATGTTGTGGCTGTCATGGCCGACCGTCGAGGCGATCGCGCCCTTCTTCAGGCCAAAGCCCTGGACGAAGCCGTTTGCATGATTGCCGTTGACGCCGTGCCGCTCGATCACCGCCACCTTGATGATGTCGCGGCCGAGGTCGACGCCGGTTTCGTTGCCCTCAGCAGGCAGCCGGTAGCGGCGATGCTCGGTGATGATCTTGCCCGGCAGCACGCCGAGGACCGATGTATCGTTGTCGGAGTAGGGCACGCTGAAGTCGCTGGCATTGACATGGCCGGCCTTCACGCTATCGAGCCCGACGGGCGCGACCGGCTTGCGGGTGGCAAACAAATCGTCCGTCACGCGGCGCCCGTCCGAAAACACCATCTGCGCCCGGCAGCTTTCGAGACTGTCGACGACGACGAGGTCAGCGCGCCAGCCGGGAGCGACAAGGCCGCGGTCGCGAAGGCCGAAGGCTCGCGCAGCCGAGATCGAGGCGGCGCGATAGATCGCCAGCGGCTCGACACCTGCGGCAATAGCGGTGCGGATCATATGGTCGAGGTGGCCCTGCTCGGCGATATCGAGCGGATTTCGGTCGTCGGTGCAGAGCGCCAGATAGGGCGACAGTCGTTCGGTGATGATCGGCATCAGCGCGTGCAGGTCCTTGGAGACCGAGCCTTCTCGCACCAGGATGTGCATGCCCTTGCGGATCTTCTCCATCGCCTCTTGCGCCGTGGTGCATTCATGCTCCGTACGGATGCCGGCCGCGAGATAACCGTTGAGGTCCTTGCCACGCAGCAGTGGCGCGTGGCCGTCGATATGCCCGCCCTGGAATGCTTCGAGCTTGGCGAGGCACACCGGATCCTTGTGGATGACGCCGGGGAAATTCATGAACTCGGCAAGGCCGATCACTTTCGGATGATCGCGGAACGGCAGCAACTTTTCGATCGGCAGGTCGGCGCCCGCGGTCTCCAGATGCGTCGCCGGCACGCAGGAAGATAGCTGTACGCGGATATCCATGATGGTCTCGAGGGCGGAATCGAGAAAGAACTGGATGCCCTCGGTGCCGAGCACGTTGGCGATCTCGTGCGGGTCGCAGATCACTGTGGTGATGCCGAGCGGCAGCACGCAGCGATCGAACTCATGCGGGGTGACAAGCGAGGATTCGATGTGCAGATGCGTGTCGATGAAGCCGGGCACGACGATGCGGCCGGAGATATCGATCTCCTCGCGTCCTTGATAATCACCATAGGTGCCGACGATGCGGCCGCCTGATATGGCGATATCGGAGGCAACCAGTTCACCAGTCACGAGGTCGAAGAAGCGCCCGCCCTTGAGCACGATGTCGGCCGGCTCGCGGCCGACGCCCTGGTCGATCATTCGTTCCAGCTTTTGATATTTCGACAATCTGGCCTTATCCATCTTCTTACACAATGCTCTTGCAAACTATCTGCCGAGCCAAACTTTTGATTTCTGCACGTTCGTAAGGCCGCGCCGAAGGGTGCAGGTTACTTCTGGCGCATTGAAGGAAGCCAGTGTGCGGCTCCCGCCGAGTCTCTTTCAGAGTCCATCCTGGCGAGAATAGCCATTCCTTCGAGCGCGACATCAATAGCCGCGCTATGCCCAGCTCCAGCCTGAAATCTCTCGCCGGTCGCAATATTGTCTGCCACAGAACAGACCGAGCCGCCGCGCTTACCAAAAAGCGTGGCCATCGTCACAATGGCGGAGGCCTCGCGCTCGCCGTTCAGGATCCCCAGTCTCCGGCATTCATCGACTGCATTGAGGTTGTCCGGTCGCAGGTAACCTCTAACAGAGGGGCGACCACCCGATATGAGGTCCGAATCGACCGACCTCGTCAATCCGATGTGATAACGCACATTTTGGGCGCGCGCTGCTTCAGCCAGAGCGATGACGACTTCTGGGTCGCAAACTGCTGGCCATCCAGAGCCAACGTACGCTGCGCTTAGTCCTTCATCTCGAACAATTCCTTTTGCGATAACGAGATCGCCTGGGCGTACAGTCTCGTTGGTTCCACCTGACCCGCCGACGCGAATGAATGTACCGGCATTCGTGTATTCAAGCAGTTCGAACATGCACAGCTCGGCTTCGGGGCCACCGCTACCTCCGCTGATAGCCGAGATACGAGCGCCTTTGTAAGTACCGGTCCACGTGGTGAACATGCCGGTCTTGCCCGCCAGTTCGGAGTTTTCCAGGCGGGCCGCCAATTGTGTCGCCGGATCATCGTCGTAGGCGCAAAGCGGGTCACGGACAAAAACAAACACGTAGTCTCCCACCTTGTTCGGATCGATACCGGTCAGGGCCGGCCGGCCGTCGATCTGAAGTCCGCGGAGCGGTACATTATTGCGGTATTTGTAGGCTTCCCACGTCTCGCGTGAAACGGCAGGCAGATGGCTTAGATCTTCAGTCATGACTTGATCACCTTCACATGCACGCTACGGCTTCGCGGTCCGTCGAACTCCCAGAAGTAAATCTTCTGAGAGTGACCCAGGCCCAGCTTTCCCTGATCGATGAAGAACGATTTCGAATGCCCCACGAGCGCCGCCTTGACGTGCCCTGCGGCATCCTGCGGCGTGTCGTACTGATGTTTGAAATCGATCCTCGTCGGGACGAGACGGCAAATCTCGTCGTGAACATCTTCGAGACCAAGGACGTCCCAAGGAGAAACGACGGTAACGGCCGCTGTTGAATGCGGAACCGAAACCAGAAGCAGACCATCCTGCACGCCGCTTTCCTTCAGGGCGTCTTCAACGAAGGACGTCACGTCAACGAGGCCGCTGCGGTCTGTCTCAAGCTTGAAATTTTTCAGCATAGATCCCTCAATTCGGCAATTCGAGTTTGCTGTTGCGGACGAGGCCTGCATTCTGGGCGCCCCGCCAGGGGCCAGTGTGGCCTCGGTAATGAACTTCATTACGGCGCTGTGCTAGAAACGCGGAAAACATTGCCGCCGGAACGGCGTGAACGATAGGCGCGAACGCCTCCTGGACTTTAGGCAAAACCAGTACGTCGTGTGCGGCCGTGTAGTCTTTGTCGTCGGTTATGATGAGCATCGGCCGCCCGAGTTGATCAAGCGCCTCGATCAGCTCCAGGCATCTGTTCCGGGCAAGTCCCGTCGAGGGTGCAAAGAGAATGGTTGGGACGTCTTCTGGATCGGCTGCGAAATAGTTGAGGTGATGGAATTCCTCGGCATCTTGCGGCGTTGCATGAATACCGGCCGCCTCGACAAGCTTCGCCGCGGCATACTGAGCGGACGCCAGCGACGGGCCGCTGCCCAGGCAGTCCATACGATTTTTCGTCGACCAGGCATGGCTGAGCTTCGACATCAGCGGTTCACTGGCGGCGGCAGCCTCTTTCAAAGCGGCGCTGGTTTGTCGTAACTCTCTCCTCAGGCCCTCTGCCTTGTCCATCGTCATCGACATGAGCATTTCGGCAATTCGGATCCCGAGATGGTAGACCCCAAGAAGAGAAGCGACGTAACTTCTCGTGCCGGGAGCCGGCGCTGTGGCCGGGATCGGAATTTCCAGGTGCTTTTCGGCCGCTTGGCCGAGCCGGCTCTCTTTATTCGCGGTAACTGCCAGGGTGATAGCTCCGAGATGACGAAGCCGGGTCGTTGCTTCCACCAAACGGGCTGCTTCGCCAGAATTGCTGATAGCCACGACGAGCAGGCCACGATTTCTCCCCGCAAGGGGAGGGCGTCCGTGATCTAGGTAGCGGGACGCTTCCATTGACACCATCGCGTTCGTGGGAAGTCCTGTCCACGCGCGAATAGATGAAGCCGCGGCGAGTGCCGCAAAGTAGGAATCCCCTGATCCCGTGATGATGATTTGTCGGATCCCATAAACTTCTTCCATCGTCAGAAGAAGCCTGGCACGCGTCGCAATCTTATCGGATTCTGTCTCGACAAGGTTCGCTAGACTTCGAGCTTGCCCCAAATATGCCTCAAGCTGTTCGCTCATTTAGGCCTTCCTTCTCTTTGATCTTGACCTCGGTAGTACAGAGGTACTATCCTATATACCTTACTCTGATGCCTTGTTTTTTGGCAAGTCATTTCCCAGCGTATTTTTTGATCTTTTTCGGAGAATAGCGCTTGCCGGGATAATAGACCTGCATTAGAGGTATATAGATGTAGACCTCCGCAAAGAGAGGCGCCGTCAAACCTAACAATGGGAACAGAAAAATGCGTCAGCAGTCGTTATTCGCCGCTCTTGCTTTGACAACCGCCTTGATCGCGCCTTCAGCAGGCGCCAAGGAACTTCATGTCTTCGGGCCTTCCACGTGGGACACCTTTGCGGCGGGCTCCCCAGAAGAAATCGTAAAGAAGATTACCGACGAACTTGACGCCAAATTCATGGCGGAATTCCCGGAAGTGACGAAGGTTTCGCACGATGCAAGGGGGACGGTTTCGGATGGCCTTTCCCGTTTGCGCAACGCGCAACTCGCCGGTGATCCTATTGATGTAATTGTTTGTGCGGCAAATCCGGTAAACACATCCTATGCGCGACTTGGCCTCATCAAGCCAGCAGATAGTCTCGTTGCGCAGATGAACGGACGATTCACTCCCGGTTCGGTCGAGAATTTCACGGTAGACGGCAAGGTTTGGGGTGTTCCCCTTTCGGCGGTGAACGTGACGACGTTTTTTTATAACAAGGAGCTGTTCAAACAAGCCGGACTTGAGGCACCGAAGGCGTATGCCGACTTTTTGAAAGTAATCCCCAAGTTCAAGGAAATGGACGTCATCCCTGTCGTACATCAGGGTAAGAATGCCTGGATGTGGCCGCTGTATTATATGAGCTCACTGGCTGAAACCACCGGCAACAAGCAGCTTGAATTTGTGGAAAACGTACTCAAGGGGAAGGCGAAGTTCACGGATGCGCCGAGCCTAAAAGCCCTGCAGCTGACGCGCAAATGGGTGGATGATGGTCTTGTCGATCCTCAATCAAATGAGCTCGACGAGGATGCCATGAAGTCGGTGTTTTACTCGGGTCGTGCGGCCTCCTATTTCGGCGCATCCTGGGACCTCCCTGCTGTTAAGGCAAATGCACCTTTCGAATGGGGTGTTTTCAAGTTCCCACAATATGACGGTGAGCCCGGTCATCCTGTCGCTTTCGGCGGCGCGGAGAGTGGCCTCTGCATCTCCTCGACGTCGAAAGAGCCTGACCTAGCAGCCAAATATATAAAATTCGCTGCCGAGGACGCGCAAACGGCGGAGCTCCTTTCTCCGGTCGCGCCGATTGCGACTTCCCACGTCGGCGTGAGTGGCTCCACGGACGAGGTCTCCAAGAATCTCCAAGCATACCTTCCGGCAGACAAATTCCTCGACTGGGTTTGGCCGCGCGAGTTGACGGAAACGATCCAACGGTCGGTTCAGTCAATGATGGGCAGCTCTATCACCCCCGAACAAGCGGCAACTCAAATGCAGGCCAAGCTCGATAGCATGGTCTCGTCGGGATACAAGTTCGGAAACTGATAGGCTAAGGGCGACGGTTATGCATAGGCAAGTGAACGCCCCTTATGCTCTGCTGATACCCGGAATGGTGTTGCTTTCGGTCTTCTTGATCGTTCCAAGCATTTACGGATTTTGGCTCAGCTTACACGAGTTCGACGGCTTGACCGTCGGCGCCTGGAATGGGCTGGCGCAATATCAAGCGGTTCTCAACGATCCCGAATTTTTGGGCGCGCTGTGGCATACCGTCGTCTTCGCGGTGATCGTCGTGATCGGAAAGAACGTCGCGGGGTTGGCCCTCGCTGTTCTGGTGAGCGCGCCCCTAAAAGGGGCACGTGTTGCGAGGACGCTGCTGTTCTTGCCGGTCACGATGAACATCATCGTCATCGGGGCATTCTGGACGTTTTTCCTGTCGGCCCGCCGTTTTGGTGGCCTGTTCAATGAAATGTTGAATGCCATTGGCCTTAGCGCTCTCGAGTCCTCCTGGCTAAGTTCCGACGCGACGGCGCTTGCAAGCGTGGCCGCCGTCGAGATCTGGCGCTGGGCTGGGTTGCACATGCTGCTGTTCCTTGCAGGGATACAGGCCATCGAACCGCAACTCTATGACGCGGGGCGAATGGACGGCGCCAATGCATTGCAGAGATTTTGGAACATCACCTTGCCCCAGCTTGGACCTGTGCTCTCGGTTTCGATCCTTCTCGCTCTGATGGGTGCCTTCGTGCGCAGCTTCGACGTCGTATGGGTTTTGACGCGAGGAGGCTTCGGAACCGATGTGGTGGTGACCCATATGTACAACGAAGCATTTCAGTTCTCGCGCTTCGGTCGAGCGGCTGCCATGGGCTACATCCTCTTTGCGATCATCGCTGCAATCTCTTTCACTTTCCTGTTCTTCAACAGAAGGAGCGGCCAAGATGCTTAGGCGCGCCGCACGACCCTTTTCCGCACAGACAGTCTGGAAGATGAGCCTTGGGCACTTGGCGCTCGCGTTCGCCGTCGTCCAAGCCATGTGGCCGGTCGTTTGGATACTTTTCGGATCGCTAAAATCCCGGCAGGAATTTTATACAAACCCATGGGGAATGCCGCGGAGCTGGCAGTTCAGCAATTATTCGGACGCTTTCGCGATTGCGCGTGTCGGAGATTACCTGCTGAATAGCCTGATCGTCGTTGCCCTGGGTCTTGTGATCTTGCTGTTTGCAGCGGCGACCACAGCGTATGCGCTCGCGCGCTTCTCTTTTCCGGGGCGCGATGCTGTCAGTGTGATCATTCTAGCCACAATGATGATCCCTCCCGATATTCTGACCATACCGCTTTTTGTTGTGCTGCGTTCCCTCGGTCTCTTAGGCGGCTTCTTTGGTCTCGCCTTTATATATGCTGCCGGCGGTTTCGGCATGTCGGTCTTCTTGCTCCGCTCCTATTTCCTCGCCGTCCCTGTTGAACTGGAAGAGGCAGCGGTTCTGGAGGGAGCGAGCCCACTGAGAATCCTTGTTCACGTGATCCTCCCGCTCACCCTGCCAGGTTTTCTCGCTGTGACAATCATTCAGGCCATGGGAATGTGGAACGACCTATATCTTGCTTTCGTGTTTCTGCGGGATCCGTCGTCCGCGACCGTGCCTTTGGGGTTGCTGAATTTCTTTCATCGTGAAGCCATCGACTGGCCGAGGCTCCTTGCCGCTTTAAG
Source organism: Ensifer sp. YR511 (assembly GCF_900103045.1). Classification (NCBI taxonomy): domain Bacteria; kingdom Pseudomonadati; phylum Pseudomonadota; class Alphaproteobacteria; order Hyphomicrobiales; family Rhizobiaceae; genus Ensifer; species Ensifer sp. YR511. The sequence continues at coordinate 17,407 of NZ_FNGR01000037.1, forward strand.
CATCCTCACTTTGCCCGTCCTCGTTTTCTATTCGCTCTTCCAACGTCGCTTCGTGGAAGGCCTAACCTCGGGAGCGGTAAAATGATATCCAGTCTTCCTCTGCTAGTATTGTCAAATGTGATAGTCGATGACGTCTGGGAAGCGGACGGAAGACACCGGGGCCTCAATCTGGGTGGAGCAGCGGTTTGGGCTGCTGTCGGCGCCAAGTTCTGGTTGCCGGCAGTCGGGATCGTCGCGGGCGTTGGTGAAGACATCGACCAGGTTAGCGGCGGCTGGTTGCGCAAGCACGGACTTTTGCCAGATGGGGAAATAAAGCGAACCGCGAACACAATACGCTCTACACTTCGTTATCTGCCCGACGGCGACCGTACCGAGACACCGGCTTTCGGCCCCGAGCATTTTCAGAACCTTCAACTCATACCCGCCGATATCCCGCCGAGCCTTCGCCCCGCGGCCGCAACCTACATCTTTCGCGACCTGTGGCCTGAATTTTGGGATAGCTATAGTGAGTATCGCTCTCAGCTCGGCAAGACGCTTTGGGAACTACAAGGGGATGTCGCGGGGGCCAAGTATTGGTCGGCAATAAAAACCCAACTGTCCAACGTCGATATCTTCTCGCTCAATCTGGCAGAAGCTGAATGTCTGCTGGGAGCAGAGCGCACTCCACAAGATCTCACCTCAGAACTGATCGACGCCGGCGCGGGCATAGTTGTCCTCAGAATGGGCGCACGCGGTGCCATGGTCGCATCCGGCAATGCCAGGCTCTTCGTCCGCCCGCCAAATTACAAGGTCGGGGATGTCACAGGAGGTGGCAACGCTTTCTGTGGTGGCTTCCTGGCCGGATGGACGCTGAACCCCGGGGATCTGGAACTTGCTGCGCGAACCGCCGCTGCTTCCGCGGCGCTGTGCATAGGCCAATATGGGCTTCCAGATCCGGCTGTCTCAAACGTTGCTGTAAAGCTTGCCGATGCGTGTCAGGTGGAATGGGATTCCCCAGTCCCATTGTCAGAGGAAAAGCTTCATGGCTGATGCAGAAGCTCCTTCAGTTAACGTCGCGGTAAGCGCTACGTTAACGAAGCGAACTCAAAAGCACGCGCGTTCTAACGGCCGTTCCGGCGACTTTAAATATGTTCTTTTTGTCCTGCCCGCCCTGCTACTAAGCGCGTCCATTGTGATCGTGCCCGCAGTGCTTACGTTTGCCGCGTCTTTTACCGACTGGGACGGCGTATCGGACCCTTACTGGGTTGGGCTCGAAAACTTTCAGTACCTTCTTTCGGACCGGACGTTCTGGCAGGCGATTTACAATAACATTACCTGGACGATCATCTTCCTGACCGTTCCAATGGCGATTGCGCTCATTGCGGCGTCTGTCCTTCTCAATCGTAAGAAGAGCGCGGCGGTCTATCAGGTCGTCTTGTTGACGCCCTACATCCTTTCTCCGATCGCCAATGCGAGCATCTGGAAGTTCATCATATTCGATCCGATTTCGGGTGTCGTGTCGTTCATCAACCGGCAAGGTATCCCCGTTTCCAACCCTCTAGGTGAGCCCTCGACTGCGCTTTATGCAGTCGCGTCAGTCGATATGTGGCACTTCTGGGGCTATCTCGCGGTCGTTTTCCTCGCCGCAATGCGCCAGACGCCGGCGGATCAACTGGAGGCAGCGTTTCTTGAAGGAGCAAATGGCTGGCAGGTTTTTCGGTATGTGACCCTGCCGAACATACTCCCCACTATCGCGCTGATGGTTGCGATGGTGACGATCTTCTCTTTCCTGACGTTCGATTACGTCTATCTGCTGACAAATGGCGGCCCCGCACACTCCACGGAGATGCTTTCGACGCTGGCCTATAGCGCAGCGTTTCGAACGTTCGAAGTCGGCAAAGCGGCGGCGATCGCGCTGTTTATGAGCCTCTTCGGGCTGGTCGCATCATTCATTTACGTCTGGATGAGCAGAGAGACGCTGCGATGAGCCATTCTACATCCACTGCGCCATCGGCAAACAGCATCTGGGGAAGCCTGTTTCTCTCAATCTCGGTGGTCGTCGCACTGGCGCCCTTCTGCCTTGTGATCATGAACGCATTCAAATCGCATGCGGAGATCGTCGCCAACCCACTTGCACTGCCCGACAGCTTCAGCATGGCGAATTTCGTGACTGCCTGGACGACCGGCCGGTTCTCGACTGGATTGTTCAACAGCATTGCAATTTGCGGGTTCACTATCGTCATTACTGTCGGATTGGCGTCTCTTGCGGCATTCCCGCTCGCACGAAGGAAAGGAAAGATCTGGCGGCTTATCTCGATCTATTTCCTCTGCGCCGTGACCGTGCCGATCCAGCTGTTCATTTTCCCGCTCTATTTCATCTTCGCAGCGCTCGGCATCGTTGGAAATCCGTTCGCAACAAGTCTCATTTTGTCGGCAATCAATCTGCCGCTGGCGGTCTTTTTGTTACGCACATATGTCCTCGCGATACCTCAGGAGCTCGACGACGCGGCCTTCATGGACGGTGCAGGTTCTTGGAAGACCTTCTGGTACGTCATCCTCCCGCTTCTGCGGCCCGGTTTGATTACAGTCGCTATCCTCGTCGGTTTTAACGCCTGGAACGAATTCATGATCACCTCGACCTTCCAGCAGGGTCAGGCCAACTTCACAATGACCCTCGGCTATCTCTCCATGAATTCGACGATCGTCACCGATCGCGGAATCATGATGGCCGGCGCGCTCATCATCATCTTTCCCATCATTATCTTCTTCCTGGCGATGCAGCGTTTCTTCATCGGCGGAATGACAGCAGGAGCAGTAAAGGGATGAACATGCCAGTCGATAACAGGAGCATTTTGAACAAGGACGGGTTTGCTGAAAAAACCTATGCCGGCGTGGTCGGCAAACTTATCGGCGTCTATCTCGGCCGAGCCGTGGAGGGGTGGTCCTATGACGCGATCCGCAACACTTTCGGCGAGATCGACTACTTCGTGAACGACAAGGTCAACTGGCCGTTGATCGTGCCCGACGATGATATCTCCGGTACTTTTCTGTTCTATCGCGCGCTGGAAGACAACGGTTTTCCGACGAATATTTCTGCCAAGGCTATCGGCGATACGTGGCTGAACTACATCATCGAGGACAAGACCGTTCTCTGGTGGGGTGGCCTGGGCCGCTCGACCGAACATACCGCTTACCTTCGACTGAAGAACGGCATCCATGCGCCAGAAAGCGGTTCTGCAAAACTCAATAGCCGCGCGATGGCGGAAGCGATCGGCTCAGAGATTTTCATCGACACCTGGGCGATGTCGAACCCGGGAAATCCGGAACGGGCCGCCGATATGGCGCGCAAGGCCAGCACCGTCAGCCACGATGGCATTGCAGTCGAAGCCGCAGTGCTACTCGCCGCAATGCAGGCCGCTGCTTTCAGCGAGACAGATATCAACAAGCTGCTTGATATTGGTCTGCGCCATAGTCGGCATGATGAGCTCAAGAGGATCGTCGGTGATGTTCGCGAGCAATGCGCCAAGGCCAATCACTGGAGAGATGTCCGCCAATGGCTGGAAGACAACCACTCCTACCGCCACTACCCCGGCTGCTGCCCGATGGTGCCGAACCACGCCCTGTTGCTCGCATCCTTCATTCTCGGCGGTGACGATGTTCAGCACGGTCTGAAGATCGCAGTCTCCTCTGGCTGGGATACGGATTGCAACGCCGGCAACCTTGCATGCTTGAATGGGATCCGACTCGGTCTGAAGGCGTTCGATCAGGGTCCCGATTTCCGTGGGCCGATCTCCGATCTGATGTACGTGGTCGGTGCTGATGGCGGCGATTGCTTCAGCGACGCCGTTATTGAGACGCGCCGCGTTCGCCGGACCGCCGCAGCTCTCAACGGATGGACATACGAACAACCCAAATCGCGTTTCGCATTCGAATACCCAGGCTCCGTGCAGGGCTTTCAGCTGTGCCCGCATCACGACGGCAGGCAAGCGATCACGGCTGTGGGCAACCTGAATACGTGCGGTGGAGAGAGTGGTCTCGAAATTCGATACGAGGCGCTTGCCAAGGGCGTGAGCGGGTCTGTTTCTGTCCCGACGTTCATCGAACCGAAGCCGCGTGCGCTATCGGAAACCAGCTATTTCGAAGTGCTTGCCAGCCCGTCTATTTACGGCACCCAGACCGTGAAAGCCACGGTTCGAGCGTTTGACGCTGACACGCCGCTTCTGAACTTCTTTGTCATCCACTATGATGGTGATGGCAACCTCGCAAAGGTCAAGGGAGAAACGTTCAACCTCAAGAAGGGCGACAACGCTCTTACCTGGAAAGTGCCTAATGTTCGCGGTCTGCCAATACATCGCATCGGACTTGAGCTGAACGCCGAAAAGCGCCTCACAGGCAGGGTCGCCCTTCTTGATATGGACTGGTCCGGTTCGCCAGAAGCCTTCGTCATGGGCTCTGCCTATGACCTGTCGCCGAGTATTTCTCCATTTGACACCTCGTCTTGCTGGCTGAAATCATTCGTCAGCTCTGCTTTGCATTTCCGTCCAGACGTGGACACTACGTTCGCGCTCTCCCATCCCTTCGAAAACGGCGCGATCACGACGGGTAGCCGCGACTGGGACGACTATAAGGTGTCATCGCGTCTCACCATGGATCTACATAAATCAGCGGGTCTTATCGCGAGATCACGTGGCCACAGGCGCTACTACGCGGCTATCCTTGAAGGTCAAAAAGCCAAGCTTATAAAGCGGAAGGACGAGCACGTCACCGTGCTTGCGGAAGTCCCCTTTGCCTATGAGGAAAACGCGAAACTCAAGTTCGTTTTCTCCGCCAAGGGCAAGCAGCTTGAGCTTTCGATCGACGGCGAAACGCTCGTGAAGTCAGAAGACGCCGAATACGTGAGCGGCGGCGCTGGTTTCCTCATTGAGGAAGGCACCATCCCCGCGCTCGGCTTTGAAGTTCACTCTCTGGCAGAAGAAGAATAAGGAACGACGAAAATGGCAGATCTCCGTCTCAACCGAGTGACGAAGAGTTATGGCGATCATTTGGTGATTGAACCGCTCGATTTGGCGGCTGAGGCGGGGGAGTTTGTTGTCTTCGTCGGTCCCTCTGGATGCGGCAAGTCGACACTGCTGAGAATGATCGCCGGCCTCGAAAACACGACCGGTGGCGAAATCGAGATTGGAGGAAAGGCTGTAACACACCTTTCCCCGGTCGACCGGGGCGTTGCGATGGTGTTTCAGAGCTACGCACTTTATCCCCACATGACAGTCGAAGAAAATATCGGCTTTGGCCTCAAAATCGCGGGGCTCCCTAAGGCAGAGCGCAAAGCGAAAGTGGCAAAGGCCGCCGAGGTCTTGCAGTTGACACCCTATCTGCAGCGCAAGCCCAAGGCACTTTCAGGCGGCCAGCGCCAGCGTGTTGCGATCGGCCGTGCGATCGTCAAGGAACCTCGAATTTTCCTGTTCGACGAACCCCTCTCCAACCTTGATGCGGAACTCCGCGTTCAAATGCGTCTGGAGGTCGCAAGGCTTCATCAAGAGCTCGGTGCGACAATGGTCTATGTCACCCACGACCAGGTGGAGGCCATGACGCTTGCCGATAAGATCGTGGTCCTTCGAGCGGGCAGGATAGAGCAGGTCGGAAGCCCGATGGAGCTCTACGAAAACCCCGACAATACATTCGTGGCGGGGTTCATTGGCTCGCCCAAGATGAACTTTGTCAATTGCACCGTCGAATCCGTAAGCGCCACCGGTTTGTCAGTTGCTGCTCAGGATCTGGGTTCGGCGACATTCACGGTGACGAATGTCCGTGGTCCGGTGGACGCCGGTGCAAAACTGACAATGGGCTTCCGTCCCGAACACATCACGACTTCCGTAGACTTCCCGATCTCGGGGCGGATCGACGTCGTCGAGCGCCTTGGTAACGTGACGTATGCCCATGTCGCTACGGTCAACGGCGCGCGCATCATCCTCGAACTCAGAGGCGATGATCGTGTCCGCCAAGGCGACACAATCTCTTTCAAACCCAAGCCCGACAGGGTGCTGCTTTTCGATCCCAACGGGCAGCGTGTCTGACGGCGATTACAGTAAACAACAAAAGAGAGGAACTAACCATGAAACGGATATTTGGAAGTGCCCTGGTTATCTCCGCCACCTTAGGTGCAGGGCCGGCTTTTTCAAAGGATAAGATCACAATGTGGTTTTGGGGGGCTTCGCCCGCCTATCAGCAGGCGTTGGATGAAGCACTCACCAAACCATTCAATGCCTCGCAGGATCAATATGAACTCGTGATCGAGTATCGCACGTCGGTCGATAACGACGTCCGCACATCGGTGATGGCGGGCCAGGGTCCGGATCTGGTTTATACATCAGGCCCATCCGACGTAACGCCTCTGGCGAAGGCCGGTAAGCTCGCACCGATGGAAGACTACGCGAAGAAGTACGGTTGGAGCGAACGGCTTCTGCGACCGGTTCTCGATACATGCCAACAGATCGGCCACCTCTATTGCCTGCCTCCGTCGGTGATGGCTGACGGGATGTATTACAACCAGGCTGTTCTAGCGGAAAACGGCTGGGACGTTCCGAAGAACAAGGACGACCTCGAGAAGATCATGAAGGCGGCCCAGGAAAAGGGCATGTACGCATCAGTGACCGGCAACAGTGGTTGGCAGCCGATAAACGAGAACTACGCCTCTATCTTCCTGAACCAGATAGTCGGTCCGAAATACATATATGAACTGCTGACCGGCAAGGAAGACTGGTCCTCTCCCGAAATGAATGCCGCGATCAAGGAGCTCGACCGCTGGTACAAGGCGGGCTACCTCGGCGGCAAGGACTACTTTTCTCTCAACTTCGACTCCTCAATCGCGCTTCTGCAGCAGAAGCGGTCGCCCTTCTTCTTTGCTCCCTCGTTCAGCTATCAGTGGGCAGTCAACTACTTCAAGGACGACAGCGCCGACGACCTCGGTTTCGCGGCATTTCCTAACATGAACTCGTCGCAGCCTTATCCCATCTACTCAATTGGCAGCGCGTTCACCTATTCGATCAATGCCAATTCGCAGGTCAAGGACGGCGCAGCGATGGTTCTCGATATGATGATGTCGAAGAAGTTCGCGACGGACATCGCAAAGGTATGGCCGGGCTATTGGTCTATTCCACTCAATGATTTCCCGAACGATCCCACAGCGACTGGCATCACCAAATCTTACTACGACGCAATGGCCGATATCACGGCTGCCGTGAAGCAGGGGCATTTCGGATACAAGATCGTCGCCTTCTTCCCTCCCGCGACGAAAGACGTCTTCATCCAGGATCTGGAATCTGTCTGGCTCAGCAAGGAGACACCCGAGGAAATGCTGGAGAAGGCCGGAAAAGCCTTTGAGAAGGAATCTCGTCGGGGGCTGGTACCCCAGGTCACCGCTCCAACATTCTGAACGGATTTGCCGCGGAAACGCGCGGCAAATATCCTTGAGGATCGAACAATGCCAAACCATGACAGAATTGCAAGCGAGATCGAGCGGAATGTGGGCCCGTTTGCGCGCCCCGATTCGCATTTCCATCTCGACTTCAGCCGGTTTATTCCCGGGTTTGTGGGGGACGAAATTGCAGCCGAGCGCCTTCTGGAACGCCTCGATCTTGTCCCCAGCCGGCGGATCTTCGTAACACCGGACAACGCGCTCATTCCAATACGTCAACGCCTGCTTGAAGCCAACATTGACCTTGTCTTGCCGACCTATGGACTTCATGACGGGTTCGTTGTCGTTTCGCCCTCGACAATTCCTCCGGGACATGAGCGCTATGCTAGCTGGCTGGACGGAACGCAGCACTTTGGCAAGGCCGTAACTTTGAAGGAACTACGTTCGCGAGGGCCATTCGATCTGATCATCGCTGGAGCCGCGGCCGTCGACCGTACCGGACGCCGGTTTGGCATGGGCAGCTTCTATCTCGATATCGAGTGGGGCGTATTTGCGGAGGCGGAGTTAGTCAATGCAGAGACATCAATCGTCGCTGTCGTCCATGACACACAAATTTCGGACGAACTCGTAACCACGAGCCGGGGTCATGTTCATGCCGACATTGTCGTAACACCCACCGCAACACTCGATATCGGGATTAAACCCAGACCAGAAAATCTGGACTGGAGCCTGGTGGACGAAGAGCTTTCTAACTCTCCACCGCTTCGCGAACTGAAGGACGATCACTGAGAGCTTTGCCCCCAGGTTCATGGGAGGCGAAGTGGAACTTAACTTGGCCGGACCAAAGAGCGACTGTGTATTCGGTTGCTCGTTCCTTTGAGTCGAATCCAAGGCCTGTGAACCTGATGACTTGGCTTTCCGGTTCGACGTGGAGTTGATGAGCTTCGGAAGGCGATACAGTCACCAGCTCAACGATGTTGTCTGTTCTGGAAAGATGGATGCTGTAGTGTTCTTCCAGAGCAGCCCACAAAGAACCGTTCGCTAGGTCGACATTCTCGATGCCAGCGAACCGCTTAGTTGGAAGCCAGGACGTCGTAATAGCCATTGGCCGTCCTTCGACTTCGCGCACTCGCCGGAAGACCAGGCATTTCTCGTCCGGTTCCAATCCAAGAGCCGCACGAACTTTTTCGGGAGGATCAATCACCGACTTGAGGTCGATGATTGTCTTGGTTTCAAAACCCTGACGACGGAGTTGTTCCGTAAAGCTCATCATCAGGCTTAACTCGAAGGTGACGGGCTCTTTGGGCGCAACCACAATCGTCCCTATGCCATGTGTGCGACGTATAAACCCGCTGGACGCCAAACCTTCTAGAGAGTGTCGGACCGTCATTCGGCTGATGCCGTAGAGAGTGGCGAGTTCCGTTTCGCGCGGGAGCCTGCTGCCATTCGCCAATGAGCCGGACAAAATCTGACGCCGGATGTCTTGCTCAACCTGCGCGTACACCGGAACTGGCGATTCCGCATCGATCAGTCCGGGCTCGAGAGCGCCTTGCTTGCTTGCCATTTTCGTTCCTCGGTCAATGGTTTGGCTGTTTCTCGGTGACTCGTATTCCAAAAGATTACAAGCCCCCTTGCTGATAGAGGTATTATAATATAGACCTATCCTGACGGTACAGAGGAAAATGAGAATATGACGATCCTAGTAGCAGGAAGCGCAGCGCACGAAGACCTTATACTTGATGCGGACCGCCAACCCTCATCCTCGGAAGTTGCCACTCTATCGATCAATCCAGGTTCCAAAGGCATTTGGTTGCCAGGAGGCGCTGCCAGAACGATCTCGCTCGCGGCCAGGGTTCAGGGGGCGGATGTCCGCCTTTGGTATCCTCAGCCGGCGAACGACCGGGCCATAGCTCTCCTTCAAGAAATGGGCGTCGATATTTCTCAGACACCGCTCCTCGACATCGAAGCCGTCCGTTGCCTCCTGGTCTACGGAAAAAGTGGACGGCTCGCTTGGTCAACGCGCCTTCTTTCCGTCATGCCCGAGTGTGTTGACCGGCTTCTTGAAGGGGTCACGCACACTGTCATTTCGCCGGTGTGGGGTCCTTGGGCAGACACTCTCGTCGAAGCCTCCAGCAAGCGTAACATCCCGATCTCGCTGATCGGCGACGCCTCGGTGCAAGCTCGTTCCTACAAGTGGCATACGGTCATCGTGGACGGTGAGCAGTTCGCAGCGCTCGGCGATATTGCTTGCGAGACCGCTGTTGTCACGGATGGCGAGCGTGGAGCGACGGTTCGGCACAACGGAGCAGTCACCAAGATTGAGGCTGTTAAAGCAAACGTCGTCGATACGACCGGAGCCGGAGACACGTTCGGAGGTTCTTTTCTCGCCGGTCGTCTTCTAGGTCAAAGTATTGATTATGCTGGAAAATTTGCGGCGAAAATAGCCGCGCGCGCGTGTGAAGGATGGGGTTCGTGGGCCGCATTCGAAAAAAAGGAGCAGATTACATTGTCAAACGATATCTTCGATAGGATTGAAGGCGCACTTCTCGCAACAGCCTGTGGTGACGCATTCGGTATGCCAAACTCATTCCTCAAGTCGCCTTTGTGGCGTTCTCAGATGGATGTCGGCCCCGAAAACAGCCCGTATCACGCAGGCTATCCGGCGGGCCGGATCACGGATGATACCGAACAGGCGCTTGCTCTGACAGACGCGTTGGAAGAAGGCTTCACACCTGAAATTGTTGCAAAACATCTGAATGACTGGTTTGTCAGTGTCGGCGGAGAAAACTCGCTTGCTGTCGGACCGAGCACCAAACGCGCGCTCATGGCTTATCAGGCCGGCGCGCCGGTTTCGGAAATCGGCCGTTTCGGCGTGACGAACGGCGCGGCAATGCGCATTTCCCCCATTGGCGTCTATGGCGCGATTGCCGGCCTCACGCTTGAGCAGCTTGCAAAGCTCGTCGCCACCGCCTGCATGCCCACCCACGCGACAAGCCCTGCAATCTCCGGCGCACTGGCTTTGGCCGCGGCGATCTCGGCCGGCATCGAAGGTAAATCATGGGAAGAGGTCATGAACGCCTCGATCGCTGGCGCTCGACTTGGGGCCGAACACGGCAACTGGATTTATGCTGCCGACATGGCATCCCGGATCGAACTGGCGCGACGACTGGCGAGCCAAGCGGGGAGCAAGCTTGAACTGGCAAGGCTGATGTCCGAGGTTGTCGGCGCTGGCGAACCGACGACTGAATCCGTTCCCGCAGCCATCGGAATCGCCGACTTCGCTCGAGGCAATCCCACGCTAGCTATCGAAATCGCAGGCAATCTTCGCGGCGACACAGATACTGTTGCAGCCATGGCCGGTGCTGTGTGCGGTGCCTTCGCCGGTGCATCCGCGCTACCCAAGGAATGGGGCGCGCTCGTCGAGGCAACCAATAAGCTCAGCAGTCGCCAATGGGCTGAGCGTCTTCAGATACTCGCAAAACGTGACTCGGCTGGCGCGAAGCGGAGTGTGGCGGCATGATCCCTACTCTGATTGATTGCGATCCCGGCATTGATGATTCCGTAGCAATCCTATTCGCACTCGGTTCGGGCGTCCTTGACGTCCGAGCCGTAACCGCTGTCTCTGGAAACTTGACCTCGGATATTTGCGCACAAAACGCGTGCCGTATCCTCGACCTTGCGAACCGGCGCGATATCGCGGTTGCTGCCGGTCCGATGAAGCCGCTTGTGCGCCCCTATCCACGTGATCCGTTTTCGCACGGCAGCGATGGACTTGGTGAGCTCAATCTGCCTGAGTCGAGCCGGGAGCCCGATGACATTTTCGCCCCTGACCTGATCATTCGCGAGGCAAATCGTTACAACGGCGAGCTTGTCATCCTGGCTTTGGGGCCTCTGACCAACCTTGCTCTGGCCCTCATCAAAGATCCGCTTTTGCCTCGCAAAGTGAAGCGCTTGATCATCATAGGTGGTTCCTATGGTTTTCAGTCGAACGGGAGCACTCGCGCCACCGGCGACAACCCCGCGAGTGAATGGAACATCTACGTCGACCCAGAGGCCGCGAAGCTTGTGTTCGAGGCTGGCTTTAATCTCTCGGCAGTCGGCCTGGACGTTGCAACACACCCCTCCATTGAGCTGTCGCAGGAGCATCGATCGGCTCTTTTGAGGTCGTTAAATGCGCAAAGCGAATTCCTGTTGGGCGTGGTCGGTTTCGTGGAGAAGCGAGGTTTCGGATCCTATTGCGGGTTGATCGACTCCCTGGCTGTGGCAACTGCTGTCGACGATTCGGTGTTGAAATATGAAGCGGTGGCAGTTGGCATTGAGACCGCCAGCGCTCTCAGTTTAGGCCAGACGGTTGTCGATCGTAGGGACCATTTCCGATGGTCAAATCTACCGATCGTAGAGGCGGCGAGTGAAGTGGATGCAAATCGCTTCTTTGCGTTGCTGGTGCCGAGCATTGCCTCACCTGCTTCAAAGTCGATTCTGAGCTGATTCAGAACAAGGGGATTATTATGGATCACAAAACATCCGTTCGAGAGCGAGTTTGGGCAGGCCTTCGCGAAGTTGCTCTGCCAGACAGTCGATTTCACTACGATTTTGGCGAATTCATCGCCGATTTCGAAGGCGGTGACGCGGCATGTGCACGCCTTACTAGCGACGACTATTACCGAAACAGTGAGCTGATTTTCATCGCGCCCGACAATTGCATCGAGCGCCTCAGACTGCAGGCCCTTCGCGATGGCAAGAAGGTTCTGATGACGACCTATTCAATCAAACGCGGGTTCTGGTTGCTGGATCCTGACGTTATGAGCTCCGACGACTTTGTTTACGCATCGACGCTTGACGGTATGGAGCGAGTAGCAACGCCACTTTCACTTGCAGAGATCTCGACAATTCAGCCCGTTGACTACCTGGTCACAGGAACAGGCGCAATCAATCATGAGGGCGTTCGGTTTGGGAAAGGCCACGGCTTCTTTGACGTGGAATGGGGTATGCTGTTCAAGCTAGGTCGGATCACAGTCAATACGCCGGCTGCGGCGGTCGTTCATGACTGCCAGTTGCTTACGGAAAAGTTGTATCCCGAGGTTTTTGATACTGTGGCTGATGTGATCTTCACTCCTACACAGACTATCCACGTGACAAACCCGCATAAGCCGACCTGTGGAATCATGTGGGACGTCCTGGATCCGCACATGTACGAAACTATCCCACCACTCCAGGAGTTGCGGGGCATGGGCCTCTAATCTGACTTTAGGATTGCGGCGAGCGGCGGCTGGGCTATCTGTCGTCGCGGAAGCGGAGTATACGTGTAAAGGCCTCTGCAAGGCCCACGCCAAGGCTATACAAAGCTTCTCAAACCCTGCGGTCGAATGTCAGTCGCCCGCAGGCCATGAGTGCCATGACTCGTGTACGCGTTTCGTTACCGTTTTCAGACGCTATGGGGTCGGGCGAACCTGCCACGGAACTTTCATCCATCGGCGGCTTGAGCACCGGCCTATTGTGAACCGCCCCATGTTTCTGGACCAGCTGAGGGCAAAGTTTTCCGGCCTATCTCAGGGGAACGGGCTGGCGACGCTTCCCGGATTCATCAGCGAGATCGGTAACTTGTTGCCGATCGCACCATGGGGCCGAAACTTATTGTAATCTCTGCGCCAATCCTCGGGTTCAAACCAGCAGGAATTACGGCGGCGCGTCTCGTGTTGATGATGAAGAGATCAAAATTGCAACCGGCGTCGCCATTCACGGTGATAAGCTTCACTCCCAACACACCAGCCGCCGAAGTCTTGTCCTAGATATTGGATCTGCGCTTCATTAATTCACGTCCGTACTCTCGAAACTGGATCTTCGAGATTTCCGTTCCCGCACTTGGAAAGGTTTCCTTACCTCCGCAAGGTCGGCCAGAAGTGCATTCACAATTGCCACTTCATGCTCGGAGACTTCGTGGGAACGGTCAGGGAAAAGCTCGCACAGTAGTCTGGACCGGCCCCGCCCCAAGGTCTCTACTGCGGACGCAAATGCGTCCACAGATATCCAAGGGTCCCGATCCGCGCCGGTTAGATAAACTGGCATGTGGTTCAGATCAGCAAACGGCCGATCGCAAAAGGATGTGCCGACTCTGCACCCGGTTAGATTGGCCATTGCGCCATTCCATGGCCCATACTTCATCGAGTATTCGAGTGACAAGCAGGCACCCTGGCTGAAACCGCCGATCAGCAGCGGCTTCTCGCCTCCTCCGGCTCTAACGAGATCAACCACAACCGTGCGAAGGTAATCTAGCGATTGATTGAGCTCGATCCGTGTTTCGGAAGTCAATGCGTCCGTAGCGCGAGCGCTGTACCAGCTGTTGGCCGCAGCCCTGGGAAGAGCGAAAGCAACATTCGGTGCATCGAGCTTAGTGATCACCTGATCAAGCATGTCTTCAGGCGACTGGGTACGCCCATGAGCGAAGATGCAAAGCACCTTCGCGGCTTGGGGTGGAGCCCCAAGGAACAGCGGTTCGTGATGATGTGACATATATGCGTTTCAGAAGACGGCAGGTTCGAGGCCGTTAATAATCTCATCCTTGCGGCTCTCGAACCACGGCGGAAATACCAGCGTACTGCCTATCTTGTCAGAAGGCTCATCAACGGCCCAACCGCCATCCACTGTCCATGCAATCTCAAATAATGCGCCGCCCGGAGAGCGGACGTAACAGGACTTGAAATAGTTCCGGTTCTTCTGATCGGAAACATCCGTGAATCCTAGACCCTCCAGATGAGCCTTGAGCCTAAACTGGTTCTCCTCGTTGCCGGAATTCAGAGCGAGGTGGTGAATTGTACCTCCAGCGAGCGTCCACGTTCCCTGCGAAACGTTTGGCTCGTGCAACACTTCTACCATGCTGGCCGGGCCGTTGGAATTCGGGACTGAGAACATCAGACCTTCCTCGCTATCGGCTTCCTTCCTCATCGACATGCCGACCGTGAGGAAGTCATCCATAGACGTGCGATCCCATACCGCGATGGCCGCGCCATAGATGCCCTTGATGCCGTGCTCGGCGAACACACTTTGAGCCTCGTTCACGATCGACGGACGTTTATCCGATGGGTTTTCGACAAGCTCATGCGGAATGCCGCATGGATGATTGAAGAGCACGCGCTTCAGACCGAACCGGCTAGCCTCTGATGCCTCGATCCCCTTCGAGTTCAGGCGATGTACCCAATAGTCGGCGGCGCCCACCGGAATAGCCAGCTGGATCACCTTAGATTGGTTTGTTCCGTAAGCCGGCCAAAGAAGGCAGGCTTACGGAAGGGGAATGTTGTAATGATTGTCGAGGCCTCGCCACTCCTCGAACCATAATAGAGATGATAAATGGGTATTGTGCCGTCGAAGAGGACTGTGCGCTTTACGGAATGCAGGCCGAGCGTCTTGGTGTAGAAGTCATAATCCTCCTGTACGCCGTCTGTGCTCAGCGTTAAATGATGATACCCGTTTATAAGTGACATATTTTTTCATTCCTCCCGAAAAATCCTGGATATTTGTGACAACGGGGTGCCTCCTGCCCCGCTCGGAACGCAGCCGTTTAAGAACAGCGGCGTATAAGAGACTATAGACAATCCGAATTGGCCATTGATGCAATTGTTGATGTCAATTATAGCAAAATGCTATGAAGATTATTGAGAGCCATCTGGTGCAACTTGCCGCCGTCATTGAAACTGGCGGCGTAACGGAGGCAGCGGCTATTCTGGGCATGCCGCAATCATCCGTGTCTCGAACGCTTTCGTTGCTTGAAAAGCGGATAGGCGAGCCCTTGTTTGTTCCTGGGCGAAGGCCACTGCAACCAACCCCGCTTGGAGAACAGCTAGGGGTTCAGGGCCGGTCGATCCTGGTCTCCTCGCGCAAGGCCATGGAGATAATACGGAGCTTCAAATCCGGATCCTTCGGGAGGGTGAAAGTCGGCGGCGTGCCATTCTTCATGGATGCTGTTGTGGCCTCGATGATCGGTGTATTTCAGCGAAAAGAACGCGGCATCATGGTCGAGCAATCCTATGGAAACTACCCGGACCTGTCCACGCAACTCGATGCGGGTCAAATCGACCTGGCCATCACGCCGAGCGGATCAAATGAGTCGAGAGCCGACTATATATTCGAGGCCATCCTGCCCGCACGCAACGTGCTGATCTGCAGCGCGGGGCACCCTATGGTCCGGAAAAGAAATCTAGTGACAGAAGACCTACTCAACTATCCATGGGTCGCTCCCTTGCCTGGTTCGCCGCTGATCCTCGATCTCCAGAATATTCTCGTTACCTTGGGCATCGAAGAATTAGCGATGCGCTATGCGGGAGGTTCGCTTCTTAGTGTCGTAAACTACATAATAGAGACGGATGCGCTCGCAATCCTGCCACTCTCAGTGGCTTTCACCTACCGGGGGGAGAGCAAAATAAGCATTATTCCGTTGCAGATACCGCAGCCCGAGCGAGCGTTGGGGATTTTGTCCAGACGCAAGCCATTTTCGAACCCCGCAGCATCAAAGTTTGCCGCCCATTTGAAGCAGGAGTTCGGCGTACTCAGGCGAGTTGTTGAGAAGTATGACAATTCTATAAAATGGGTGCGCGGACCCTTCTTGAGCGACAGCGAACGCAGGAATCTTTGAGGACGCCGACGGTCGGAGCGTCCGATGTCATTGAGCGCGGCGGAGGTGTTCTGCACGTGTTGAAGCCGCTCGCGATTGCTGAGCGAATACCCCATCGTTGCGGGAAGATCGTTGCGGCCGATCCCATCACGCACGGTTCCCGAACACTACGTGCGGCAGCGAACACTCCTGAAATATCCATCGATACGCTCT
Organism: Ensifer sp. YR511; assembly: GCF_900103045.1. Taxonomy (NCBI): domain Bacteria; kingdom Pseudomonadati; phylum Pseudomonadota; class Alphaproteobacteria; order Hyphomicrobiales; family Rhizobiaceae; genus Ensifer; species Ensifer sp. YR511. Next base: position 33,618 of record NZ_FNGR01000037.1, read on the forward strand.
GCGGAGACGTCTTCTCCTCGCCGTCGATCCGTTGCATCCCCCTCACGCGCATCGGGAGATACCGGGCAAGACGAGCACTGCCAGAATTTACGAGAAATTTAGGTTAATTTTATCTATCCGAAACCGCCTATTTCGAACCGGAAAAGGAATGATAAAACTTTCACGAACACGTCCTAGGCGTGTCCAAATCCCTTCAGACACAGCCATGGATCGTCGCAATGAATACGATTGCCAATTCAGATTCTGCATATTTTCCATCAGCGCGAAGTCTCTCATCTCAAACCACAGAGAAGGTGCAATCCAGGGCGGTTGGCCCTGATGTTCTGCGCTCCCTTGCAATCCTTCTCGTCATGCTCGTGCATCTCCCCGTCGAGGTGACGCCGTCTTCGCTGGTCGGCGTCCGTACCTATGCCTGGCTCGGAGTCGACATTTTCTTTGTTCTGAGCGGGTTTCTGATCGGAACTCAGCTCTTCAAGGAGGTCTCGCGGACCGATGGCGTAGACCTGAAGTCCTTTTATCTCCGCCGCGCCTTTCGCATTTTCCCGGCGTTTTTCGTTGTTCTCGGCCTCTATGCAATCTTTCCCGTGCTGCGAGACGCTCCGACGATGCAACCGGTCTGGAGCTTCGCGACCTTCACCGTGAATTTCGACTTCGATCCGCGTGTGGGTCGCGCCTTTACGCAGGCATGGTCGCTGTGCGTCGAGGAGCATTTCTATCTGGTCCTGCCGCTTCTCGTATTGCTCCTGCATCGTCGGATCGGCATGCGTACGACGATTCTCGTCGCCGGTACGATGATGATTGCGGGAATGATCCTTCGATACATGATCTGGGAGAGCCAAGTCGGCGTTCTCGTTGATGCCGACAAGCTGCGGGATGCCTTCGCCGTCTACCTCAAAGACGTATACTACCCGACGTACACCCGCTTGGATGGCCTGCTGTTCGGCGTCATCCTTGATGCGGCGAGATTTTTCAAGCCGGAGCTCTGCAAGCGTTACGCGCCTCCGCGTGTTACCCTGCCGGTTGGTGTTGCTCTCGTCGTGGCGGCGCTCGTGTTGTTCTCGATTCGTGGTCCGCTTGCGGGAACAAATCTTTTTCTCGTCTTTCAGGCGCAGCCGGGCACGGTTGCCGGCTTCCCACTGATTTCAATCGGGATCGCTCTCATTCTTGGCGCTTTGCTTGATCTGGAGCCTGTTCTGAAAGGGTGGCGGGTGCCGGGTGGCGTGATCGTCGCCACCTTGTCGTACAGTCTGTATCTGACCCACAAGTCGGTCTTCCATGTCGATAGGCTCATCTTTGGAGAAGAGAACCTTCAGGGCGGTTACGGCTTCGTGGTCTATCTGGCGACCAGTTTTGCGGCCGCAACCGTGCTCTGGTTCTGTGTAGAGAGGACTTTCCTCCTTCTTCGGGATCGCGTTCTCTCTCCGAGAAAATGACTTGCACTGCCAGCTTCAGGCCACCCCCTCAAGCTGGCATAAGTCGCAAATCTCAGGCAGCGCGGAGAAGCACTGCGGCATTCGTTAACGAGGTGAACACAGCAGCCGCTCCTGGCGCTTGAGCATATAGACCATGGCCTGGCCGAGGTTGGACTTGCGCGAGGCGCGCGCGGCCTGGGCTGCCAGCCAAATGAAGAACTCGTCCAGGGCGCGGCAGTTTCTGTCGGATACCCCGGCGATGTCGTCATGGAGGTTCATGCCAGTGTTGTTGGTCTCTATATCGCAAAATCCGTTTTTCAAGTTCACGCTGCCGATACTGATGGCAGGCCGGTAAATCGGCGAAAAGCTGACGCAGGGAACACACAGTCTCGTCGCTAGCAGACTCTATAAGGACTACGGTTCAGGACACAGTTCCGCCCAACTGACGGAAATGGTCGGGTTCGCGAAGAACCCAAGTTTCGTAATGCCGGTTAAAACAGCTCCAAGTCGTTTGTTCCCTCAGTGGCTCGCCGCCGTCACGCGCTGCATCGCGCTGGTCGTTTCCGTCCATGCCGGTTTATCCGGTGCAAAACGCGCCCTGAGATAGGCTGCGAGGTCGTTGATCTGGCTCTCGTTTAACGTATCGCTGAAAGCGGGCATGGACATGACTTCCGGCGCCTCGCGCCCTGTGGTTTCAGCAAGGATCGCTGGCGCCTCGACGCCGTTCAATATCACGTGCAGAATGTTGTCCGGCGTATCGGCATGCAGGTTGCTGTTGAGCGCGAGCGACGACAGGATCGTATTGCCGGCGTGGCAGGTCGCGCACGCACCGTTAAAGATGCGTTCGCCCTTCGGCGAAATGCGGGCGGCGGCGGTTTTGGCGTCTTCGCTGGCGGCAATAGCTGCTTCGTTCTGCGCAGTCGCCTTGGCAGGATCTGTACCGTTTAGACTGGCGAGATAGGTCGCCATGGCGCGAATGTCAGTGTCCGGAAGAGGCTGCATGACCTCGACCACATGCGCCATGGGGCCGGCTGCGCTGCCGTGGTCACGCGAGTGCCCGGTGCGCAGATAATCGTAGAAAGCGTCTGCCGTCCAGCCGACGGGGCCTTTGGCAAAAGCGTTGAGCGCGGGCGCCTCCCAGCCATCGGCTAATCCTCCGGATAGGCGAGCGTTCCCGGTCTTTTCCGCACCTAGCACATTACGCTTGGTATGACAGGCAGAACAGTGACCGAGGGTCTCGACGAGATAGGCGCCGCGGTTCCACTGGGCGTCTCGCGTTTCGACATAGCGGAACGGTTCGGACCTCAGGAACAGCGCGTTCCAGCCGGCCATCATGGAGCGGATATTATAGGGGAACCTAAGCTTTGTTTCCGGCGGCTTTTTTGCGACCGGGCCCTGCGTCATTATATAGGCATAGAGCGCCTGAAGGTCGGCGTCCTCCGCGCCCGCAAACGACGTATAGGGGTGGGCGGGATAAAGATGGTGGCCGTTGCGGCTCACACCCTCGCGCATGGCGCGCTCAAAGGCAGGATAGGACCAGGCACCGATGCCGTTTTTGGGATCGGGCGTGATGTTGGTAGCATAGACAACGCCGAAGGGCGTGTCGAAACGCCGCCCACCGGCGAAAGGGGTACCATCCGGGCCGACATGGCAGACATTGCAGGCGCCTGCTGCTGCGGCCAGACGTCCGCGCTCGATCGTAGCGTCGCTGTAGACGTTGATGTTCGGCTTCTGGATCGGACCGATTGCAGGACGCCATGGCGAGGCCATCGTCACGATGCCCGAAAGGGCAGCGATGGCGCCCGCAGTGGACAGGCCGATATTCCGCAACGAGCGTTTCTTCGCCGGCGCGCCGGGCGTTACTGCGTCATTCTCGCCGTTCAAGGCGGCGAGCACCAGATCCGGCGTCAGCGGCAATTCGCGAAAACGGATGCCGGTCGCATCATAGACGGCATTGGCGATAGCCGATGCGCTTGGTACAGATGCAGACTCACCAACGCCGAGCGGCGGCTCGTCCTGCCGAGGGATCATCAGTACATCGATGCAGGGGACTTCTGGGAACGTGATCAGCGAATAGCCGCCCCATTCCCTAGAAGTTACTGCCGTCGAGGAGAATTCGACCTTTTCCTTCAGTACGCGGCTGGTGGATTGGATCACGTTGCCGTGAATCTGGTGGCGGACGCCATCGGGATTGATCATCATCCCGGAATCCTGGGCGCAGGTCACTTTTGTGACCGCGATCTCGCCGGTTTTCCTGTTGACGGCGACATCGGCGACCCACGCAGCCCATGCGGCCGCCTTTCCCGGGAATGGGCCGTGGATATAGACGGCATAGGCAAAGCCGCGGCCATATAAAAGGTCGCCTTCGCCGCCAAGCGTGCCCCATGTGTTATGCGGCACCCAGTTTGCCCGCGTGGCCAGCGCCGTGACCAGATCGACCGCACGGGGATCGTGGAGATAGCGCAGCCGGTATTCGATCGGATCGACGCCCGCAGCGGCTGCCAGTTCGTCCACATAGCACTCATGAGCAAAGGTGTTCGGCATGGCGGAAACGCCGCGAAACCATGAGGCCCGGGCGATTGGCGGCATGTCGTGCACCGTGACGCGAAGGTTACCATAGGCATAGGGCGGGATCGCGGTTCGGTCGCCCATCTGCACGATGTTCGAGACTGGGGGCACCTTGCCGGTCAGTATCAGGGGCAGGGTGGGGGCGAGGTTAGAGGGATAGCGCGTTTCGAAATCATACGCGGAAGGGCCACCTTCCAGATCGAGCCCGCCCCGTACATCCATGACTTGCGCGGCTCCCTTGGGCTCCCAAGCATGTTCCTGCTCGCGGCTCAATTGCACCCTGACCGGCAACTTCACCGCGCGCGACAGGAGGGCCGCATCGGCGGTCACGTCGTCTGCGCAGTTGCGGCCGTAGCATCCGGCAGCTTCAAGCCGTTCGACGAGGATCATCTCCTCCGGCATGTCCAGCAACAACGCGAGATCGCGGCGCATCGGAAACGGATTTTGCGTGCCGGACCAGACTGTCAGACCGTCGTCCCGATAGTCGGCCACGGCACAGGAAGGCCCGATCGAGCCGTGCATCTGGTAAGGCCAGATATAGGTGCGGTTCATCGGTTTGGCGCTGCCGGCCAGGGCCATGTCGACATTACCACGATCCGCCAGCTTGCGCGGGGTCCCGGGGTTGGCGCGCAGGGCAGCTTCCGGTGCGTTGAGGTCCGGGCGTTGCTGCGCCGCGCGCCAGACGACCTTTAGACGCTTGGCCGCCTCGATGGCGTTCTCCTCGCGCGTCGCGACCACACCGACGAAATCGCCGATGGCGACCACGCCCACCAGCCCCTCGATGTCTGCAACAGATGTCTCATCCACGGAAATCAGGCTGTTACCGACATGCTCGCCATGATCGAAACCGGCATAGGGCGGACGTACGACGCGGCCGTGCAGCATTCCCGGCACGCGCACGTCGTGCACATAGGTCCAGCGCCCAGTCGCCTTTGCCGGAATGTCGACGCGCGGACGCGACGAGCCGACAATCGTATATGCCAAAGCCGGTTTGAGTTCGGCTTCGAGGTCGATCGACAGGCGCACATGCTTCCCGGCGACGAGATCGGCAAAGCTCAAACTCCAGTTTTCACTGGAATCGGCGCGAATGACCCCTTCGTCCACAATGAGCTTGCCGAGCGGCGTGCCGGTCTTCTCGGACGCTTTAACAAGGAGGTGTTGCCGCGCGGTCGCCGCTGCAAACCGGAGTGGAACGGCCGTGATCTGGATTGTTTCGCTGGCAATGGTTGCGCCTTGATTCGGAGCGGCCGAGGTTGTCCCCAGTACCATGTCGACCTGCTCGAACGGGACACAGAGCTCCTCTGCGACGATCTGCGCCAGCGCAGTCCGGATGCCGGTTCCGAGATCGACATGGCCGTTGAACGCAGTGACCCGCCCTTCCGCGCCGATTGCAATATAAATTTCTGCCGCATCGCCTTGCGCAGCATCGGAGACGACAAGCAGCGAATTTGCAGCCGCCATGTAGGTCGACTTGGGTGTTTCACGGTTCATAGTCATGGCGAAACCTCCGTCGTGCCGCCCGTCATCGAACTGGATGCGCGCTCCGTTCGTGTATACGCAACGGCCCGCCGCGCGGCGGCCAATATTTCTATATGGGTGCCGCAACGGCAGAGATGGTGTCGCAGCGCTTCGCGAATATCGCTTTCATCAGGCTCGGCATTGCGCTCGAGCAGCCCGACTGTGGCGATGATCATGCCATTGAGACAATAGCCGCATTGCGCCGCCGCTTCCTCTATGAAGGCCCGCTGCACCGGATGCAGATTTCCGGCCGCCGCCAGCCCCTCGAGCGTGGTTACGCGCCGTGTCCCGACCGCACCAAGCGGCACGGTACAGGACCGGACCGAACGACCATCTACCAGAACAGCGCAAGCGCCGCATTCACCAAGGCCACAACCGTATTTCGGGCCGTTCAGGGAAAGGTCGTTCCGCAGAATGTAAAGGAGCGGTGTTTCAGGCTTTGCATCAACGTGCCAGAGGGCGTTGTTGACGTTCAATGACACGGAAGCCGGCGGCGTCAAAGCTGCTGCTCCGGTCGCGCGACAACGATCAAGCCCATGCCTTTTGTTATCAGATGGATCGCTATGCCGCAGGCTCCCCGCAGGTACCTGCAAATCATAACGATGCGACTGTCACCGACATCACGCATCAACTGCCCCTTATTATTATATAAAAAGCGTATACGCTGCATACCGCAAGCTGGCAAGTCGAAATCTGCCGTTGCAAACAGCGGGGAACTCGACAGGTTCTGGTCTGAAAAGCGCCAATCCGATAAAAATCGACGTGAGGCACTTGCTATTTAAAGCGTATACACTACAAATTATGATACGCTTCCAATTGCGAGAACAACACGTCAGAAGACGGTCTAAAGGGGTCGCCATGTCCAGGGAAAAAGAAACGATTGCGATTATCGGCGCAGGCCTCGGCGGCGCCGTTGCCGGTGCTCTGCTTCAGCGCGCCGGTTTTGACGTGAATGTATATGAACAGGCGCCCAGCTTCTCGCGCCTTGGTGCGGGCATTCACATGGGGCCGAATGTCCTAAAGATTTTCGAGCGCATCGGCGTCGACAGGAAGGTCATCGATATCAGCAGCACTCCGACCCATTGGTTCAGCCGTGACGGCATCACAGGTGACTATCGTTCGCGGATTCTACTAGAAGGCTACGGCGCGACCTATTGCACCGTTCATCGCGGGGATTTGCAGGCGATCCAGTGTGACGCGCTTCAGCCGGGGACGCTGCATTTCGGCAAGAAGCTGGCGCGCGTCGAGGACGATGGCACCGATGTACGGATCGAGTTCGAAGACGGAGCGTCGGTTCGCGCCGATATCGTCATCGGCGCCGACGGCATCAACTCCCGGGTGCGCGAAACGCTGCTGGGCGAGGAGAAGCCGAATTACAGCGGCTGGGTCGGCCATCGCGCGCTGATTTCCTCCGACAAGCTGAAGAAATTCGATCTCACTTTTGAAGACTGCGTCAAGTGGTGGGGGGCGGACCGGCATATGATGGTCTATTACACGACGGCAAGTCGTGACGAATACTATTATGTCACGGGCGTTCCGCATCCGGCCTGGGAATTCGACTCGGCGTTTGTCGACAGCAGCCGCGAGGAGATGGCTTCTGCCTTCGAGGGATACCACCCAATCATTCAGGCGTTGATCGAAAGCACCGACACGGTGACCAAGTGGCCGCTGTTCAACCGCAATCCGCTGCCACTGTGGAGCAAGGGCCGCCTGGTGCTTCTCGGCGATGCCTGTCACCCGATGAAGCCGCATATGGCGCAGGGTGCTGCAATGGCAATCGAAGATGCCGCCATGCTGACTCGCTGCCTCAAGGAAACGGGTATCAGTGATTTCCACACGGCCTTCCAGCTTTACGAAGCCAACCGCCGCGATCGGGCAACGCGTGTGCAGGCCATTTCCAATGCCAATACCTTCCTGCTCGACCAGGAAGATCCGTCCTGGGTCTATGGCTACGACATCTATGCCGAGCCTCTAAAGAGCGAGAACGCGGCATGAGCGGGAAAGCGTTGTACGGGGCGAATGTTTTTGCCAACGGCATCCGCCAGCACTATCTGCGTTATGGCGGTAAAGGTCCTGTCGTCATCCTGATCCCGGGCATCACGAGCCCGGCAATCACCTGGGGTTTCGTCGCCGAGCGGCTGGCCGAGCGATACGACGTCTACGTGCTCGACGTACGCGGACGCGGCCTGTCTTCGACCGGGCCGGATCTCGATTACGGTCTGGATGACATGGCCGCCGATGTCGTCGGCTTCGCATCGGCGCGCGGGCTTTCTAGGCCGGCACTGCTCGGTCACTCCATGGGTGCGCGGATTGCAGTTCGCGCGGCGGTCTCTGCTCCGTCTGCCTTTTCGCGCCTGGCACTGATCGATCCGCCCGTTTCCGGCCCAGGCCGCCGGGACTATCCGAGCAAGTTGCCATGGTATGTCGACAGTATCCGGCTCGCGCTGAAAGGCATCGACGCGGAAGGCATGAAGGCATTTTGCCCGACATGGTCGGACGAGCAGCTCAAGTTGCGGGCCGAATGGCTTCACACCTGCTACGAGCCCGCCATCGTCACCGCGTTCGAGGATTTTCATAACGACGATATCTTTCCGGATCTGCCGAAGCTGACGCAACCCGCCCTGTTGATGGTGGCAGGCCGTGGCGGTGTGATCGGGCAAGCGGATGAAGACGAAGCGCTCTCGCTTTATCCGAAACTGGAGATCGTCCGGGTGCCTAACGCTGGACACATGATCCCCTGGGATGATTTTGACGGGTTCTTCGCAGCCCTTGGAGACTTTCTCTCCCGTTGACCGGCAGCGGCGGTTCAGGTGTTCCGCCGCTGTTTCCTTTTACCATTGTTCGCGAAGCAGAGGATGTCATCCCGTGCAGAAATATTACCGTATCGGCCAGATCGTACCCAGTTCCAACACCACCATGGAAACCGAAATCCCGGCCATGCTGACGGCGCGGCAATCCATCCGCCCGGAACGCTTCACCTTCCATTCCAGCCGCATGCGCATGAAGAAGGTGGTCAAGGAAGAACTGGCGGCGATGGATGCGGAATCCGACCGTTGCGCCATCGAACTCTCCGATGCCCGTGTCGATGTGCTGGGTTACGCCTGCCTGGTTGCGATCATGGCCATGGGGCTCGGCTACCATCGCCAGTCGGAAAAGCGCCTGACCGGCCGCACACAAGAAAACGGAACGGATATCCCGGTCGTCACGAGCGCCGGCGCCCTGATCGAAGGGCTGAAGGTCATGAAGGCGAAAAAGATCGCTGTGGTGGCACCCTATATGAAGCCGCTCACCGAACTCGTCGTCGATTATATCCGCGAAGAAGGTTTCGAGGTCGTGGATTGGCGGGCGCTCGAAATTCCCGACAATCTCGACGTCGCGCGTCATGATCCGGAAAACCTGCCCGCTATCGTGCAAGCGCTCGACCTCACCGATGTCGATGTGATCGTGCTCTCGGCCTGTGTGCAGATGCCGTCTTTGCCGGTCATTGCCAAGGTTGAGGCCATGACGGGTAAGCCGGTTCTGACGGCCGCAGTCGCCACGACTTACTGCATGCTGAAATCGCTCGGTCTGGAAGCGGTCGCGCCGGGTGCCGGTGCGCTTCTGTCCGGGGCCTACTAGGGAGACGATGATGCAAAGCGCGGAAACGAACTATCAGGGGGTATGGGGCAACCGGATCGGGTTCGGTCAAAGTCCGGCTCTCCTCGTTGTCGATTTCCTGAAAGCCTATACGATCGAGGGGGCGCCTCTCTACGCACCCGGCGTGGTCGATGCGGTCGCGCAGACGCCCGAATTGATCAATGCCGCCCGCGCCGCCGGCATTCCCGTCATCCATACCCGCATTCTCTATTTGGCGGAAAACTGCGCTGATGGCGGCATGTGGGTGAAAAAGTCGCCGGTCATGAAGGCGATGGTCGAGGGCAATGTACTGGCCGAGTTCTGCGATGAGGTGCAGCCCGAACAGGGTGAGCTCGTTATCGTCAAGCAATATGCCAGCGCATTCTTCGGCACCAGCCTGGCGTCGCATCTGCACGCGCAGGGCATCGACACGGTAATCATAGCGGGCTGCTCGACCAGCGGCTGCATCCGTGCAAGTGCCGTCGATGCGGTTCAATACGGGTTCCGGCCCATCGTCGTGCGTGATTGCGTTGGCGACCGGCATCCCGACCCGCACAATGCCAACCTCTTCGACATCGACAGCAAATATGGCGATGTCGTCTTAAAGGAAGAAGCGATCGCCGAAATCGCCAAGGTCAAGATCGGCTGTCCGTAACGGGACAAAACACCCACGCCTTGAATCAATAAAGGGAACAAGCATGGATCACTTCAGCTTCACGGAAATATGCCTGCATCAGTTGAAGATGTCGGGCGTCCACGAGGGCGAAAAACTTATCGTCCTGACCCAGGGCAACGAGCGCCTCGATTATGCCGATGCCTTCATGGCGGCGGGCATGCGCCTTGGCGCCAAGATGTATCACATGCGTTTGCCGCCGGTGCCGCCGGCCGGTGCATGGGCGGTCGGCCAGACGGGCCTTGCAGCCATGCCGGAAGCGGTGGAGGCCTTGAAGGCCGCCGACATGTTGATCGATTGCATCTTTCTGCTCTTCAGCCCGGAACAGATGGCGATCCAGGCATCCGGCACGCGTATTCTGACCGCAGTGGAACCGCCGGAGCTGCTCGCCCGCATGCTGCCGACAAAAGAACTGCGCGAGCGCGTCGAATTTGCCGGTGATCTGCTCTCCAAGGCCAAGGTAATGCGGATCACCTCGGCGCATGGTACTGACGTGACCTACAAGCTCAACACTTATCCCGCCATCACCGAATATGCGTGCACCGACGAGCCGGGCCGGTGGGATCACTGGCCATCCGGCTTCGTGTTCACCGGTGGGGATGATGACGGTGTTGACGGTACGATCGTCGTTGCTCCCGGCGATATCCTGCTGCCCCAGAACATCTACGTGCGCGACCCGATTTTCTATACGATCGAAAACGGTTGGATTACCGACATTCGCGGTGGCCTCGACGCCGAGCTGGTCAAATCCTACATGGACGGTTTCAAGGATCCACGCGGTATGGGTATGAGCCATGTCGGCTGGGGCCTCAATCAGAACGCCAAGTGGCATCGTATGGTGCCCGGCGAATTCCCGGGAGGCATGGGCATGGAAGCCCGCTCGTTCTACGGCAACGTCATGTTCTCGACTGGCCCGAACAACGAGCTGGGCGGACCGAACGACACGGCTTGCCACCTGGACATTCCGATGCGCAATTGCTCGCTGTTTCTGGATGACGAGCCGATGGTTCTTGACGGTGACATCGCCGTCAAGGAAATGCAGTACAAGTTCGGCTGAGCCTTCGGCTCCGGCCGGATCATATTCTGGGAGACGAAGAAACTTCAATAGCTCCGGTCGCCGTAATTGCGGTCGGGGCGTGTCAAACCCGCGCGCTCGCTGTCGAGAGATACAAGGTGGCAAAGACCACCACTTTCGAGCAACAGCGACCCGCATGTTTTAAAAAAGAGGGGTACTATGCAGAAACCAATTACAGTTGAAGAAGGCATCAGAGCGGCCGGCGTTGGCCGTTTTCAGAAGCGGCTATTCATCATTTTCGGCCTTGTCTGGGCCGCTGATGCCATGCAGGTTTTAGCGATCGGCTTTAGCGCACCGTCGATCGCTAAGAGTTTCGGCATCACCGTACCGCAGGCCCTGCAGACCGGCACGCTGTTTTTTTTCGGAATGCTGATCGGCGCGTTCGTCTTCGGACGGCTCGCTGACCGGATCGGTCGCAGGCCTGTGCTGTTCATCGCCATCATCCTGGATGCGATATGTGGGGTTGCCTCCGCTTTCGCGCCGGATCTTCAATGGCTCCTAGTGGCGCGTTTCCTAACGGGCCTCGGCGTCGGCGGAACGCTTCCGGTGGATTATGCGATGATGGCGGAATTCCTTCCGTCCGACCGGCGCGGCCGCTGGCTGGTTCTGCTCGAAGGCTTCTGGGCGATCGGCACGGTAGCACTCGCCCTGCTGGCGCTCGTTGCCGGAACACAAGGCGGCGAAGCATGGAGAACGATCTTCTTCGTGACCGGCCTTCCGGCCCTCATCGGCGTCCTGCTGCGCTTCTACGTTCCTGAATCGCCTCTCTATCTCAATCAGCAGGGCCGTTCCGATCAGGCGAGGCAGGTGCTGCAAAGGGTTGCCAGCGCGAACGGCACGAAAGTTGAAATTCCGCCGCTCATGCCGCAGAAGCCGCAAAAGAAGTCCATCGGTGCACTTTTTTCCGGCGATCTGCGCCGCCGGACGATTTTCCTGATGCTCGCCTGGATGCTGATTTCGGTGTCCTACTACGGTGTGTTCGTCTATCTGCCGGTGAAGCTCGCGGCCGATGGTTTCGGTTTCGTCCGTGGCCAGGTCTTTCTCGTCATTCTGGCGATCGCCCAGCTTCCGGGCTATGCGCTTGCTGCCTATGGTGTCGAGAAATGGGGGAGAAAACCCACATTGATCGGCTTCCTGCTGCTCAGCGCCATCGGAACGCTCGCCTACGGGCTGGGGCAGACGGCAGAGATCGTGGTGGCAGCGACTTTGCTGCTCAGCTTCGCGCTGCTCGGCACATGGGGTGCGATCTACGCCTTCACGCCCGAGATTTACCCGACGACGCTTCGGGCGAGCGGGATGGGCATGGCCGGGTCGGTCGCGCGTTTCGGCGGTCTCCTGGCACCTTCGATCGTGGCACCTTTGATGACGTCGAACTTCGGCCTTGCTTTAGGAGTGATTTCCGGCCTGCTGGTTGTCGCCGCCTTCAGCGTCTGGCTCATCAACGCGGAATCGAAAGATCGTGTCCTCGAGTAAGCCGACTGCTATCTCGCGGCGCGTCAGCAGCGTGCCGCGAGACGTCGCCCTAGCTGGACGCCGCTCATGCCGACCGGACATTGCAGATCGACCTGCTTGCGATTTGCAGCGTTTTGGAGGAATAAGGACCTGAAGTGAGAGCGAGCGTCACAACCATGACTGACGACAAAGACACGATGGAAGAGAGGTGGCCGGAGCATTATCTTGTCACCGAGCAGGTTGGACATCTGCTGCGAAAGGCTTATCAGCGGCATCTCGCGATCTTCCAGAGCAATGCCAGTGATCCCGACCTGACGTCGGTCCAATTCGTGACGCTCTGTGCCCTGCATGACCTTGGTCCGAGTTCGCAGGTCGAGCTTGTCAAGGCGACCTCGGTCGATCAGGCAACGATCCGCGGCATCGTTGAAAGGCTGAAAGCGCGCGGTTTGATCGATCTCTCCAGAGATGAGGCCGATGGCCGCAAAGTGGTGATTTCGCTTTTGCCTAAGGGCAAAGCGGTGGTTGAGCAAATGTATCCGCAGGGCCACGTTATCAGTGAAAAGACCATGCGGCGCCTTAATCCGGCTGAGCGCGTGGCGCTTTTGTTCCTTCTGCGCAAGATTGCGGAAGATGATGATCCCGAGATTTGATTGATTCCGTTGCCGGCGTTGTTCGAGAATTTCCGAGCCGCTGATTAAACTCCTATTGATGGACCTATCTTGACGAAGAGCACTCAGCGGGCATGGCGACCAGTGCGCGACCCGGAGCAGCCTTTGAGATTTGGCCGATGCCCTGAACTTACGTTGTTAATATCGGTAGCTAGGAGCGTAGCCAAGGGTGACTTCATGGGCCAGATTGAGATTCCGACGAGAGTCGAGCGCCGTCCCGCGCCAAGGTTGGGACGGCGAGATCCAGGCCGAGTGCATCTAGCGCTGCACAGGTCGGACGGTCTCGCCCAGCCTTGATCAGCACGACGATGGCGTAGGGGGACTCCAGGAGCTTCTCGCCGACATACGAACATGGCATGGCGGAATCCGCGAGTTTCTCATGAACCAGCAAGGCCGACGAGGCAAGTGCAACCGCTTACTAACACCAACGCCTCGAGCAAAAAAAAGCGCTCCGACGCTCACCATAGAGACGCGCAGCCCACGGCATTAGTCTGTTGATGCGCGAGGAGCCGTCGGTTGTTTCAGAACTTCTGCTTTGCGCGCTTTGGCGACGGCAGCAGCATCGTCGCGGGTGGGTGGACCTGGCCCTTTCCTCTCGCTGAGTTTGCGGATAGGCGCGATGATATCGCCGGTGACGGCATGGCCGCGAATGACGAGCCACTAGAGCTTGGGGGCGAAGCCGGTTCCTATCAGAAAGCAGATTTCCCAGTCCATGGCATCGAAGGTTAGATCATAGATCCCGGTGAACTTGGGCTGGTGGTCTTTCGGCTTTTCGGCGAGGCTCGCCGATTCATTGCCAGCTTCAGGACCTCCGGGATCCACTGACATGGGTCGATAACCTCGGGCCGATGATGAGAACCGTGAGACTTCAGAATCCACGCCCGTTAAGCTTTGCCGTGTTGCCGAGCGATGCGAGCACAGCGAAAGCCTCTGCGCCGCGCGCACCGCCCACAAACAATGCTTCCATCGCTAATCAAAAATCAGCCTCTTAGATGATGCTTCAACAGTGCGACTAGTTCACGCTCCTCAATAGTTAGCTGTCGGTCCGACGAGTAAATGACCTGTATATTCCGAACTATCGACGGATTTTCAATAATGCTAGAGCAAAGGTCTCCTGCTTCTCCTTCAACATCGGAAGGCGGCAGTATCGTCGCTAACTTCCCCGTCCGCACCATGGCGATACACATAGAGAGCGATTCGACTTCCACTACAGGATGCAGAAACGTTTTCCGGCCCAGCCCTGCTGCTTCGACAAGTTGCCTCAGGCCAAATCGCCTCGTTGGCAAAACGAGAGGTATGAAGCTTAAATCATCATAGTTAAGCGGGAGCTCAGGACGAGCAAGGCCAGAGTCTCGTCTATATACCAGCGCCAATTTTTCCCATGACCCAACGTCAAATCTCGGCAAATCACGTGACTTAATGGCTACTATCGCTAGATGTAAACTGCCTCGACGAATTCGCGCTCGAAGGGCGTCATTTGGTTCTTCCGATATCCGCAATTGCTGGTCAGGAAAGAATTGTCGCCAAGCTTCTACTGCTTGCGCGACCTTTGAAATTAAAAAACTGTTCGGCCCTACCGCCGGAAGGATTCCCAGCTCGACGCGTCCTTTTCGTATATTGATGCCTCGCGGGCGATGTAGAACAAGCTTACGGTGCGAGTGATGGATCAACTCGGCTGCGTCGCTGAATCTGCGGCCCGCTTCGGTAAGTTGAAGACCGTTCGCTCGCCGTTCGAGGAGCGGAGCGTCTATTCTCTTTTGCAAATCTGAAAGTTGAGCGGTGATAGCTGTCGGAGCTATGCCAGCGATGCTCGCGCTGGCTTTGATCGAGCCATTCTCATTTAAAAGTCTGAAGTAAGTAAGCTGCCTCGCTGTTACAGACGGAGGGGGGGTGGAAGATAGCTTGTCCGAAGATAGAGCCTCCTTCAGCTTGCTCACGAACATTTTGCAGGCCGGGTCGTCGAGGTTTGTCGTTGCGATGATGTCTAGGTCTACCGGAGGCGTAAGATCTTTCGCGGACGCCCGAGAGTGGAGGAAGCGACCAGCAAGGTACTCCGCCGGAACGATTATTGGCGGACAGAAAACGTCCGTTTGAAACTGGTTTAAACTTTCCAATATGCCCTGACCGAGCGGTCGCGCGTGATTTATGTCGCTGCGACGATTGAGCTTTTTTGCGAGGTATCGAGAGGACAGTCCTGGAATGTCGTGAACCCGAAATGTTTCCTGAGCTGTGATGGAGACGGGGGCAAGTGGCGTGGGGCCCAGCAGAACAAGTGTGTCACTTCCAATCACTTGACTTAGATTACTATGACAAGTTGGCCCATCTCGGTCGGCGTAATAGATTTCAACTGAGTTTTGGATCACTATGTTGGCTTGAGATATATCTTTGGGTCGAGGTTTCGGTTGCCCGCCTGTCCATTCGACGACAAAAAACACTTCTGGAACCACAGTAGCAACGGCCCTAATGGAATGTGCGACGGCATGTGATAGCTTTCCGCCGGCAAGGCATTGGTCAAGACGAAGTAAGACAGTGCGCAGTGGCGCTTTGCCATATCTTGCGTAGTTCGCTGCAAACCACTCAGCGCTCAAAATGCCAAACGCTTCCCGAAACACCCAGGGGGCGATTTCAGTGGCTTGCAACCCTCTTCCTGACCGTTCGAAAAGAGTGATACCCAGCTCGTCTTCGAGGGAGCTCATGCTTTCGCTGAGAGTAGAAATCGCAATGCCAAGTTCGCCTGCTGCCGCGTGATAGCTCTGCGCGCGAAACGCTGCATCGAAATAGTGAAGTAGCTTGAATTCGAGCACAAATATTCCCCGATAAGGGCCAAGCGAGCTATCCAATCCGAGGCAATTGTTCGGTTCCGCTTGTGCATAGTTTCGGAATTAATGAGCTTACAGATTGGGTGCCTCTGGGTAAAGTGAGTTGAGGCAAACAAAAAGCAAGGATGGGGACATGACTTGGACTAGAACGGCTTCTGAAAGCTCCCAAACTAATCTACGCAAAGTAATTGTTGGGGCATCACTCGGCACTGTTTTTGAATGGTATGACTTCTTTATTTATGCGCTTTTAGCGTCGGTTCTTGCGAGGCAATTCTTTGCGGGCGTCAACGAGACCGCCGCATTTATTGTGACGTTGCTATCGTTTGCGGCGGGAACAGCTATTCGGCCTCTAGGCGCGGTCATTTTTGGACGCCTTGGCGACATCTGGGGTCGCAAGCGGACCTTTCTCGTAACCATTAGCTTGATGGGTGGGGCGACGTTTTGCATAGGCTTGCTCCCCGGGTATGCCACATGGGGAGTTTCTGCCGCGTTTCTACTTGTCGGCCTGCGACTTCTGCAAGGTTTTGCTCTTGGTGGTGAATACGGTGGCGCTGCAATCTATGTTGCTGAACATTCGCCGCCCCGTAGTCGCGGGTTCTATACAAGCTGGATTCAGATAACTAGCCCATTAGGCCAATTGCTAGGGATGATGGTCATCGTCCTGACGCAGGCGGTCGTTGGGATGCAGGATTTTGCCGACTGGGGATGGCGAATACCTTTCCTATTATCAATCATTCTGCTGCTTATTTCGGTCTGGATTCGCACGACTCTACATGAGTCCCCCGTATTCTTGGCTATGCAGCGCAAAGGTGAGGTCTCCCGTGAGCCATTGAAAGAAATGTTCTTCCAATGGCGCAATCTAAAGATCCTTCTGGTGGCACTGTTTGGCCTCGCTGCTGGCCAAGCAATTGTTATTAACGTGGGGATGACGTACTCGTTCTTCTTTCTTACACAAACATTAAAACTTGATTTTTCAACTGCCAACATCCTCTTGGCAGTCGCCCTAGCTGTTACGGCACCTCTATTCGTCTTGTTCGGAGCTCTGTCGGATCATGTCAGCCGAAAGAAAGTCATCTTAACGGGCCTTGCGTTGGCGATTGTTGGATATGGTCCGATTTTTCGCGGCTTGACTCACTACGGTAACCCCGCTCTTGAGGCCGCACAGGCAAATGCGCCGGTAACCGTAATAGCCGATCCCGCGGATTGCTCCTTCCAGTTTAACCCAGTGAGCAGCGCAAGTTTTCGATCCTCTTGCGATACCGCCAAGGCGTTCCTAAGCCGTAGTGGCGTTCCCTATGACAATATGGCCGCTCCGACAGGAACCTTAGCGCGCGTTGAGGTTGGCGGACAATCGGTCGCCAGCTTTGAAGGCAAGTCGCTTGCTTCTGCGGACTTCGCTTCGAAGCAGAAAGATTTCTACGCAGGCCTCGCCGCGGTAGTCAAAAATGCCGGATATCCTGCCGCAGCAGACCCAGCACAGGTTAATAAACCTATGATTGTGGTCCTTCTTTCTTTGCTGATGGTGCTCGCAACCATGGTATACGGGCCAATGGCGGCGCTACTCGTCGAGATGTTCCCCGCGCGGATCCGTTACAGTTCAGTTTCGACGGCCTATAACATCGGGAACGGCTGGTTCGGTGGCTTTACCTCTCCTGTAGCCTTCGCACTCATTGCCGCCTCCGGAAACATCTACGCTGGCCTCTGGTACTGCATCGGGGTGCTTGCCCTGACTCTGGTGATTGGAGGACTTTTCCTCAAACCGGTCCATGACGATCAAGAAATACTGGGCCATGAACATAAAAACGATGTCCCGACGGAGGCGAAGCATGTTCTTTGACCCGATCCTAAAAGACCATGGATTACCGTACAATCCCTTCAAATCCTGCGTTGTGCCAAGACCAATCGGCTGGATATCAACCATCATGGATGATGGGAGAATAAACTTGGCACCGTATTCGCAGTTCAATATCGTCGGGTTTGACCCGGGCTATGTCATGTTCTCGGCAAACCGACACCCCCCGGACTGGCGGCGAAAGGACTCCAGCGATTATGCCGAACGGCGAGGCGAGTTCGTCTACAATATGGCGACCTGGGAACTTCGGCAGTACGTCACCCGCAGCTCCCAGATTTACGATCGGAATATCAGCGAAGTAGATGCTGTCGGACTAACCACGGCGCCGAGTAGGAAGATTAAGACACCACGCATCGCAGAGTCTCCTGTTGCGTTCGAGTGTGAGTTCTACTCGACTATGTGTCTCCCCGGCGATTCGATTGGGACATCGCACTATATCGTCGTTGGGAAAGTGGTCGGCATCCACATAGATGATAGCGTTATAGGTAAGGACGGCAAACTCGATATTCCTAAGATCAAGCCGCTAGCCCGCCTTGGTTACGCAGACTACACTTGCGTTGAACACGTCTTTCCAATCGAACTGGAAGATGATTGGGCAAACCAAGAAGATGCCGCCAGCCACAATCGGTACGGACTGGTTGGCGGAGGCTAACCTATCTCAGCTTAGTCACGTAAGGGTCGGAGCCCGAAGTCTCCGGCCCGACGATCTGATAGCCAGACGGCCTGACTCGAACATCGAAAACGGTTTAGACTAACAAGCCCGGCATCAGCTGGTGAGCAGGCAGACCTGCCGAGCGGGTTTAATAGACGGCCACCGAAAGAATTAAATGTCAGATTTTGATCTCATTTTGAAAGGAACCCTGGTACTTGCTGAGCGCATCGTACCACGTGGTTTTGTCGCCGTGCGTGACGGGCTAGTCGTGGCTGTGGGCCAAGGAAAAGCGCCGTCTGCGCGGGAAAGCCACGATCTCGGCGAGGCCTTGATTCTGCCCGGCGCGATAGATGCGCAGGTGCATTCGCTCTCCCAGAAAAACCAGGAAGACTTCATCTGGTCGACCCGCACGGCCGCTGCCGGCGGCATCACCACCATCGTCGACATGCCGTATGACGAAGGCAATCTAGTCTGCTCCGCTGAAGCGGTGCAGAGCAAGGCTGCCCATGCCGGATCGCAGGCGCGCGTCGATTTCGCGCTCTACGGCACGGTCGATCCTGCCGAGGGGTCAAAGCGGATTCTCGAGCAGGTGGAGGCTGGTGTCGCGGCCTTCAAGTTCTCCACCTTCGGCACGGACCCAAAGCGCTTCCCACGCATTTTCGCGCCGCTGATGGCTGAGTGCTTCACGGCGATCGCGCCGACCGGAATGATCGCTGGAGTGCACAACGAAAACGACGAATATGTCCGCTGGGCGATGGAGAAAGTGAAGGCTTCCGGCGTCACCGACTACCGCGCGCATGAAATGTCGCGCCCGCCGCTCACCGAGCTGCTTGCGATGAACGAAATCTACGAGATCGGCGTCGCCACCGGCTGCCCCGCGCATGTGGTGCATTGCTCGCTCGGCCGCGGTTACGAGATCGCCGCATCCTATAGGGCGCAGGGGCATCAAGCGACGGTCGAATGCCTGATCCATTACCTGACGCTCGACCAGGAGACGGGTGCAAAGCGCCTCGGCGGCCGCTCCAAATGCAATCCGCCAATCCGCCCACGCGCCGAGGTGGAAAAGCTTTGGCGGCACCTGGCGAACGGCAATATCACGCTTCTCTCCACCGACCACGTCAGCTGGTCGCTGGACCGAAAGACCAATCGGGACATGCTGGCCAACGCTTCTGGCCTGCCGGGACTGGAGGCGATGGTACCGCTCTTCGTCAAGGGAGCGTTGGAGCGAGGGGTGTCGCTTACCTGGGCGGCGAAGCTCATGGCGCTCAACCCGGCTCGGCATTTCCGCATCGACCATATCAAGGGCGCGCTGGAGATCGGCAAGCATGCGGACATCGCTGTGCTGACGCTGGAAAGCCACGTCTTCGACGCCTCCAAGACAGGCAACAACGTCGTTGGCTGGTCGCCCTATGACGGCATGACGTTGCCTTACAAGGTCGCCGCCACCTATCTGCGCGGCCGACTAGCGTATGACGGTTCGAAGGTTCTAGCTGAGCCCGGCACTGGAAAATTCGTCCGACCGCTGCCCAGCCTTTCGCTGCAAGGTCTTGCGGCGTGACCCGCAATCTCCCCGGCAACCTTCAGGTCAGGGCAGACCGCATAGCGGACGATATCGACGGGCTGGCCGGTCTCACAGAGCCAGACAAACCGTGGACGCGCAGGGCCTTCACGCCGATGTTCTTGAAAGGCCGACATTATCTCAACCGGCGCTTCAAGGAAGCGGGCCTGGAGACGCGGATCGACGCCGCAGGCAACCTGGTTGGCCTTCGCAAAGGAAAAGCCGGCAACGGCACGATCATGCTTGGCTCCCATTCGGACACGGTACCGAATGGCGGCCGGTTCGACGGCATTGCAGGCGTCGCTGCCGCGCTCGAAGTGGCGCGCTCCCTGAACGACGCGGGCGTCCAACTTGAGCACGATCTGGAAATCGTCGATTTCCTCGCTGAGGAGGTGTCGATCTTCGGCGTCTCCTGCATCGGAAGCCGTGGTATGCTAGGCCTTCGCCCGTCTGAATGGCTGGAGCGGCAGGTTGAAGGCGTGACACTGGCGGAGGGCATACGTTCTGTCGGTGGCAATCCGGCGTTGATCGGCAGCCGGGACGATATCAAGGCCTTTCTCGAACTGCATATCGAGCAGGGGCCGGTCCTCGAAAATGAAAGGATCGATATCGGCGTGGTGACGGCAATCTCAGGCATTGCCCGCATCGAAATTCTCGTCGAGGGCAGGGCGGACCATGCCGGCACGACGCCGATGGGCCTGCGCCTCGATGCGCTAAGCGCGGCGTCTCATATCGTGCTTGGCATCGAGCGGACCGCGACCGACTTGTCGCGCGGCCCGAGCCATTTCGCGGCAACGGTCGGTGAGTTCGTCATGGAGCCGAACGCTGCCAATGTGGTGCCATCGCGTGTGCGCATGTTGATCGATGCGCGGGCGATCGATCGGGCCGTTATGGAAGCATTCAGCGATGCAGTCGCCACGCTTTGCGTTGAGGTGGTGTCGAAGTGCGGCGTATCGATCACCGCGCCGCGCCGGATCTCCGATAATCCGCCGTCGCTTATGTCGGAAAAGGTCGTGGCGCTTCTGGAAGAGAGCACGGCTGGGCTCAGTTTGTCGAGCCGCCGCATGGTCTCCGGTGCCGGACATGATGCTGCTTATCTCAACAGCGCGGCGCCGACCGCCATGGTCTTCATTCCCTGCCGCGAAGGGCGCAGCCACACCGCCGAGGAGTGGGCAGAAAACGACGATATCACCCTTGGTGCCGCGGTTCTCTACGAAACAGTCTTGAAGCTGGACAAGGAATAAGGAGGAAGAACATGGGTCGGATTCTGACGGAAAAGGATGTCGAGGCAGCAGTGCGTGGCGGTTCCGTTTATGCCGCCGGCGGCGGCGGCTGGGCCGATCATGGCCGGTTGCTGGGTTATGCGGCGGTAAGAATTGGCAACCCGGAACTGATCACCATCGATGAGCTCGACGACAACGACTGGGTCGCGACCGCCGCCGCGATCGGTGCGCCGGCTTCGACCACCAGCTGGGAAATGCAGGGCATCGACTACGTGAAGGCCGTGCAGCTTCTGCAGGAGGCGCTTGGAGAACAGGTCTCGGCGCTGATGATCGGCCAAAACGGCAAATCCTCGACACTCAACGGCTGGCTGCCGTCCGCCATTCTTGGTACCAAGGTTCTGGATGCGGTCGGCGATGTGCGCGCTCATCCGACCGGCGACATGGGCTCGATCGGCATGGCGAATTCGCCGGAACAGATGATTCAGGTCGCCGTCGGCGGCAACCGTGCCGAGAACCGCTACGTGGAACTCGTAATCCGCGGCGCCACCGCCAAGGTCTCGCCGGTTCTGCGAACCGCCTCTGATATGTCCGGCGGCTTCATCGCGTCGTGCCGCAATCCCCTGCGGGCGTCCTACGTCCGTAATAATGCAGCCCTCGGCGGTATCAGCTTGGCGCTGACACTCGGCGAAGCGATCATTACCGCCGACGCAAAAGGTGGCCACGCAATCATCGACGCAATCGTGAAGACTACCGGCGGAACTATCCTCACAGAGGCAGAGGTTACCGCCAAGTCGGTAGCCTATACGAGGGAAGCGTTCGATGTCGGCAGGATCACGCTTGGCCGTGGCGACAAGGCGGTTACCCTCCATGTGATGAACGAATATATGGCAGCGGACGTTGCGGATGGTGAGCGGCTAGCAACATTCCCTGACGTCATTTCGACGCTGTCTCCGAACGGCGAACCGCTTAGCGTCGGCCAAATCGAGGTCGGAATGTCGGTGTTCCTGCTCCATGTTCCGAGGACGATCATTCCGCTGTCGTCCAGCGTTAAGGACCCGTCCGTCTACCCGATCGTTGAAAAGGCGCTCGGGATCAGCATTGCGGATTATGCACTGGGATGAAACTTGTCCTGGAACAAGCCTTTTAACCTACACTTTGTCCCTCTCGCGTGAGACAGGAAGTGCCAGTGCTTCGTGTCCTGCATTTTCTTCCGTTGTGATTGAGGATCCGGGACTCTTGCAGCAACAGTATTAAGATCAAACTTGAGGGCGAAGCCCTCGTCAATCAGAGGATCACATGCCCAAGCCCAATCCGCGCCATCCGAACTTCCCGATCCCCGGCGGCTCCGAGCTGCGCGCCAAGGGCTGGCGGCAAGAGGCTTTGCTACGACTCCTCGAAAACGTCCTTTCGGTCGGCGAAGATCCGGAAAACCTGATCGTCTATGCGGCCCTCGGCAAGGCGGCCCGCAACTGGGCTGCCCATGATGCGATTAGCCGGGTGCTGAAAACCATGGACGAGGACCAGACGCTGATCATCCAGTCCGGCAAGCCGGTCGGCCTCCTCAAGACCCATGACAGGGCGCCACTGGTCATCATGGCAAACTGCAACATCGTCGGGCAGTGGGCCAAGGCCGAATACTATTACGACCTTCAAGAAAAGGGCCTGATCTGCTGGGGCGGGCTGACCGCCGGTGCTTGGCAGTATATAGGCAGTCAGGGCGTCATCCAGGGCACCTACGAGATTTTCATGCGGATCGCCGAAAAGCGGTTCGGCGGCTCGCTTGCCGGCCGCTTCATCCTGACCGCTGGCCTTGGCGGCATGGGCGGCGCGCAGCCGCTTGCCGGCCGCATGGCGGGTGCGGCGATCCTGGTGGTCGATATCGATCCGGAGCGCGTGGCAAAACGCCAGGAGATCGGTTTTCTTGACGAAGTCGCCCCTGATCTTGAGACCGCGCTGTCGATGATCGACGCGGCCGTCCAGGAAAAACGCGCCGTCTCGATCGGTCTCGTCGGCAATGCCGCCGAAATCTATCCGCAGATCGTCAGGCTCGGCATCGTGCCCGACATCGTCTCCGACCAGACCTCGGCGCATGACCTCGTCTATGGCTATGTCCCGAAGGGCATGAGCCTCGAAGAAGTCCACCGCCTGCGGAAAGAAGGCCAGGGAGAGCTGATGGCGGCCAGCCGCGCCTCGATCGTCGATCATGTCCGAGCCATGCTGACCCTGCAGGAAAGGGGCGCGGAAGTGTTCGACAACGGCAATCTCATCCGCACCCAGGCGAAACAGGGCGGCGTCGAGAACGCCTTCGACATCCCGATCTTCACCGAAGCCTATCTACGGCCGCTGTTCTGCAAGGCGATCGGTCCGTTCCGCTGGATGGCGCTGTCGGGCGCGGAGAGCGATATCGCCCGTATCGACGATCTGGTGCTAGAACTCTTCCCGGACAATTTCATCGTCACCAACTGGATCAGGCTGGCGCGTGAAAACGTGCCCTTCGAAGGCCTACCGGCCCGCATCGCCTGGCTCGGCCATGGCGAGCGCACGCAGCTGGCGCTTTCCGTCAACGAACTGGTGGCAAGCGGTGAACTGGCCGGCCCGATTGCCTTTTCGCGTGACCATCTCGATGCCGGTGCCATGGCGCATCCCAACATAATGACCGAAAACATGAAGGACGGATCAGACGCCATCGCCGATTGGCCGCTGATCAATGCCATGACGCTGTGCTCATCGATGGCCGATCTCGTCGTCATCCACTCGGGCGGCGGCGGCTATGCCGGATACATGACGTCGGCCGGCGTGACTATCGTGGCTGAGGGCACGGAAGCGGCCGCGGAGCGCATTTCGCATGCGATCACCAACGACACGTCGCTCGGCATCATCCGTTATGCGGATGCAGGTTACGACGAGGCGATCGCGGCGGCGTCACTTAATGCCGTAGGGCATCTTAGCGTTGGCTAAATCCGCAAGTTATCGCTCCGATCGCTGAGGATGTGGCCAGCGTTATCCGATCCGAAAGGCGTTTGCTGAGGTCTGATGGATTGTGAAATGGGGTTCGAGGAGCAGCTACCAGAACGCTTTTGAACAGGGGAGTGAGAAAGCCGTTTGCGGGCGTTCGCGAGGGTTAGGAACCAATGCTGGTTCAGCCATTTCGCTCGGAAGCGGCCGTTGAATGCTTCGATAGAAGCATTGTCCGTGCGTGAGAAGTCCAAGGTCACGCCCTTGGCATAGGCCACAGGTCGAGATCGCGGGCAGGGTTCTAGTAGTCAATAGTTCTGAGTGATTAGCCGGATTAGCGCACAGGCAATGCTGATTGCAAGCAGGACGGATAATTGTATTTTCAACCATGCTGACTTCTTATGCTTTTTGTAGAAAATGACGGTAACGTTCAAGCCTCCGAGGGAATAATTTCCCGCACTTCTGGAGAGTAAACGATCAACAGCAGCACTAGCTGTGCAAGCACTCGGTCATACGAAAAGCTACGTAAAACTCCGGGTCTTCGGTCACTCAGCCTTCCTTGGAAGTGTTCTTTGATTCTTCTTGACGCACTGAAGTGCAGTTACTCGGCAATGCTCGAACGGTCCCCGGCAGATCAGCGCTGAGGACCGTCAGCGGATCGCAATTATTGCCGGGAGGCGCGCCGCTTTCGTGGTGTTTTTTCCATCACCGCTTGAAGATTTTCATGCGGGGGTGGTCTGCGAATAAAGCCGGCAAGGTACGGACGAAAGGTCTCGAATCTTCCCGCGTCTCCTACGGCTGCTCGGCCGACTACGTCGGCCATTGTTGGCAGGATATATGCAAATGTAGTTATCTCCGGCGCTTTCGGCTGCGCCTGCTAATCTCTGCTGTGCTCCGATGGCGTGCAAGTCACACAGCTTCGCCTTCGAGCCTCCTATAACTAGCTTTGCATATATCCTAATATTACCACCCCTATTAGATATAACTGAGGAACTTACAAATTGATTCAGGCGATTAAATCTTCGATATACCTAACCTTTATCTGAATATGTGTATATAGTACTCATTTGTACGTCAAATTATTGATTGTCTATTTTCGGTAAACAACATAAATGCTGAATTGGAATAAAATGTATAATGATGTATCAATTGTAAAAACAATTAGAAATATCTAGCTTATACATAGGATAACGATAATTGAAAATTAACATCGAAATGTCGAATGAGGCTTTACGTTCAGCTAATCTGCACGTCTAGTATGATGTAAGACCGATTTTCGCCTCAAAAATGGCGCGCGTATCGGCCTTATCCTCGATATTATAGTTGATCATCTTGACCTGAATTTTCCCGCCCGCGATTAAGAACGTGTCAATTCCATCGACGACTTGAAGGTTATTCTTGACGTCATGATAGCCCCAACGCTCCGTGACCCAACTGCCGGCCGGCTCGACGACGGTTCCCACGATGTCGTATTGGGTCGTGGGCAACTTGCTGTTCAAAAGCCTAGCCGACTCTTTAATGCCTGCGAGATCGTTAGCAAGCCAAGCAGATCCCAATTAAGGAGCGGGGTAACCTACCCTCGTGGCCGTGCAAAATGACGTTGAAGGTGCCGACGAGGGACAGTACAAGGTTCGTCGAATAATTGCGCTGAATATCCAGAGGAATGTCGCCGATGTAGCGAAGGAAAATATGCTCCCAATAGACGTCGGAGACGCCGCGACCTTCGACTGGTCCGAGATTCCCCGAGAGGAGGCGCTCCAACAAGGCGGACGTGGGCTTGCTGGCGGGGTCCTTGACGTTAGCTGCGGCGATGGCGAATTGCTCGCGCAACCAGGCTGCTCCCTTTGGGAGGCGGGGGTCGGTGACGAGAAGCTCTGGGTAGCGGTGCACGATCGTTTGGGCGAGCTCAGTATGGCCGCCGTCGAGAGCGAGCTTGATAATGGTTCGACTGGCAGGGTCGCGGGCAGTGACGTCGGCTCCGTTGTCGAGAAGTACATGGACTGCGTCGTGCTTGCCCGCGATAGCGGCGCCCATCAGCGCAGTGAATCCGTCGCACCTGTCATCCACTTTGGCACCATCGCGGAGCAAAGCTTCAAGATTGGGGGTTGCCCCAGCCTGGGCAGCGTTGAAGAACTTGCGGCTGAGGTTCATGGCCATGGCGCTCTGGTTGGTGGTGTCGATACTATCAACCATGGTTGCGGAAGTGCCGTATGAAGTTCAGATGACAACGGGAAGATTGAATAGTAGGAGGGAGTTCGAACAATGCTGAGCGGGGTGCTTGCTGTTGGTCGGGGAGCTGCGAAAACGGACCAATGGCGGCGGTGCAAATATATTTGGTTGATCGCGAACTATGGTGGTGAGATGAGAAAGCGGGCGAATAGCTGGTTTTATGTAGGCACCGCTCGTGTGTGTGGAGCATTCAACGACTGCTGAAACGCGCTTGCTGATGGTGCGAAGCCCTTTGAGGTGGGTCGCAATAGTAACTAGAATGGTGTCCCACTTTTGCGATGAATTGTTGACAGTCAGACGCAGCTGATTGGGGCGGTGCGTAGGCAGGCCGCGTCATCGCAGAAACCTTGTGAGAAATAGCGCAAGTGAGCTGGGAGATATCGAATAGTAAGGTTTGTCCGCCGAAAACAGCATTCCAAGCGGCCGATGTTGTGCAGCCAAACCGCCCGGGCTTCGAGCGAACAGGGTTATCCGTGTGACGTGTTGCAAGCAAGCCAGGAAGCGCCGAACATGAGCAGCAATTCTGATGTCACACCATCTGTTATGCATGATAAGCGTTGGGAGGCAGCATTTCGGAGCGTCGCGCAGCAATGCCACGTCATCTCATTGCGCGTGTGGTTTCGGGCATGCCGAGAGTGGGGCTGGCGGCAGGGGAGAATTCAGCTGTGATAGGGGACACGAATTAACCTGAACCGGAATCAACTACCGAATACGAACGTTGGTATCGCCTACTTGTTTTGTGATCGGCGATAATCAGCTATGATACGAGGGAGATGGAGTAAGACCGTGTTATCTCACAACCTTGTTTATATTAATTGCGCATGTGGTTCCCGGAGATGCCGATGAGGGGCAGGCGGTTATTCTGGATTCCTGCAGGGTGCTGATCGGTCGATCTCAAATCTTTTTGGGGTGTGAATCCGGTAGTCCGTCTTGGTATGCTCACGTATCTTTTTTCCTTATTTTGGGAGCCGTGTTTTGCGCCAAGCCACTAAACCTCTTTTGGTGGCAGGATATAGGCTCTTGTAGCGTTCCTTTGTTTGTTTTGTTGTCTATTTATCTGTAGCTTTGTATGTGGTGGGTCGAAGTAATCTGATACCCATCAGCCCTCCAGTTAAAGCAATCGTCGCGTGATCTGAACCCTTCAAACTGGACCGATTTTGGTTAGAGTTTTACGGTGATTTTTCCTGGCTGGGAAAGGAACGGAAGACGATGAAGGCATCGCAGTTTTCGGACGCGCAGAAGGCGTTCATCCTGAAGCGGGGTGATGAAGGGGCGACGGTCACGGAGATCTGCCGCTAGGCGGGATCCCTTGGCCTCAGAAGCGGGATGTGGGTCAAGGGTATGTGCTGGGATTGGACGATCTCGATCCGGTGTGTTTGCGGTGCACACGACATTGACTACCATTACACCTCCCGTCGTGTTGGTCAGGCCGGTCTGGAACGCCGTATTCGTGAGATTTGCGAAACGCGCGTGCGATACGGCTGCCGCCGTGTGCAGGTGCTGCTGGAACGCGAAGGGTGGGGGCACCAGCATCAAGCGAACCTATCGCATTTACAGAGACTTGGGCCAGCAGCTGCGCAAAAAGACGCCGAAGCGCGGGGTTAAGGCAAAGCTTCGGGAAGATCGGCAGATGGCGATCGGCCCGAACGACGTGTGGGCAATGGACTTCGTGCACCATCAGAAAGAAACTGCGGGCTCTCGCGACAAACGCATTGCGTTTGCGCTGCGGTGGTCGTGGAGTGCTCCCCGTTTCACCGGACAGGTCGGCTAGTTTGATTTAGCCCTGATGAACTGCCGTGGGGAAGCCATCCTGAGAGCGGAATGGGGATGGATTTCGTTGTAGTCCTCGATCCATCCGTCGATGAAACGGAGCGCCGTTTCGGCGTCCGGTAGTGCCGATATGCGGATGTAATCCCGTTTCAGAGTTTTCACGAATGCCTCGGACATGCCGTTCGACTGGGGGCTGGCCACCGGCGTGAAGCAGGGCGTCAAATTGAGCGCCTGGGCAAACAGCCTCGTGTCGCGCGCTGTATAGGCCGAACCATTGTCCGAGAGATGCTCGATAGCATGCGGGGCTCGGGTTG
>NZ_FNGR01000033.1:0-72626 GCF_900103045.1 Ensifer sp. YR511
GAACGCTCTGAGCGGGTGCGCGAAGCGGTCAATATCCTCGACAAGCGCCGCGTCGATTTCGAATATGACGGCGAGATGGCCGCCGACGTGGCGCTCAATGCTCGCGTCATGGAGCAATACCCGTTCTGCCGCCTCTCGGGCACGGCGAACGTGCTCGTGATGCCGGCGTTCCACTCGGCATCGATTTCGACCAAGATGCTGCAGGAACTCGGCGGCTCGACGGTGATCGGCCCGCTGCTCGTCGGCTTCGACAAGTCGATCCAGATCGTCTCGATGTCGGCCAAGGATTCCGACATCGTCAACATGGCGGCGATCGCGGCCTACAACGCCGGCATGTAGGACCGGCATTGCCGGTCCGGCGGCTGCTTCATTTTGGTGCAGCCGCCTTCATTCGGGTCAACGCGCGACCCCGATTGGTAGCAATTCGATACAACTATAAAGAAGAAAAGCCCGCTCTCCGAAAAGGAGGCGGGCTTAATAACTGGCAATGCATTTATGTTTAAGGTAATGAAAGACGGAGTCTTGGGAACCCTATACCTGTCGACCCCCGGAAGATCGGCAGTTTCTCCATTTATTTTCTCTATTCGTTCGTCATAAAATTAGAGAAGAACATGACAATACATGTCTCTCTTTCGACCTTGAAAGTCAAATCCATCATTAATAATTGGTTAACCTCACCGGGACCCGGTCAGGAGGCGGCGCCACCGAAACGTCCGGCATCTGCGCCGTAGTAGTTGAGGTAGCGGCCCGAGATATTGCTGATCGGCAAAACGATCAGAACGTCGGTGGTGCGGAACGCATGATCGACCACGGCGCCATCGCCGACCATCGCGCCGAGGCGCATATAGCCCTTGATCAACGGCGGCAGAGCGGCGAGCGCCTTCTTGGCATTGATCGCCTCGGCCGGCATCAAATCCATCGTCCGGTGCAGCTCGGGCCGTGCGCTGACGGCCCAGTCGTCGCGGGCGCGGATGTTGTGGTGCAGGAAGGACAGCGCCAGCGCATGCTCGGCCGGAACGACACCCGGGAACGAACCGCAGCCGAACATCGCGTCCATGCCGTATTTGAGCGCATAGGCCCAATTGCCCTGCCACAGGAGTTCGACCGTGCGCTTGGTCCGGTAGTCCGGCAGGACGCAGGAGCGGCCGAGCTCCATGAAGCGCTTGGTCGGATGACGGGCGAGAAGCGCGTCGATCGCGAATTCGGAAGACGAGTAAAAGCCGCCGGAGCGCTCAGCCACATCCTGGCGCAGCAACCGGTATGTCCCGACGATCTGATCTTCGGCGTCGCCTTCGATCGAGGTGTCGAGAACCAGCAGGTGGTCGCAGATCGCGTCCCAGCTGTCGACGTCGCGCTTGCGCCGATCGGCCTCGGGGCCGACCTGCGCCTTCATCTCCTCGACGAAAACCTTGTAGCGCACGGCCTGGGCAGCATCGATTTCCGATGCCGTGCGGGCAAGGCGCGTCTCAAGATTGGCGATCCGGCCAAGCACGTCGGTCGTCGGGACGGCAGCTTTCGTGCCGATGCAAGCCTGAGAAGTGTCAACCACGTTCGCTGAATCCAGTAGCTCGATGGCCATCCGCGTTATCCCGAATCAAATCTGTCTGCGGGGGCTTAGACCACGTTTCTGCAACAACATAGTGACATGAAAGTTGCGTACAACCCCCGCCGCCCGATCAATACCGTAACCATCGCAAGAGTTACCGTTTGCGCAGCAGACGCGCGATCTCCGAAGTCAGCACCTGCGGGTCGGCCGGCTTCGCCAACACCACATCGGCGCCGGCGGCAAGCAGGTGGTCGCGCATATCCTCGCGGATATCGGAAGTCAGCACGATGACCGGCAACCTTGGCAAGGAGCGTATTGCCTCGTCATTACGGATGTGCCGCATCATGGAAAGCCCGTCGCCACCCGGCATATTGAGGTCGGTGACCAGAAGTGCCGGCAAGGCGTTTCCGGCAGGGGCTCGCAGCGTCTCGGCGACCCCCGCGAAGTCGCTGACGAGCTGCACCGCGTGTCCCGAACGCTGCAACAGCGTGCGGATGATCAACGCATTGATCGGATCGTCCTCGGCCAGCAGGATGCCGTGTCCCGGCCGGCGGACGGGTTCAACGACGGGCTCCTCGCGCAGGACCGGCCTGTTGTCGTTGATCGCGTCGCGTTTTTCGATGCCCTTCAGGCGTCCGAGCAGCACTTCAATCAGCGACTTTTCGCGCAAGGGCCGGATCAGCCAGGCCTCGTAGCCATCCATCTGGTTGACGGGGTGGCTGTTGCGCTCCTCCGGATTGATCAGATAGGTGCGGCGAACCTCCAGCCGGCCGATGGCCGGCTGGAGTGCGAGGAGCTGCTCGTACTGCTGCGCATGCCGGTGGTCGACGATCACGTCGGTGAGTGGCGCGCCACCTGCCTGCACATCGGCAAGAACATGCTGGGCTGCGGCAAGCGTCGTTGCGCGATGACAGCGCCCGCCAAGCGTCGCGATGGTTGCCGCCAGCGCCGCCGAGGCCGGTCCATCGGGAGCCATGACCAGCACATGCGACCCGGCGAGGGTGGAGCGGCGCTCCGACGCAATCGCCTCGACTTCGGCAAGCGGCAGGCGGATTTCAAAGCGGCTGCCGCGGCCGGGCGCGCTTGCGGCCGTGAGACTGCCGCCGCAGGCCTGCATGATGCGCCTGGAGATCGCGAGGCCGAGCCCTGTGCCCTTGGCGCGTTGCTCGTCGTTGCCGGCCTGCTCGAATTCCTCGAAGATGCGCTTCAGGTCGTCGGGCGACATGCCCGGCCCCGTATCGTCGATACGGATCCGCACGCAGTCCTCGATCGTGTCGGCGCTGACGAAGACGCCACCGACTTCCGTGAATTTGACCGCGTTGCCGATGACGTTGAAGAGCACCTGGCGCAGGCGCGCCGCGTCGAAAGCCATCAGCGCGGGCACGTCGACGGAAACGGTGGCGCCGATCTCGATGCCCTTCTCGTGGGCGCGATTGGAGAGCATTTCCACGACGCTCTCGATCACGCCGCGCGGATCCTGGCGGCTGGGGCGAAACTGGAAGCGGCCGGCTGAAAGCGACGAGAAGTCGATCAGGTCTTCGACGAGCTGGACCAGAGCGTGGCCGGATTGCTGCATGCCGGCGAGATAGTTCTGCTGCTCGCTCGACAGGCGGGTCTGGCCGAGCAGATGGCTCATGCCGAGAATGCCCGAAAGCGGCGTGCGGATCTCGTGGCTGACGGTGGCGAGCAGCCGCGACTTTGCCTGGCTCGCCTCCTCGGCCCGCCGGCGCGCCGCCTCACGCTCGCGCGCGGCGCGCGCTTCCTCGGTGACATCACGCGCAATGCTGTGACGCATGAGCTTGCCGCTCGCCGGATCGCGGGCGATCACGTCATGCCAATCGAAAAGGCGGACGCCTTCGGCCGCGGCGATGCGCACGAGGTAATGATTGGGCGCAGCCTTCGGCTCGAACCTCAGCCCAAGGGCGCCGCAGGCCATGCCCCGGACATCCGATCGGCCGCAGACCTGATGGAAGACAGCATTGGCGTGGACGATCTTTCCGTCCATGCCACGCATGATCGCAAGGTCACCCAGCGCATCGTGAATGGTCGAAAGCAACGCCGAGGTTTCGGAGCGGTGCCAATCCTGGTCCCGCTCCACCTCATCGGAAACCGGCACGCTATCAAACGCGCGGATGGCTTCGACGGCGAGCAGAAGCGCACCGACCACGCCGGCCGCGGCAATCGCCGCGGCGAACAGGTGGAAGCCGGCAGTCATGCCGACGACGAGGACAAGGCCGGAAGCGACCAGGCCGAGCAGCGCCAGGGATACGTAACTAAGCGCAGAGCGCGCGCCGGAAGCCGGCTGCGCCGACACCTGACGGGACGCCGGCCCATCGAGCGGAAGCGCCGAAACCGACGCAGCCTTACCCGCCCGGGCGTCTCTCCCGAAGCCGGTTTCGATCCGCTCTAGCAGTCGTGACGGTTCGCTCATGCGTTCCGGCTAACACGACAGGCGTTCTGAATGGCTTCAAGGCTTCGATAAAATCTTAGCGATCCGCTTTTTTCGCGTGCAGTAGTTCGTCAAGAATGATCGCGCCGGCGCCGATGGTGATGAAGGTATCGGCCAGATTGAAGACGGCGAAAGACCACGTCTCCGTATAGAACAGGATGTAGTCGATGACGTAGCCGAAGAGCAGCCGGTCGACGAGGTTTCCGAGCGCGCCGGCGATGATCAGCGCATAGCCGAAATGGGCGAAGAACCGATCCTTCGGCGTGCGCTTCCACAGCCAGAGCACAAAGGCGCAGACGGTGAGCCGCATGCCGACGATGAACCAGCCCTCCATGCCTGACAGCATCGAGAAGGCGACGCCGTAGTTGTAGGTGCGGTAGAGCGCCAGCATCGGCACGACATGGACCGCCTGATTGAAGGGCAGGTAAAGCTCGATCAGATACTTGATCACTTGGTCGGCGATGAGCGCGAAGACGATGAAGACCGCGATCGGCAGCGGCCGCGAAAACAGCACCTGCTTCTCGCTCATGCGCGGGCATCCAGGGTCAGAAGGTGGCGACGCGCCTCGAACAGCATGATGCCGGTGGCAATCGCCAGATTGAGCGAGTCGGCGCGGCCGGCCTGCGGGATGCGGGCAAGCGCACCGGCTTCTCGAGCGAGTTCCTCCGGCAGACCCGACTGCTCGTTGCCCATCAGAAGCACGACTGGCTTGGTCTTGTAGTCAATGGTGCGATAGTCGACAGCGCCGGCGAGATGGGTCGCGACGACCTTCACGCCGGCGGATTTCTGCCAGCGGATGAAGTCCTCGACGCTGGCGCGCGCCACCGGCATGGCAAAGACCGAGCCCATGGTCGCACGCACGGTTTCGAGCGAAAACGGATCGGTGGTCTCGCCGACGAGAATGACGCCGGAAGCGCCGGCGGCATCGGCGGTGCGGATGACGGTGCCGAGGTTGCCGGGATCGCGGACGCGGTCGAGCGCCACATAGGTTTCGCCCAATTGCGGCTTCAGGTCCTTCAGCGACTGGTAACGCTGCTCGAAGATGCCGACGACCATCTGCGGATTGTCGCGCCGGGTGATCGTCGACAGCACTTTCTCGCTGACTTCCAATACCAGGCCGCCCTTGGCGAAGGTCTTTGCCGCCACCTGCTCCACGTGCGGCTTGCCCTTGGCCGCCTTGGCATAGATCAGCGTCTTGATCTTCCAGCCAAGGTCGAGCGCGTCGATCACCAGCTTCAGGCCCTCGGCCATGAAGGAGCGCGTCTCGTCGCGGTGCTTCTTCTGCGTCAGCGCGCGGATGTCCTTGATGATCGGGTTGGTGAGGCTCGTGACCTCCTTCACCTGACCGACACGACCGGTGCCGTGTTCGCTTCTGTCGTTCGTCATTGCGGTACCCAGCGGCTGAAGAGTGAGGTCGAAAGCGCCCTGCCCGGCTCGCGACCGTCAAGCCCGCCCTCGCGGATGATGAGCTCGCCCGACTCCACCCGGCCGCCGTGGCCGCGCATCGTCTCGCGCATCAGTTCATGGATCGAGTAGAAGCTCGCCCGGATCGAATAGGCCGTCAACACCAGGCCGCGCGCCTCCGGCGACAGGATCTCGCGGCAGATGTCGAGCATCGCCGCCAGATGGTCGAAAAGCTGCCAGACCTCGCCGTTCGGCCCGCGGCCGAACTTCGGCGGGTCGGTCAGGATGATGTCGTAGCGGCTGCCGCGGCGCTCTTCGCGCTGGATGAACTTCATCGCATCGTCGCAGATCCAGCGGATCGGCAGGTTTTCGGCCCGCGCCAGCTGCTGGTTTTCGCGCGCCCAGCCGATTGCCTTCTTGGAGGCGTCGACATGGGTCACCTCGGCGCCGGCCCTGGCGGCGATCAGCGAGGCGACGCCGGTGTAGCCGAAGAGGTTCAGCACCTTCAGCGGCCGCCCCGCCCTTTCCACCTGATCCTTCACCCAGCTCCAGTGCGCGAGCTGTTCCGGGAACACACCGACATGGCGGAACGAGGTGAAGCGACCGTGGAAATCGGTGCCGAGAAGCTGCATCGGCCAGGTCTCGCCGAGCACGGCGCCAGGAAAGCGCCAGCGCCCCATGCCGTCTTCGTCGGTGTCGCCGGTGAAGATCGCGTCGGCTTTTTCCCAGACGCTATCGGGCAGGCTGCGCGGCCAGAGCGCCTGCGCCTCGGGGCGCACGATGCGGTAGGGACCGTATTGCTCAAGTTTTTCGCCGGCGCCGCTGTCGATCAGGTGATAGCCGGATGCGTCCGACGTTTCGAGAATGAGCGGTATGCGCTCGGCCGGCTTTTCCCCCGTTCGCCGCGCGATCACCCGCGCCGGCGTTTCCTGTGCAGGCGTATGCTTTGCTGGCTTCTCGCGCGTCTCCGCCGTCTGCGCTGCCGCCGGTCGCGCCGGCCGTTCCTTGAAGCCGCCGCCCTTCGGCGGTGCCGAACGTTTCTGATCGTGGCGGCCGCCGCCACGCGCTTCGGCACCACGGCCCTTGGCCGTCGTCACGGAGGCATTCTTCGACCGCCGGTCCTTTTCCTTCACGCTGAAATCCCTGGGCTTTGTTAGTGCATGGGCCGCCTGCCTGCGCAGTATCCGGGACGGGCCGGCGGACGCCATGAGGTTTGTCGCCGCAGCCTGAAGCCGCGGCATCTCTTGAAGCTGCAAATAGCATCGCTGATGCTCTTGGCAAAGCCGTTTCCGTTTTGCGAAGATAACGCGCAAGAACCCGCTGCGAATTTTCTTGGGCTGGAACCGGCTTCGCAACAAAATTCCGCGGCAGGTCTAGTGTGTCGAAGCGACATTTGCGCGTCGATATCGGGCGCGCGGCGTCGCATGGGGGGGAGGAAAACGCATGGACATGACCGGCGAAGAGCGGATTGCGGCTGGGCGCGACGCGGTGTGGCGCGGCCTCAACGACCCGGAAATTCTCAAGCGATGCATTCCCGGGTGCCAGTCGCTGGAGATGACGTCGCCAACCGAGCTTGCGGCCGTGGTGAAGATCAAGATCGGCCCGGTCTCGGCCTCCTTCACCGGCAATGTCGTGCTCTCCAATCTCAATCCGCCGCAGAGCTATACGATCTCGGGCGAAGGAAAGGGCGGCATCGCCGGCTTTGCCAAGGGCGGCGCCGACGTCGCCTTAACAGCGGACGGGGACGAAACGGTGCTGCGTTACGACGTCAAGGCGGAGATCGGTGGCAAGCTCGCGCAGCTCGGCTCGCGCCTGATCGACTCAACCGCCAAGAAGCTGGCGCAGCAATTCTTCGCCGATTTTAGCGCCGCCGTCGGCGGTACGGCGGAAGCTGCGAGTTAAAGAGGCGACGCGGACCGAACGGGCGCCCCGTCTCGGTCTTCGCAGGCTTGTGAACTTCTGATCAGTTCTGCGGCGCTGCGAGCGTCGCCTGGGTTGCGAGCTTTTCCGCCTGGCTGCGGTGTTTCTCCGCCTCGCGGTGCCACTTCACTGCTTCGTTGGCCTCGTTGCGCGCGCGCCGCCGGTACTTGCCCTGGCTGAACCAGGTCGCGGCGGCACCGAGGATGACGCCGACGATGACCGCAAGGAACAGGAAGACGAAGAACGGCGCGCTCACGGAAAGCACGCTGTCTTCCGGCCGGAAGGGGTTCAGCGCCAGCGTTACGCTCTGGCGGTTGGCCACGCTCAGCACAATCAGGATGATAGCGACCGGCACGAGAACAACGATGTTGATCAGTTTCTTGAACATTCAATCGCTCCATCTCGCCGACGCCCGTGCTCTTTGCCAGACGCTTGCCGGCAACGGGCCTCGTATAAAAGGGGTCGTTAGGGGTCTCTGGCGACCGCCAAGGATGATCAATCCTCGTCTTCCCCGTTCATGCCCGGGTTGAGCCGCTCGCGCAGTTCCTTGCCGGTCTTGAAAAACGGTACCCATTTTTCCTCGACAAAAACGGAATCGCCGGTGCGCGGGTTGCGCCCCGACCGCGACGGCCGGTTCTTGACCGAGAAGGCGCCGAAGCCACGCAGTTCGACCCGGTTGCCTGCAGCGAGCGCGTCGGTGATCTCATCGAGGACCGCGTTGACGATATTTTCGACGTCGCGGTGGTAGAGATGCGGATTGCGAGCCGCAACAATCTGCACCAGTTCTGACTTGATCACTGTCGCCCCCTCAAATTCTTGTTTGTTTTGCTTTTTCGGTCTGCATTGTGATTTCCGCAAGGCGGTGCGCGGCATTTGCAAAATCACCGACATCGCTCGACGGCTCAGGCTGGGTATATGTCGCCTTGCTCATTGGCCATCAACCTGCCAAACCGAAACAAGACCGTCAAGAAACAACTTGTCGCCTGCAATTTTTTCGAGCCCGCTCATTGCCGGAAAAGCGTCATATCCCAACATCTTGATCCAGTTGCCGACCAGCGCGCCGAGGCCAAAAGGCAGGGTCTTGCGGGGGGCTTCCCAATCGACGATCGGCAGGTCCTTCGACACCTTTTTCTCCGTGAGGAAGGCGCGAATTTCGTCCTCGCCGCCGAGCTTGTCGACGAGCTTGGCGTTCAGCGCCTGGCGACCGGTGAAAATGCGTCCGTCGGCGAGCAGCAACGCATCGGGACGCGGCAACTTGCGGCGGTCGGCAACCAGGTCGACGAACCAGGCGTAGCTGTCGTCAATCATCGACTGGATCATGGCCTTCGCCTCGTCGCTCGCCGGATGGAAGGGCGAAGGTTCCGCCTTCAGCGGCCGCGACTTGATCGATTCCAGGGAGACGCCGAGCTTGTCCATCAACTCCTTGACCTGCGGATACTGGAAGATGACGCCGATGGAGCCGGTGATCGAGCTCTCACCGGCAACGATCGTATCGCCGCCGAGTGCGATCATGTAGCCTGCCGAGGCGGCAAGTGTGCGCACGTCGGAAACGACCGGCTTCTTGGCCGCCACCTTGCGGATCGCCTTGTAGATGACCTCGCCGCCATAGGTGGTGCCGCCCGGCGACGAAATGGTCACCACCAGCGCCTTGACGCTATCGTTGTCGGCAATCTTCTGCAGGCGCTCGAGCAGTTCGCGGTCATCCTGGATCAGGCCGGTGATCGCAACGCGCGCCACATGCTGCCTGTTGTGGCCGACATCGTCGGCAGCCCCGGACCAGGCAAAGATCGCGAGCGCGACGAGGAGAAGCAGCCCCGCGACCACAAAGCGCCAGAAGCTCAACTTCCGGCGCAGGCTGCGGCGATCGGCGATGGCGAGTTCGTCCATGTGGGTTTCTCCCGATTTGTTGGCGCTGCTTCTGTCAGTTTCCGCGGGAACGTGCTATCTGCGCGCGAAGAGGCATATTCCATAGACGCGCTTGACCACGGTTGAAAGCCGCGGCTGGCGTTTTTGCGCTTCACCCGAGTTTTTTTGCGGCGCCATTGTGCGTCAGCAAAAAATATCCATATTTGCGACGACTTACACCAATGTATGTAAATGACCCCCACGTTGGGTCAGCGACAAAAGCAGTAGAACCGACAGGCCCTTCCATGTTGAACCACGCGCCAGCCCCGGGCATCTTTGCCGATACGGGTGCGAGCTCCGCCGACGCCTATGCGCTCGCCGCACGGCATTCCGCGCGCGTGCGCCGCCTGAAGATCATCCTGCCGATCATCGCCGGCGTCATTGCCGTCATTTTTGCCGCCGTGTCCTTCGTGCGCGCGTTCATGCCCGTCGACCTGCAGATCGAGACCGCGACGATCGAGGACGGCCAGATCGTCATGAAGAATCCGGCGATCTCCGGTCGCAACAAGCAGGGCATCAGCTACTCGATGAAGGCCCAGCGGGCGCTTCAGGATATCGCCAACCCCGACATCATCACGCTGCAGACGATCCACGCAGAAATGCCGATGAAGGATTCGATGATAGCGACCGTCGACGCCACCAACGGCATCTATGATCGCGGCGCCAATACACTCGACATGAACGCCCCGTTCACCATTTCCGTCAATAATGGCATCAACGCCGACTTCCAGTCGGCCTATCTGGACATCAATGCCGGCGAGATGGAAACGAAGCAGCCCGTTGCGATCAGCATGAAGGGTGGTTCGATCATTGCGCAGACGCTGCGAATGACGGATAAGGGACGTATTGTAATTTTCGAGGGTATGGTGAGGGTGAACGTCGAGCCCGCAGCCATCCGCAAAAACGCGAAATAGGACCCGGTGCACTCCATGTCGGTCACAACCGCATCATTTTTCAAGATTTCCGCCAGCCTGGCCATTGCCGGAGCCGGCGCTTTGATTATTGCCTCCGGCGCTTTTGCGCAGGCCACGTCGAGCAAGATGAAAGGCCTTGAGCTGTCCAACGACAAGCCGATCCAGATCGAGAGCGACAAGCTCGAAATCAAGGACCCGGAAAGCAAGGCGATTTTTACCGGCAACGTCAAGGTCGTGCAGGGCACGACGACGCTGCAGGCCGGCAATATGGTCGTCTTCTACAAGTCCGGCGGCGGCTCGGTTTCGAGCGGCGACGCCGACATCGACCGTATCGAGGTCAGCGAAAAGGTGTTCCTGAGCTCCGGCACGCAGCAGGCGACGGCCGATACCGGCTCGTTCGACATGACCAAGCAGGTCTTCGTTCTCAAGGGCGACAAGGTCGTTCTCTCCGAAGGCAAGAACGTCTTCGTCGGCTGCCAGCTTAACGTCCAGATGGAAACCGGTGAGGCCCAGCTCGAAGCCTGCGGCGGCCGCGTGCAGATCCAGCTCGACCCGAAGTCCCGCAAGACGAACTGACGTAGACCGCTCGTGCAACTTCCCTTCCTCCACAAGCGCAAACGGGTCCGCAAGCCGTCGGCGACCACTGCGGTCGCTTCCGGCCATGCGGTCGACAAGGCGCGCTATGACGGCACCCTGATTGCCCGCGGACTGACCAAGGCCTATCGCGAGCGTCGGGTCGTCAACGGCGTGTCGCTGGTGGTGCGGCGCGGCGAGGCCGTGGGCCTGCTCGGGCCGAACGGCGCCGGCAAGACCACCTGCTTCTACATGATCACCGGCCTCGTCCCCGTCGACGAGGGTTCGATAGAGATCAACGGCAATGACGTGACGACCATGCCGATGTACCGGCGTGCACGCCTCGGCGTCGGCTACCTGCCACAGGAAGCGTCGATCTTCCGCGGGCTGACGGTCGAGGAGAACATCCGCGCCGTGCTCGAGGTTCACGACAAGAACCTGGAGCGGCGCGAAAGCAAGCTCAACGACCTGCTCGGCGAGTTCAACATCACGCATCTGCGCAAGTCGCCGGCGATCGCGCTTTCTGGCGGCGAACGCCGCCGTCTCGAAATCGCCCGTGCGCTTGCGACCGACCCCACCTTCATGCTGCTCGACGAGCCCTTTGCCGGCGTCGACCCGATCTCGGTCGCCGACATCCAGGCGCTTGTCCGGCACCTGACCTCGCGCGGCATCGGTGTGCTGATCACCGACCACAATGTCCGCGAGACGCTCGGCCTCATCGATCGCGCCTACATTATCCATGCCGGCGAGGTGCTGACGCATGGTCGCGCCAACGACATTGTCACCAATCCTGACGTGCGCCGGCTCTATCTCGGCGACAATTTCAGCCTCTGAGACCGCCTCGCGGGCGATTCCGCCCGCGAACGCGCTTGACCAAACCTTTCCGATAAGCAATTTTTGGGCCAATTAAGAAAAGGGCCCGACCGGCGACCGGAGAAGCACCGCGGCCCCTGGAGATTTCTCGGGAGTTTCGCGTCAGCATGGCCCTGTCCGCCAGCCTTCATCTGCGCCAGTCCCAGTCCCTGGTGATGACGCCACAGCTCATGCAGTCGATCCAGCTGCTGCAGATGACGCATCTTGAGCTCAACCAGTTCATCGCCCAGGAAGTCGAAAAGAACCCGCTGCTCGAATTTCAGGCAAATGACGATCAGGTCGCCCCGGAGCAGGGCGAGATGGCCGGCGGAGACGAGAGTGGCGGAAGCGACGACGGCGGCCAGGCGGATCTCTATGACAGCGCCACGTCGCAAAGCGGCGAGCGGCTCGACGACCAGCTCGATGCCGATTTCGCCAATGTCTTCCAGGACGACACCACGCCGCAACGCGCCGATGCGCCGGAACTGCTTGGCCAGTGGAAATCGATGCCCGGCAGCGGCGAGGGCGAAGATTACGACCTCGACGATTTCGTCGCCGGCCGCAAGAGCCTGCGCGAAACGCTCCTGGAGCAATTGCCCTTCGCGCTGCCGGTTCCTTCCGATCGACTGATCGCGCAGCATCTCATCGACCAACTCGACGACGCCGGCTACCTGCAGGCGGACCTCGGCGAGGTTGGCGAACGGCTGGGTGCCGCCCATGCCGATGTCCTCAGGGTGCTGCTGACGCTGCAGCAGTTCGATCCGCCCGGTGTATTTGCCCGCTCGCTCGGCGAGTGTCTCGCCATCCAGCTGCGCGCCCGCGACCGGCTCGATCCGGCAATGGAGGCGCTGCTTGCCAATCTCGAACTCCTGGCGCGGCGTGATTTCGCGACGCTGAAGAAGATCTGCGGCGTCGACGAGGAAGACCTGATCGACATGCTGGCGGAAATCCGCAAGCTCGACCCGAAGCCCGGCACCAGCTTCGAGACCAGCGTCAGCGAGGCGATCGTGCCCGATATCGTCGTGCGGGCAGCGCCCGACGGCTCATGGATGGTCGAACTCAATCCGGATGCGCTGCCGCGCGTTCTAGTCAATCAGGACTACTTCGCTTCGGTGTCACGCGGCACGCAGAAAAACAGCGCCGACCAGGCCTTCCTCAACGAATGCCTGCAAAATGCCAACTGGCTGACGCGCAGCCTCGACCAGCGCGCCCGCACGATCATGAAGGTCGCCACCGAGATCGTGCGCCAGCAGGACGCATTCCTCGTCAACGGCATCGGGCACCTCAGGCCGCTGAACCTCAAGACCGTCGCCGACGCCATCAAGATGCATGAATCGACCGTCAGCCGCGTAACCTCGAACAAGTACATGCTGACGCCGCGCGGGCTGTTTGAGCTCAAGTATTTCTTCACCGTCTCGATCGGCTCGGCCGAGGGTGGCGACAGCCATTCGGCGGAATCCGTGCGCCACAAGATCCGCACGCTGATCCACGAGGAGAGCACCGAGGCGGTGCTTTCTGACGACGACATCGTCGACGTCCTCAAGAAGGCCGGCATCGATATCGCGCGGCGCACGGTCGCCAAATACCGGGAAGCGATGAATATCCCCTCCTCCGTGCAGCGCCGGCGGGAGAAGCGCGCGCTCGCCAAGGCCGCCGGTTTCTGAGCACCGGAAGTTAAGGCGCATTAACTTTTTTGCGACCTTCGATTGACTCTCTCCGACACAGACGATATGAGCCCGCCGCAATTGCCGGGGACTGCTCACCCCGGAAGCCTCCGGTGCGACCGGTGGCTGCGACAGAGGCGCGCTCGCAAGTCTGAAAGGCTTGGATGACGGGACCGCTTGGAATAGACTGGCTGCGCAAATCACGAACGAGAGAGGAAACTCCATGAG
This sequence comes from Ensifer sp. YR511, assembly GCF_900103045.1. Lineage (NCBI taxonomy): Bacteria > Pseudomonadati > Pseudomonadota > Alphaproteobacteria > Hyphomicrobiales > Rhizobiaceae > Ensifer > Ensifer sp. YR511. The sequence goes on from NZ_FNGR01000033.1 coordinate 13,456, forward strand.
TGTGCGTGTATCCGGTAAACAGATGGAAATCGGCGATTCGTTCCGCGCCCGCATTGGCGAGCAGATCGAGCAGGCCGTTACCAAATATTTCGACGGAGGATATTCAAGCCAGGTCACTGTGGAAAAATCCGGGCCGCGCTTCAGCGCCGACTGCAAGCTTCATCTCGATACGGGCGTGGTAATGCAGGCGAACGGCCAGGCGAACGATCCACAGGCTGCGTTTGACGCGGCGTCGGATCGCATCGAAAAGCGTCTGCGTCGCTACAAGCGCAAGCTGAAGGATCACCACAACGGCAACGGACAGAACGCTGCCGAGGTGGCTTACACAGTGATGGATTCGGTGCCGTTCGAGGACGACGAAGTTCCCGAGGATTATGCGCCGACCATCGTGGCTGAGAGCTCGAAACAATTAAGGACGATGTCTGTCGCAAGCGCCGTGATGGCGCTCGACATGACGGACGAACCCGTCCTGATGTTCCGCACTCCCGGCAAGGCCGAACTGAATATCGTCTACAGGCGCAACGATGGAAATATTGGCTGGATCGATGCTGCCAATATCAAAGCATGAGCGAAAAAAGAGGGATGCCGGCGTGCCGGCGTCCCTCTCCCGCAACTCAGCGGCCAGGCCGGAAATGTGACTTTTCTGTGCATGGGATCCGCCATGACAAAGATGGTTAGAGCCATTGCGACGCATTTGTGATGATGTTGTCCGGCTCTAACCGGCGAACGAGGACAAAAGAATGGCATTGGCAGGTCTACTGCATCAAAATGCGATCATCCCGGCCATGAGGGCCAACTCGAAAAAACAGCTCCTTCAGGAATTGGCGGCAAAAGCTTCTAAGATCACCGGGGTTCCCGAGCGTGAAATCTTCGACGTGATCCTGCAGCGCGAGCGCCTTGGTTCCACCGGCGTCGGCAACGGCATCGCCATTCCGCACGGCAAGCTCAACAATCTCCCCTCGATCATCGGCATTTTCGCGCGTCTCGACACGCCCGTCGATTTCGAGGCGCTCGACGACCAGCCGGTCGATCTCGTATTCCTGCTGCTCGCTCCGGAAGGCGCCGGCGCGGACCACCTCAAAGCCCTGTCGCGTATCGCCCGCGTGCTTCGCGACCAGGACATGGTCGCCAAGATCCGCTCGAGCGATTCCGCCAGCGCGATCTACACGCTGCTCGACGACGACGCGACCTCGCACGCGGCCTGAGCTTGAACAACGGGGCGCATCCGGCAGGATGCGCACAGTCCGCCCGAAGCCTGCTTCAGTAGAGCTGACGCCCGTTCAAATGATCAATGAAAATCCGGAACAGGGCACCCTGGCTCGAAATGCCGAGCCGGCGATAGATGTTCTTGCGGTGGATGCGAACCGTGCCCTCGGCAATGTTCATCACCTTGCCGATCGACAGGTTGCTGTGGCCCCTAAGGATGAGGCGCACGATGTTGCGCTGCTGCTTGGTCAGCCGATCTGAACACAGGCTTTCGAACGCCGCCTCCATCGCATCGTCGCCCTCCTCGGAGGGCGACGGCGCAATCGTCTGGCCCTGCTGGCGCCAGTTCGACCTGATGGCCTCGCGCACGATCGGCTCGTAGACGCGCAGCCTGGCCAGCTCCGTCTCGCTGAAAGGCTCGCCGCCGCGGCCGCGCATCAACGAGTAGGTCGCCTGCAGGCCACCATCGAGCGGGATGACGAAGCCCACCTCCTCGACGAGAACGCCGGATTCCATCGACACGCAGGGATGCACTTCCGCCGACGACGAGAAGTCGGACAGGAAGAACTGGTCCGGCGCAAGCTCGCGCATTCGCCAGAGCCCTGCCGGCTGGCCGGCACAACAGGCGACGTAAAAGGGATCGAGCAGGTAGGCGCCGCCGAGATAGGCGGAAAGCGCACTTGCCGACACCTTGGCCGTATAGCCGTCATGCAGGACGATCGGCCTTGCATCGTAAGGATAGGCAAACGCGACCGAGAGATCGAAGCCGGTGACCGATCGGAGCATCCGATCGAGCGCTCGGCCGAAATCTTCCGTGCCGATCAGGCCGATCATCGCCGAGATATCGACGGACTCGCTTGCGAGCATTCCCTTGTCATCCCCCAACCCTACGTATCCCCCATGGGATATCGACAGCCCCTCACTCGTCAACAATAATTCCAGGAGAGTGAGAAACCGGATCCGTCGCGGGTCGTCATCGGCGACCGCTGCGAAGGATGCGCCAAGGGGAGGATTAAGATGGCAGGCAGGCTTTCAGGCAAAGTGGCGCTGATCAGCGGTGGCGCGGGAGGCTGCGGTCTTGCCGCATCCGAGCTGTTCGCGCGCGAAGGCGCCAAGGTCGGCATCGTCGATCTGCCGCGCAGCAAAGGCGAAGAGGTGGCCGCCTCGATCCGCGCCAACGGCGGCGAGGCGATTTTTGCCCCGGCCGACGTCTCGGTGTCGGCCGAGGTGACGTCCGCCGTCAAGGCGGTTGAAGCGGCCTTCGGCGCCATCATCGTGCTCTTCAACCACGCCGGCATCCTCGCCGTCGGTCCCTTCCTCGAAACGGAGGAGGACGAGTGGGACCGGCTGATGGCGGTCAATGTGCGCAGCATGTTCCTGATGACCAAGGCGGTACTGCCAGGCATGCTTGCGGCCGGCGGCGGCAGCATTGTCTGCACCTCGTCGATTTCGGCCGTGGCCGCAACGCCGATGGAGGTGCTCTATGACACCACCAAGGGCGCCTGCCACATGTTCGCCCGCGCCATCGCCGTGGAATTCCGCGACCGCGGAATCCGCTGCAACGCAGTCTGCCCGGGCTTCATCGCCACCGACCACGGCAAGCGCGAGCTCGTCGGGCTCAGCAAATACGGCGTTGACGTTTCGGAAGCGGCGATCGCCGCGCAGCAAGGCCGCATGTGCGATCCGAAGGAAGTGGCGAACGCGGCATTGTTTCTGGCGAGTGACGAGGCGAGCTTCATCAACGGCACGCATCTGTTCGTCGACAATTGCTTCACCGCGGTTTGAGGGAGGGGAAAATGCTTCAGGCAGGTGGCCACTGGCGCAACTGGGTCGGTAACCAATCATGCATCGTGCGCCATCGCGGCGCGCCGGAGAGTGAGGCGGCACTTGCCGAAATGGTGCGCGAGGCAACCGCGCAAGGGCTGAACGTTCGCTGCGCCGGTTCCGGACATTCCTTCACGCCAGTGGCGCTTACCAGCGGGCTACAGCTGACACTCTCGAGCATGCAGGGCGTCGTCAACATCGACAGCACCCGCAAGCGCGTGGCGGTCAAGGCCGGCACCACTATCAACCAGCTCGGCAAGGTGCTGAAGGAGAACGGCCTGTCGCTGATCAACCAGGGCGATATCGACAGCCAGGCGCTAGCCGGCGCGCTGACGACCGGCACACATGGCACCGGCGCCAGGCTCGGCAACATGGCCTCGCAGATCGTCGGCATGCGGCTGGTGCAGCCCGACGGCAGCATCCTCGTGGTCGACGAGACCACGCCGGATCTGCTTGAGGCGGCACGCGTCTCGGTCGGCATGCTCGGCGTGATCTCGGAGATCACATTACAGGCGATGGAAAGCTACAATCTCCATGAAAAGCTCTGGCGCTGCACCTTCGACGAAATGATCGAACAGCACGACGAGCTTGCCGCCAAGCACCGCCATTTCGGTTTCTTCTGGTGCCCGGTTCCGGAGAGCCGCCACTGCTACTGCCTGCCGGACACGGCCTCGGTGTCGACCACGGACAAGACCTCCGACGTCTGCGAGATGAAGGTGATCGACATCACCGAGGAAGCGCCGATGGAGCGCGGGTTCGAGAAGATCGCCTATTCCTCGGAGATCTACCCGATCGAATACGTGCCGAACTTCCACGAGCTCGAATATGCAGTGCCCGTCGCCCACGGCAAGGAAGCGGTAAAGGCGGTGCGTAAGCTGATGCTGGAAAAGCACCCGACCTGCATCTACCCGATCGAGTATCGCTTCACCGCCGGCGATACCGGCTGGATCAGCCCCTTCTTCGAGCAGGATTCGATCACGCTTTCGGTCTCGGGCGAACCGGGCACCGACTATTGGGAATATCTGAAGGACGTGGACACGATCCTCAGGCAGTACGGTTCGCGGCCGCACTGGGGCAAGCTGCATTTCCTCGGCGCCGAGGATGTGACGGCACTCTACCCCCGAGCGGGCGATTTCCGGGCACTGAGGGCCAAGGTCGATCCCGAGGGACGTTTCCTCAACGATCACCTGCAGCAACTGTTCGGATAGCGCCGGCGAACGAACGCACACCGCTACGCTTAGCCCAAACAAGAACGCCGCGCGAAGTTCGCGCGGCGTTCTTGTTGAATTCTGATCGGCAGGATCAGGCGGTCGGCGCGTCGCCGTTTTCGCCAGCGACGACCTTGGGGCCGCCCTTGGAAACGCCGACCATGGCCGGGCGCAGGACGCGGTCGCCGATGGTGTAGCCGGCCTGGACGACCTGCAGCACCGTGTTGTTCGGCACATCCGCATTCGGGATTTCGAACATCGCCTGGTGGAAGTTCGGGTCGAACTTCTGGCCTTCCGGCTCCAGCTTCTTGACGCCGTGGCGCTCAAGCGCCGAGAGCATCGAGCGCTCGGTCATCTCCACGCCTTCGATCAGCGTGTTGAGACCGGCCTCACCGGCTTCCTTGGCTTCCGCCGGAATGGCATCGAGCGCGCGGCGCAGGTTGTCGGATACCGCCAGCATGTCGCGGGCAAAGCCAGCGACGGAGTAGGACTTGGCATCCTTGACGTCGCGTTCGGTGCGACGGCGCAGGTTGTCCATTTCGGCGGCAAGCCGAAGGTACTTGTCGCGCAGCTCGGCGCTTTCTGCCCGTGCGAGTTCCAACGGATCGGGCTCGGCAACGGCTGCTGCCTCGGCAGCGTCCGGTGCGGCGTCGAATACCTCGTCGGTGGCCTCGGGTCCGTGCTTGTTCGTATCGTCGGTCATGACGTTCTCCGCAGTGTCGTCTGTATTGTCCTTCGCATTTCCACGCCGCAAGCGCGAGCCTGCGTTTCAGCAAAAATGCTTGGGGACTGGATTTGAAGCCGATATCGAGGTTTGGGGCCGAAAAATCAAGGGTTCAATCGCGCTCCTACAGCGCCGCGCGTCCTATCAGACGCGCGAAGGTCGCTGTAGCACTTTGATTTGCTGCATGTCTTTGTCCTTCATCGAGATCGATCAATGAGACATGCAGCGACTAAAAGCGCCCTTAGCGCGAAAGCCGCGACATCAGCTGCGCGGTATAATCGACCATCGGAACGATGCGCGAGTAGTTGAGCCGCGTCGGCCCGATGACGCCGACGGCGCCGACGATGCGGTCCTCGCCATCGCGATAGGGCGCGACGATCAACGACGAGCCGGAAAGCGAAAACAGCTTGTTTTCCGAGCCTATGAATATCCGCACCCCAGGGCCGCTTTCGGCGAGATCGAGCAGCTCGATCATGCTGTCCTTCTTTTCGAGATCGTCGAACAGCATTCTGAGCCGGTCGATGTCCTCGGCACCCTCGAGGCCTTCGAGCAGGTTGGCGCGGCCGCGCACGATCAGGCGCGCCGGCTTCTCGTCGCCCTCGTTGCCCGACCAGATGGCAAGACCGCGCTCGACAAGATCCTGCGACAGCGCGTCGAGCTCGCCGCGCACCGTCAATTTCACCTTTTCGAGCTGCGCCCGCACCTCGGCGATCGTCTGTCCGGCGAGATGGGCGTTGAGGAAGTTCGCCGCTTCCGTGAGCTGCGAACTGGTGACGCCGGCCGGGAGCTCGATGATGCGATTTTCCACCTGGTCATGTTCGCCGACGAGCACGGCCAGCGCCTTGGTCGGCGCCAGGCGGATGAACTCGACATGCTTCAGCACCGGATCGGCCTTGGCGGTGATGACGAGACCCGCGCCCCGCGACATGCCCGACAGCATCTGGCTCGCTTCGGTCAAAAGCGTATCGACCGGCTGGGTATGGTCGTCGCGCCGCACATGGCGATCGATCGAGGCGCGATCTTCGGGAGAGAGGTTGCCGACCTGCATGAAGGCGTCGACGAAGAAGCGCAGGCCCGTCTGGGTCGGCAGGCGACCGGCACTGACATGCGGCGAATAGATGAGACCGAGATCTTCGAGATCGCTCATAACGTTGCGCACGGAGGCAGGCGACAGCGCCATTGGCAAAAGCCGCGACAGGTTGCGCGAGCCGAGCGGCTCGCCGCTCGTCAGATAGGTCTCCACGATGCGACGGAAGATTTCGCCCGAGCGCTCGTCGAGCGCCGCGGCGATTTCCTTTGCTCCGGGATTGCGCAGTACCATGTCACTCCACATATGCAGGCACATCCTGCCGTGGCCGGAATATAGTGTCCCTGCGGTCCGTTGGCAAAAGGGAAAAAACGGTCGAATGTCCGGCTTTCCACCGGATCCCTTTACCTCTGCCATGCTCTGCAGCGCCGCGCATCCTTGGACGCGCCAAAGGTCGCTGCAGCACCTTAAACTGCTGCATAATTTTGTCCCTAAATCGATTTCGATTTAGGGAATTATGCAGTAGAAGGCTCACGAGATACGATAGGAGTTGACGATGCGGCCATCCGGCAGAAAAACCGATCAAATGCGCAAGGTTTCTTTCGAGCGCAATTTTTCCAAGCATGCGGAAGGCTCCTGTCTGGTGCGGTTCGGCGACACGCATGTGCTGTGCACCGCAAGCCTTGAGGAAAAGGTTCCGGCCTGGCTGCGCAATGGCGGCAAGGGCTGGGTGACGGCGGAATACGGCATGCTGCCGCGCGCCACCGGCGAGCGCATGCGGCGCGAGGCAGCCAGCGGCAAGCAGAGCGGTCGCACCCAGGAAATCCAGCGGCTGATCGGCCGGTCGCTGCGCGCCGTGGTCGATCTGCCGGCGCTCGGCGAACGCCAGATCTCGATCGACTGCGACGTCATCCAGGCCGATGGCGGCACGCGCACTGCCTCGATCACCGGCGCCTGGATCGCGCTCCACGACTGCCTGAAGTGGATGGAAGCCCGCAACATGGTCAAGGTCGAGAAGGTCCTGAAGGATCATGTCGCGGCCATTTCCTGCGGCATCTTCGCCAACCAATCGGTGATCGATCTCGATTACCTCGAAGATTCCGCTGCCGAGACCGACGCCAACTTCGTTATGACCGGCTCCGGCGGCATCGTCGAGATCCAGGGCACGGCCGAAGGCAAGCCGTTCTCGGAAGAGGAATTCGCGAGCCTGATGGGCCTTGCCAAGACGGGCATTGCCGAACTGGTCGCGCTGCAGAAGCAGGCGATCGCCGGCTGAGGAAGGAACGTCAAGATGGCCCCGGCGCTGGAAGGCATTCTCGAGACCGCCCTTTACATGGGTGATCTCGATGCCGCCGAGGCCTTCTACGGTGGCATTCTCGGGCTCGCAAAGATCACGCGTGCCGGCAACCGCCACGTCTTCTATCGCTGCGGACCGGGCGTGCTTTTGATTTTCAATCCGGCCGAAACGCTGAAGCCGCCGATCCCGCACGGCACGAGCGGCCAGGGCCACATGTGCTTCCGGGTTTCCGCCGCAGCGCTGGACGCCTGGAAGGCGAAACTGGAAGCGGCGGGCATCGCGATCGAAGCGGACACCCGCTGGCCGAACGGGGCGCGGTCCTTCTATTTCCGCGACCCGGCCGGCAACAGCCTTGAATGTGCGGAACCGGGCCTCTGGTCCATCGACTGAACACGAAACGGAACACCATGCGCAAACTCGACAACAAGACGCTGATCGTCGCCAGCCACAACGCCGGCAAGATCCGCGAAATCCGCGACCTGATCGGCCCGCTCGGTTTCGAGGCGAAGTCGGCGGCCGACCTCAACTTCATCGAGCCCGACGAGACCGGCACGACGTTTGAGGAGAACGCCACGATCAAGGCGCTCGCCTCGGCCAAGGCCTCCGGCCTGCCGGCACTTTCGGACGATTCTGGTCTCGCGATCGACGCGCTCGATGGAGCGCCCGGCGTCTATACGGCCAACTGGGCCGAGCGCGAAGATGGCAGCCGCGACTTCGCCATGGCCATGCAGAAGGTCGAAGATGCGCTGCAGGAGAAAGGCGCCAAAACGCCTTCCGAGCGCACCGCCCGTTTCGTCTCGGTTCTTTGCCTTGCCTGGCCGGACGGTCATGTCGAGCTTTTCCGCGGCGAGGTCGAAGGCTTCGTCGTCTGGCCGCCGCGCGGCGGCCAGGGCTTCGGCTATGATCCGGTGTTCCAGCCCAAGGGCTACGAGACCACCTTCGGCGAGATGAGCGCCGACGAGAAACACGGCTGGAAGCCGGGTGACGAAGAGGCTCTGTCGCACCGCGCCCGCGCCTTCAAGATCTTTGCCGAGACCTGCCTCGGAGCCTGATCTGAGCGGGATGAGGAAAAGTGCGTGCGGTTTCCGCCCGCATCCCGCTCTCTACTGAAAGTGACCATGAGAGACGCAATAATGCAAACTGCCACGCTATCGGCGATCGGTGACGGCATGGACCCCGGTTTCGGGGTCTACGTGCATTGGCCGTTCTGCGCGGCCAAGTGCCCCTATTGCGACTTCAACAGCCATGTGCGCCACCAGCCGGTGGACCAGCCGCGTTTCGTTGCAGCTTTCCTTAAGGAAATGGAAGAGGTGCGCGAGCTCTCCGGCCCGCGCACGGTCACCAGCGTGTTCATGGGCGGCGGCACGCCGTCCTTGATGGAGCCGTCGACGGTCGATGCCATCCTCCAAGGCATCGCTCGCCATTGGCATGTGCCCGACGGCATCGAAATCACCATGGAGGCGAACCCGTCGAGCGTCGAAGCGACGCGTTTCCACGGCTACCGCGCTGCCGGTGTCAATCGCGTCTCGCTCGGCGTCCAGGCGCTGAACGACCGCGATCTGAAGTTCCTCGGACGGCTGCACAATGTCGAGGACGCGCTGAAGGCGATCCGGCTGGCGCGCGAGATCTTCCCGCGCATGTCCTTCGACCTGATCTATGCCCGTCCGAACCAGACGGTCGAAGAATGGGAGCGTGAGCTGAAGGAAGCCGTCTCCTACGCGGTCGACCATCTGTCGCTCTACCAGCTGACGATCGAGGAAGGCACGCCCTTTTACGGCCTGCACAAGGCCGGCAAGCTGATCGTGCCTGATGGCGAGCAGTCGGCAGTGCTTTACGAGGCGACGCAGGACATTACCGCCGCCATCGGCATGCCGGCCTACGAGGTTTCAAACCACGCCCGCCCGGGTGCCGAGAGCCGGCACAACCTCACCTATTGGCGCTACGGCGACTATGCCGGCATCGGCCCGGGCGCCCACGGGCGCCTGGGCATCGGCAATGGCAAGATCGCTACCTCTACGGAGCGCAAGCCGGAGGAATGGCTGCGGCTCGTCGAGACCCATGGTCACGGCATGATCGAGCGGGAATCCCTCGATCTCGAAGCACAGTCCGACGAGTTGTTGCTGATGGGTCTGCGCCTCAAGGAAGGCGTCGACTTGGCGCGATGGCAGACGCTTTCCGGCCGCGACCCGGACCCGGAGCGCGAGCAGTTCCTGATCGATCACGGCTTCATCGAGCGGCTGGGCAATTCGCGCCTGCGCTGCACGCCGGCCGGCATGCTGATCCTCGACGCCGTGGTCGCTGATCTCGCCTGCCCCTGAGGGCAGGCGGTCTTCGCCGGCTACAGACTCAATCGAACGTTTCACCTGACAGCGGCGTGGCCTGCATCGACGGCCGGCCTTCGAATGCATCGAACCAGCGGGTCAGCCTCGGACGGTTGCGAAACGACGGCAGGTTGCGAAACGCCATCCAGGACAGTGCCGTCGCCAGCGCGATCTGCCCGATATCCACGTCTTCCTCGGGCGATAACGTCTGCTCCAGCCAATCGTAGGTCGCCTCGATCTTTTCTTCGTAGCCCTTGGCGAGTTCCGGATAGCGCAGATGTTCGGGGCGCCTCTCCCACTCCCAGCGCAGGCCGATCCCGGTCTGGGCAAGAACCTGCGCCACCGACTGCATGCGCAGCGCCCGCCATCGAGGTTCGCCGACCTCGGGAATCCGCTTGCGTCCCTCATGCAGCGTATCGAGATAGGCGCAGATGACATCGCTGTCGAAGATCGGCTCTTCGCCCTCACGCAACAGCACCGGAACCTTGCCGAGCGGGTTTTCGGCATAGACCTCGTCGTTGCGCCGCGTTGGGCTCGTCTCGTGGTGGATGACTTTCAGCCGGTCGGCAAGGCCGATCTCGTGAGCAAAGACAAGCGCCTTGCGGGCGAAGGGAGAGTGGGTTTGATAGTAGAGGATCATGGCTGCCTCGCGGGATCTGGCGTGAATTCCTGTTCCCGTGAAGAGATATTGCATCGCGGCCGATAAAGGCGCTCTGTTTCTTCGGCCACGATGCAAGTTTGTTTCGTCTAGGCGGCTTTCATCGGATCGCCCCTCAGCCGGTTGAGCTCGATGCCCCTAGCCACCAGCCGGGCGACCTGAGCGTCGTCCACGTCATCGGTGGTGCGCAGGCGAATATAGGCCATGTCGCCCTTGCCGCCGCCCTTCTCCAGGCGTGCGTCGAGATCGAGCATCTCGGCGCCGCGCCAGAAACCGAAGGTCACGTAATCCTTTGCCCCCTTGAGCAGACAGACCGCGCCGCCGGCCTCATAGATGGGATGGCCCCATTTGACGGCGTCATTGAGCGTGCCTGTGGCCAGGAGGGCACCATGCAGGCGCTTCGCCACGTCGGCCGGGACACCGGAGAGGCCGGCAATGTAGTCGTTGACTGTTTTGGTCATGGTCGTCTTTCGAGCGCTCCGTTTCTGTCAGTTGCTGAAGGGAATGAGGGCGCGCAGCCGCGGATCCCGAAGCCAGAGGCCGCCCCAGGCGATCACGCCGAGATAGAAGCCGAAAAGCAGATGGGTGAAGAGCGGGCTGCCGGCCCGCAGATGCGTCGCCATCGCCCCGCCGAGATAGCCGGTGAGCAGAATGGCGCCGAGGATCGAGGTGCGCGGGATCACATAGAGCACCGTGCACAACAATGTGAGAATGCCGAGCAGCCGCGCCAGACCCTGGTCGGCGGAATAGCCGAGCGCGACCATGGTTTCGGTGACGACAGCTAGCGGCACAAGCTTGATGACGGCATCGAAAATCAGGAAGGCGACTAGCACGCCGCTGAGGAAGCGGCCGAGGATGATCGACTTTGCCCTTGGGGCGGGCATAACGAGGCTGGTGGTCACTGATTTCTCTCCTTGGATTTCGTTCTCGGTCCAAGGACGAAAGCGCATGAGGGATCCCGACAGGCACCGTCAGATTTTTCTTTCGGAGATCTCGATACCAGGCGTTTCATCGAGCTTGTCGAGCTGCATGCGGATGTAAGCGCATTCGGCCGCGTTGGTCGCAAGCGCAATCGCATGGTCGAAGGCCACACGCGCCTCGCGGACCTTGCCGAGCTGCTTCAGGAGATGGCCGCTCAAGCCATGGAAATAGAAATAGCCGGAGAGCTTTTCCGCCAAGGGCGCGATCATCGCCAGCGCGGCTTCCGGCCCCTGACGCTTCGAAACCGCCACTGCGCGATTGAGCGTGATCACCGGAGAGGGCTGCAGCCGCTCGAGCGCCTGGTAGAGCAGGTCGATCTGCGCCCAGTCGGTCTCATCCGCACGCTCGGCGCGGGCATGCAGCGCCGCGATCGCCGCCTGGATCTGGTAGGCGCCCGGTTGGCGGTACTGCATCGCCCTGTCGATCAGCGCCAAGGCCTCGTCGATCAGCGAGCGGTCCCACAGGCTGCGGTCCTGGTCATCAAGCAGGATGACGGCGCCATCGGCGTCGAAGCGGGCGCGCGCCCGCGAATGCTGGATCATCATGAGCGCCGTCAGCCCCTTGATCTCCGGCTCGGCTGGGAAAAGCTGAAGCAGCAGGCGTCCGAGCCGGATCGCCTCCTGGCACAGGTCGGCCGAGACGCTTTCCGGGCCGTTCATCGCCGAATAGCCCTCGTTGAAGACGAGGTAGATCATCGTGGCGACGGCGGCGAGCCGATCTGACCGGTCGGCCGCATCCGGGGTCTCGAAGGCAAGGCCGGCGGCCGCGACACGCGACTTGGCCCGCGTGATCCGCTGTTCCATCGCCGCCTCGCTGACGAGGAAGGCGCGGGCGATCTGCTTGACAGAAAGGCCCGAGACGATGCGCAGCGCCAGCGCGATCTGCTGCGTTGCCGGCAGCGCCGGATTGCTGCAGACGAACAGCAGGCGAAGAATGTCGTCGCGATAGTGGGAGCCGTCGAGCTGGTCGGCGAGCGCGCCCTCCTGATCCTCGAGGTCGGAAAGAATTTCCTCCGGCGGCAGCGCCGTTTCGCGGGACTGGCGGCGCACCTTGTCGATGCCGCTGTTGCGGCCGACGAAGATCAGCCAGGCGGCGGGGTCGCGCGGCGGGCCGCTCTTCGGCCAGGTCTTCAAAGCCCGGATACAGGCCTCCTGAAACGCTTCTTCGGCAGTGTCGAGGTTGCGGAAATAGCGCAACAGCGCGCCCACGGCCTGCGGCCGGGCCGAAACGAGAGCGAGGTCTATCCAGGCTGTGTCTGTCATGAAGCAAGCTCACTGGGTTTGTAGATGGCAAGAGGACGGATTTCATAGGAGCCGGCGGCCGGATTGGCAGAACTCAGATCACGGGCGAACTCGAGCGCATCATCGAGAGACGCACAGTCGATGACATAGAAACCGAGCAGTTGCTCTTTCGTTTCGGCAAACGGGCCATCGATTACGATCGTCTCGCTGTGACTGTGCCGGAGCGTCGTCGCCGCCGTCGTCGGCATCAAGCGCGCCACCGGCCCAAGCCGGCCTGCCTCCGCATATTTGCTCTGTACGGCCAACAGATCATGCATGACTTTTTCGTCCTGCTCCTTGGTCCAGGCGTTCGTGACATCTTCTTGATTGTAGCAAAACACGGCGTAAAGCATCGGAACTCCAGCTCCTGAAACAAAGACGGTGGCGGCAAGCAATAGCCGACAACCCGGATGAAAAAAACAGGGCCGGTGGTGCTTTCGCCCACCGGCCCGCAATGCGTGCAAATCAGAAATGCTCAAGCGTTGTCGCGGCACTCTAACTTGGTGTCGATGGCCGGTCGAGAAAAGAGGCGCAGAAGCCGCCCGTCGATCGCCGCCAGACCGGCCGCGATCAAGGTCATGCCCAGGAAGTGCTTGGGTTCCAGCGTTTCGCCGAGGAACAAAGCGCCAAGCAGGATGGCGCTGACCGGGATCAGGAAGGTCACCAGCATCAGGTTTGTGACACCGGCCGTTTCCAGGATGCGGAAGAACAGGACGTAAGCGAGCGCCGTGGAAATCAGCGCGATGCCGACGATCGCCGCCCAGACGTCGAAGCCGGGCATGGGAAGCGTCCAGGGATGATCGATCAGCAGCGACAGCGGGACCAGCATGATGCTTGCGGTCGAGACCTGACCGGTCGCCGTCACGATCGGCACCACGCCCATGCGCTTGAAGCGGCGGGCAAAGACACCGGCGAGCGCATAGGAGAGCGCTGCGCCAAGCACTGCGACCTGGGCAAGCAGGTTCGAACCAAGGCCACCGAGCGCCGCCGGACCAATCATCATCGCGACCCCGAGGAAGCCGACGACGACGCCTGCAAACCGGTTGGCTGTCAGCTTCTCGTCATCGGTCAGGAGATGCGCGACGATCACGCCGAACAGCGGCGTGGTGGCGTTGAGGATCGAGGCAAGGCCGCTTGCGATATGCGTCTGCCCCCAGACGATCAGCGAGAAAGGGATGAGATTGTTGAGCAGCCCCATCCCGAAGAAGGCCAGCCAAACGCGCGGGTCGCGCGGCATCGACAGTCCCATCAGTCGAACGAAGGCGAGCAGCGCGAGCGCCGCGAGACTGACGCGGAGCGCCACGATCGTGACTGGAGGCAACGCCTTGACGGCGACGCCGATGAAGAAGAAGGAGCCGCCCCACAGAATGGAGAGCAGGATCAACATGCCCCATTCCCGGGCGCCCATGACCTTGGCCTGCGTTGCTTGTGTCATTGCCTTAACCCTCGTTTGTTTGTCAGGCTAAACCGTGATGGCATCGACCATCTTGACTTTGTGCCATTATTCTCAGGATATTGAGCTTCGAACAAACGATCATTTCTCGCCGCATGATTGAGTTTGGCTAAACCATGTCGACATACCTTCCTTCGCTTGCCTCGCTTCGCGCCTTCGAGGCCACCGCGCGACATCTAAGCGTTACCAAGGCCGCGCAAGAACTGAACGTGACGCCTGGCGCCGTCAGCCTGCAGGTGCGCGAACTGGAGCAGGCGTTAGCAGTGACGCTGTTTGAGCGCCGGCCGAGACAGTTGGCGCTGACGGAGGACGGCAGCACCTATTTCGCAACGCTCAGGCGCGCGTTCCGAATGATGCGCGAGGCGACCGAGGAACTGACGGCGCGCAAGCGTGCGCCGGTGCTGACGGTCAGCTGCACGCCCACCTTTGCCGCGCAATGGCTGGTGCCGCGCATCGGCGCCTTCGAGTTACAGGTGCCCGGCATCGACGTGCGCATCAGCACCACCAATCGGCTGACCGACTTCAACAGCGATGGGGTCGACATCGCCATCCGTCATGGGCTTGGCCGCTATGACGGTCTAGTGAGCGAACGATTGATCGATGACGACCCGGTGCCGGTCCTTCACCCGGCACTACGCGCCAGGAACCCACTCGACATGCCGGGTGACCTTGCCGCGCATGTGCTCTTGCACGACGTCCATCGTCAGGATTGGAGGCTGTGGCTGGATGCGGCGCGCGCCGACGGGGTGGACGCCGGGCGAGGGCCGGTCTTCGTCAACAGCAACGGCGCGATCGAGGCGGCCAAGGCCGGCGACGGCGTTGCATTGGTGCGCCTGTCGCTGGTCACGCGCGAGCTTGCGGAGGGTGTGCTGGAAGCCCCCTTCCCTGAGGGCGTGATGACCGGGCTTGCCTACCATCTCGTCTACCCGCCGGCCGCACTCGACCGCCCGCCGGTCACGGCCTTTCGCGCCTGGATCATCGAACAGGCACGAGCCGAGCAGGGTGTGGGGAATGCGGCGACCAAGCGTCCGCCGCAGCCGGCACTGAAAGCGGTCCGGTAAAACAAAAGAGCCCGGGCGAACCCGGGCTTTTTTTGCGGCAATGCGCCTCGACTATTCGTTGATCAGGCGCTTCAGCAGCTCGATCTCATGGCTGAGCTTGGTGTCGCCCGAAATCAGCTCCTCGATCTTGCGCACGGCGTGCAGCACGGTCGTGTGGTCGCGTCCGCCGAAGCGACGGCCGATCTCCGGGAAGGAGCGCGGCGTCAGCGTCTTCGACAGATACATCGCGATCTGGCGCGGCTTGACGATGACACGGGTGCGGCGGTTGGAGACGAGCTCCTGGCGCGAGACGTTGTAGTGCTTGGCGACGACCCGCTGGATGTCCTCGATGCGCACGCGGCGGGGTTCGCCGGCGTTGACGAGGTGGCCGAGCAATTCATCGACGCGCTCGAGCGAGAGCTGCGGCTCGAAGGAGCGGCGGAACAGGAGCTGGTTGAAGGCACCTTCCAGTTCGCGGCCGCTGGCGGTCACGTTGCGTGCCACATGGCTCAGGATTTCGCCGGGAATGTCGAGCGAACCGTCGTCCTGACGGGCCGTGTCCAGGCGGCGCTTCAGCATTTCCAGGCGCATGTCGTAGTCCGGGCCGTCCATCTCGATGGCGACGCCGCCCTGGAGACGCGAACGAACGCGGCTGTCGAGCGATTCCAGTTCCCACGGTGCGCGGTCGGCTGCGACGACGACCTGCTTGGCGGAATCGAGCAGCATGTTCAGCAGGTGGCAAAACTCATGCTGGATCGACTTGCCCTGCAGGAACTGCATGTCGTCGATGATCAGGAGATCGATGTTGCGCAGCGACTCCTTCAAGGACAGCGCGTCGTTGTCGCGGATCGCGGTGGCGAAACGCCACATGAAGTATTCGGCCGTCAGGTAGACGACGCGCGGCGCACGCGCGCTCTGCAGCGCCTGGATGGCGATCGCCTGCAGAAGGTGCGTCTTGCCGAGACCGACGCTCGAATGGATGAAGAGCGGGTTGAACCGCACCGCACCGGCGCCGGCTTCCGCAATCGTCCGGGCGGCGGCAAGCGCCACGCGGTTCGAGGAACCCTCGACGAAGTTTTCGAAATTGTAGCGCTGGTCGAGCGGCGAGCCGAAGAGCGGCGCCTGGGTCGGCCTCTGCATGCTTGCGACAGTCGCCGCGGCAACGGTTGCCACCGGCTGGGCTGCGGCCGGACGGCGCGCGGGCTGAGCCGGAGCTGCTTCTGCCGCCTGCGGCAGCGCTTCTTCCTGGGTGGTCGGACGGGCGCCACGGGTTGCCGTGCGCACCAGGATCTCGATCTTCATGATCTCGCCGTCTTCCTGCTGGAAGATCGAGGTGATGAGGTCAAGATAACGGTTGTTGATCCAGGACTTCAGGAACGTGGTCGGCACCGAAAGGCGCACAACGCTCTTGGATACGGAATGGAGCTTCAGACGCCCAAACCAGCTTGCAAAGACATCCGGACCGACTTGAGCTTTGAGACGCGCACTTACCCGCTCGAACAGTGCGTCGTGCCTCATGTCGGTTTTTTCCCCCGCCGCCTGAGATAGATTGCTTCCGGCTTGAAATGCGTCTCCTTCTTTCTGAAGTGCGCCCGCCGTCACCAAATTCATCTGCATTTTGCCGCCTTCCAATTCATGTTCAGATGCCGTCATCGCTGCCGGCCTCATCTCTTATGTCCGTCGCCCGCGGCGCCCGTATGGGCCATGCCGCTTTCGCCGAACGTCACAGTCGCAGACGACGCCGGGCTCCTCATCTCCCGCCTCGCTGCGCGCTACGCGCACCCACCTGCCCTGCTGGGCCGGAGGATGTCCCCTCGCGCCTCTCGTCAACAATCCCTTCGACGCGCTCCCGCGCCGTACCGGATCCTCCTCCTCGTCAACAGCTCGTCGCACCCTCGTACGAAGCGATGAGCCGCGCGTTGGACCTTGGCCTCGCGTCGGGCGCCGCTTGCACCCTCCATCGAGGCCTCCTGCATCTTTCCTTTGTCGTAGCCGATCAAAGGGCAAGACAGGCAGCCGTCAAAGCGCCGCAGCGACCTCTAGGCGTCCGACCGGACGCAGGTGCTGCAGATGGCCGCCTCACAATCACAGGACGAAAGTTTCCCGTCCGGAGCGGTATGAACCATCCGGTTTTTTCACCTTCGACTTGTCTGATTGAACGACGCGGAGCCGCCCTGATACAAAGGACAGAAACATCGAAACCATTTCTTCGAAATGGCCTCTTTTGCTTCTTTTTACAGATGTGGTCCGTGTCCCCTGTGGAGGGCATTTAGGCAGGATCGATGGGCAAGATCAATCGCGATTTTTACGCAACCTTAAGCGCTGGCCGTTGACTCTCCGGCCGCCATTTGCTTGCCGCATTCCGAGTCCGAGAAGAATCCCTGTTGAATCAAGGGTTTTGATTTTTCGCTCTTTGCTTAGCTGGCGAAAAAGAAAAAAAATAAAAATTCGCTTGACTCAGAATGGGCCGAACGGACCCCCAGTCAGAGACATCCTTTTGATAAGGACCTCTCACAAGTCATTGAAATAATTATATAAATCTTGTCATCGCACTGACATAAGCCCAAGCCGCCAGATTAACCATCGCGATGACAGAAGTATGAATCCGAAAAGCCCGGCGCAAGGGCCGGGCTCTCGATTAACAGATTTTTCTTAGCCGGATTAGGCCGAAAGCGACTTTACGCGCTGTGCAAGACGCGAAACCTTGCGCGATGCAGTGTTGGCGTGCAGGACGCCCTTGGTGGCTGCGCGCATCAGCTCGGGCTGAGCTGCCTTGAGCGCTGCGGCTGCAACTGCCTGGTCGCCGGTTGCAATCGCTTCTTCGACCTTGCGGATGAAGTTGCGAACGCGCGAACGACGGGCCTTGTTCACTGCGGTGCGGCGTGCGATCTTGCGGGTCGCCTTTTTCGCCGAAGTTGTATTGGCCATTTGTGCCTCTCTTCGAAAACTGACATGAACTCCGCCCCTCGCCGTGCCGGGTCACTGCGACCTGTCATCAAAGCAATTCGGGAGTATTTCCGGAAAGCCCAGAATGGCGTTCCAAACTGAGGGCGGCGTATAGCGGGAAACCGCCGCCCCGTCAACGCGCAATTTCCAGAATCTGCGCGCCGTGCTCTGGGCTAGCGATGTTTGAACTCCGGTTTGCGCTTGGCGACGAAGGCGGCCATGCCTTCCTTCTGGTCTTCGGTCGCAAACAGCGAGTGGAAGAGCCGACGCTCGAAACGCAGGCCTTCGGCAAGCGTCAGCTCCAGCGAGCGGCTTACGGCCTCCTTGGCCATCATCACCGCGGGCAGCGAGAAGGAGGCGATCTTCTCGGCAGCGGTGAGCACTTCCTCCATCAATTTCTCCGGCGCCACCACACGCGAAACGAGTCCCGCGCGTTCGGCCTCGGCCGCATCCATCATCCGGCCGGTCAGCACCAGGTCCATGGCCTTCGCCTTGCCGACGGCGCGCGTCAGGCGCTGGGAACCGCCCATGCCGGGAATGACGCCGAGGGTGATTTCCGGCTGGCCGAACTTCGCGGTCTCGGACGCAATGATGAAGTCGCACATCATCGCCAGCTCGCAGCCGCCGCCAAGCGCGTAGCCGGAAACGGCAGCGATCAAAGGCTTGCGAGCTGCCGCCACCTGGTCCCAGCCGCCGATGAAGTCGCCGAGATAGCTGTCGACGAAATCGAGCGTCTGCATCTCCTTGATGTCGGCACCGGCGGCAAACGCCTTCTCCGAGCCGGCGAGGACCACGGCGCCGATCTCCTTGTCGGCGTCGAAGGCCTTCAGCGCCGCGGCAAGCTCGCGCATCACGGTCGAGTTCAGCGCATTCAGCGCCTGCGGACGATTGAGCGTCACCAGGCCGACGCGGCCGCGTGTTTCGACCAGCAGCGTTTCGTAGGTCATTTCTGTTTCCTCCGGTTCATGCACCAGACCGCTCACGGACTGGCGTTCATTTCTGGCAGTGCGGGCAATAGAAGGTTGAGCGTCCCGCCTGCACGATGCGGGCGACCGTACCGTCGCAGCCGGGCGTGCGGCAAGCCTGTCCTTCGCGGTCATAGACGGAGAAGGAGTGCTGGAAGTAGCCGAGCGAGCCGTCAGCCTGGATATGGTCCTTCAGCGACGATCCGCCGGCGGCAAT
Organism: Ensifer sp. YR511; assembly: GCF_900103045.1. Classification (NCBI taxonomy): domain Bacteria; kingdom Pseudomonadati; phylum Pseudomonadota; class Alphaproteobacteria; order Hyphomicrobiales; family Rhizobiaceae; genus Ensifer; species Ensifer sp. YR511. The sequence continues at coordinate 32,603 of NZ_FNGR01000033.1, forward strand.
GGCATCGGCGATGACCTCGCGGATCGCATCCGTCAGGCGCACGAGCCCTTCCTTCGGCTTGCCGCGCTTGTCGACGAGCGCGCCGGCCGGTTTCAGCGGCGACAGGTGCGAGCGCCAGAGCGCCTCGCAGACATAGATATTGCCGAGACCGGCGATGTTCTTCTGGTCAAGCAACGCCGCCTTCAGCGGTTGCGCCTTGCCGGAAAAGCGTGCGGCGAGATAGGCGGCATCGAGCACGTTTCCGGTCGGCTCCTCGCCGAGCGCGCGGAAATAGGCGTGGCTCGCCACCGTGTCGCGGCGAGCAAGGTCCATGAAGCCGAAGCGGCGCGGGTCGTTGTAGATCACCCGCACCGGGCCTTGCGCACCGTCGAGATGGAAGATGACGTGATCGTGCTTTTCATCCTTGCCGCGTGGATGGTGGAATTCGCCGGGCGTTGTTGCCGCCGGCCCCACCTCGATGCGGAAGGAACCGGACATGCCCAGATGGGCGATGATCACGTCGCCGGCTTCCAGATCGATCATCAGATACTTGGCGCGGCGCGACAGCGAGACGATGCGCTGGCCGGCAACGGTCGAGGAGAAATTCTCCGGGAAGGGAAACCTGAGATCCGGACGGCGCAATTCCGCATTGACGAGCAGCGCCCCTTCCATGGTCGGCGCGAGGCCGCGCTTGACGGTTTCGACCTCGGGCAACTCCGGCATGAACGCACTCCTTCGATCTCAGCCACCGGATGCGGTGGTTGGCATTTCCTTGGCGGCCTTCTTATCCTATAGGGGTGCGCTATGCCGCAGCCGCAGTCCCGCCCACGAGATAGCGTGTGACGGGCCTTTTCGCTATGGTGCCGGAAAAATTGGTTCAGGTGGAGTTCTTCGTATGACGGATCAGCGCGTATCGGCCGATGGCGGCATGGAAACATCTTTCGGTTTCCGCAACGTCGGCACGGGCGAGAAGCAGCCGCTCGTCAACGACGTCTTCCACAAGGTGGCCAAGCGTTACGACATCATGAACGACGTGATGTCGGCCGGCCTGCACCGCGCCTGGAAGGATGCGATGATCGCGGCCCTCAACCCGCCACGCCGCGAGGGCTACAGGACGCTCGACGTTGCCGGCGGCACCTGCGATATCGCCTTCCGCATCATCGAAGCCTCCGACCGCAAGGCACATTCGACGGTGCTCGACATCAACGGCTCGATGCTGGCCGTCGGCGCCGAGCGGGCCGAGAAGAAGAAGCTCTCCGCCAACCTCGATTTCGTCGAGGCCAATGCCGAGGACCTGCCTTTCGAGGCCAATACCTTCGACGCCTATACGATTGCCTTCGGCATCCGCAACGTGCCGCGCATCGACGTGGCGCTGAAGGAGGCATACCGGGTGCTGAAGCGCGGCGGCCGGTTGCTGGTGCTGGAGTTCTCCGAAGTGGAGATGCCGCTGCTCGACCGCTTCTATGATGCCTGGTCGTTCAACGCGATCCCGAAGTTCGGCAAGCTGATCACCGGCGATGAAGCGCCCTACCAGTATCTGGTGGAATCGATCCGCAAGTTTCCGAACCAGAAGGACTTCGCGACGATGATCAAGGAAGCGGGCTTCTCGCGCGTCTCCTTCACCAATTACACCGGCGGCATCGCAGCGCTGCATTCCGGCTGGAAAATCTGATCCCGATGAGCACGCCTGGAGCATATATCCGCCTCGCGCGGATCGGCTGGGTTCTCGTGCGCGAAGGCGTCGTCTCGGCCGTCCCGACGGAGCACCTGCCACCCTTTGCCCGTTTCGCCCAGAAGGCGGCCGGACTTTTGGCGCGGCGCAGAGTGCCGGGAGAGGAGCGTAGCGACCGGCTGTCGCGCGCCGTCGCCCGGCTCGGCCCCTCCTATGTGAAGATCGGCCAGTTCCTCGCAACCCGCCCCGACGTCGTTGGCGCGGAGTTTGCCGCAGACCTGTCGCTGTTGCAGGACCGCATGGCGACCTTCCCGCAGAACGAGGCGAAGGCCGCGATCGAGGGATCACTCGGCCGGACGGTCGACGATCTCTATGCCGAGTTTTCCGAGCCGATGGCCGCGGCCTCGATCGCTCAGGTGCACCCGGCGATCGTGATGCGCGACAGCGGCCCTGAGAAGGTCGCGGTCAAGGTCATCCGTCCCGGCGTGCGGCAGCGCTTCGCCTCCGACATCGAGGCGATGTATCTCGTCAGCCATATGCAGGAGCGTTTCCTGCCCTACACCCGCCGGCTGAAGCCGGTCGAGGTGACCAAGACGCTGGAACAGACGACGAAGATCGAGATGGATCTTCGTCTGGAGGCGGCCGCCCTTTCCGAGCTTGGCGAGAACACCAAGGACGATTCCGGCTTCCGCGTGCCGAAGGTCGACTGGGAGCGGACCGGGCGCGACGTCGTCACCATGGAGTGGATCGACGGCGTCAAGATGTCGGACATCGAGGGCTTGAAGGCCGCAGGCCACGACCTCAACCTTCTAGCCGAAGTGCTGATCCAGTCCTTCCTGCGCCACACCCTGCGCGACGGCTTCTTTCATGCCGACATGCATCAGGGCAATCTCTTCGTCGACGATGCCGGCCATATCGTCGCCGTCGACATGGGCATCGTCGGCCGCCTCGGCAAGAAGGAACGCCGGTTCCTGGCCGAGATCCTCTTCGGCTTCATCACCCGCGACTACCAGCGCGTGGCCGACGTGCATTTCGAGGCGGGCTATGTGCCTTCGCACCACGACGCTGCGAGTTTCGCCCAGGCGATCCGCGCGATCGGCGAGCCGATCCACGGCCAGCCGGCCGAAACCATTTCGATGGCGAAGCTGCTGACGTTGCTCTTCGAGGTCACTGAGCTCTTCGACATGCAGACCCGCCCCGAGCTCGTCATGCTGCAGAAGACCATGGTGGTCGTTGAAGGGGTGGCTCGCACGCTCAATCCGCGCTTCAACATGTGGAAGGCCTCCGAGCCGGTCGTCGGCAAGTGGATCCGCGACAATCTCGGACCGAAGCGCATCGTCACCGATTTGCGCGACGGCCTGCATGCCGCACTCAGGCTGGCTGAAGCCGCGCCCGAAATCGCCGCCCGCACGGAGAAGTTTTCGAGCGAGATCATGGCGATGAGCGAAAACGGTCTGCGCTTCGACGCCGAGACCGCGCATGCGATCGGCAAGGCGGAAGCGAAACACACGCGCTCCGGCCGCATCGCGCTGTGGCTCATCGCCGCCACGCTCGCCTATATCGCCTGGCAGGTGACCTGATCCCGCCCGCGCCCGAACCGGCGCGGCGGGCTTGTCTTTCTACCCACGCTTGCTATCCTTCCCGCATGGATAATCGCTCTATTCTCACCATGGTGCTTTGCACGCATACCCCAGGGGTGTGCGGGAGACCTGTTGCGCTGACTTAAGCGAAATGTCCCCCACCAACCCTGCCGAGGCGAGCAGGGTTGGGACCTGTTTCCTCGGAACCAAAGAGAGGAAACAATGACCGACGCAACCGACCCTTCAGATATCAACATCCGCGCGGCCCGCGTCGTCGATTTCGAAGCGATCGCGGCGCTGATGAGCCAGCCGGGCATCCGCTCGGGCACGCTGCGCCAGCCGTTCGCCACCCCGGAACAGACACGCAAGTGGTTGGAGAGCCTCTCGGACGACAGCGTCGTCATCGTCGCCGAGCGCGCCGACCGGATCCTCGGCATGGCCGGACTGCATCGCAGCAAGGGGCGCCGGCATCATTCCGCGGCCCTTGGGATCAGCGTCGACGACACCCATCGCGGCGAGGGCATCGGTAAGTCGCTGCTGACCGCTCTGATCGACGCCGCCGATAACTGGCTCGGCATCAGCCGCATCGAGCTTACGGTCTTTACCGACAACGAGCCCGCGATCGCGCTCTACCGCAAGGCCGGCTTCGAGATGGAGGGTACGCACCGGGCCTATGCGCTGAGGAACGGTGTGCTGGCCGACGTGTTCGCGATGGCCCGCATTCGTGAGCCTGCGGCGCCGAAGGCCGCTTGAAGGCCGCAACGGCCGGCAACCGGCACGGACTGTGGCCGGCCGATTGCGATCCAGCGCAACCGCCGGCAGCATCCTGTTCCATCCGGAACTGCGAATATCTCGGCTTCATGCGACTTTCGTCTCATGGATGACGAAGGCTCATCCCAACCCATCCGGAGGAGAGATCATCATGCGCAAGTTCATCGTCGCAGCCGCTGTCGCCATCACCGCTGCCATCTCCTTTGCAGCACCTTCGCAGGCCGGTGGTATTTCGATCGGCTTCGGCAACGGCTACTACGGTCATGGCTGGAGCGGCCGTGTCGGCTACGTCGGCAGCTATTATGGCGGACCCTACTACTACGAGGACGAACCCTATTGCTTCCTGAAGACGGTGAAGCGCTACGACAGCTACGGCAACCGCTACTACAAGAAAATCCGCATCTGCCGCTAAGTGACAGAATGAGGGAGGGCGCTTGAGAGCCCGGCCGCGGTGCGGCCGGGCTTTTGCATTCCGACATCCACTGACGTCAAAACGATTCCGCTGCGAGAAAATCTGGTGTAGCTCGGATGCCAAGCCATTCTGAATTCCGCAATCGAGGAGGGTCGGTCATGGATCTTGGTATCGCTGGAAAACGTGCGCTGGTGCTTGGCGGCAGCAAGGGGCTGGGGCGCGGTATTGCCGAGACTCTCGCCGGCGAAGGCGTCATCGTGGCGCTGACCGGCCGCGACGCGACATCGGCGGCCAAGGTGGCAGGCGACATCAGCCCTTCGGCGCGCGGCTACGCCCTCGACCTCTCGAAGCCCGAAAGCCTCGATGGCCTGCTGGACCAGCTCGAAGCCGATTTCGGCGCGATCGACATTCTGGTGCTGAATGGCGGCGGGCCGCCGCCCTCACCTGCCTCGGTCATCGAACCGGACTTCTGGCGGGCGCAATTCGAGACCATGGTGCTGGCCGGCATGCGCATCGCCGGCCGGCTGCTGCCCGGCATGCGGGAACGCCAGTTCGGGCGCATCATCGCCGTCGCCTCCACCAGTATCCGCGAACCGATCGTCGGGCTCACCGCGTCGAATGCGCTCAGAAGTGCGGTTGCCGGCTGGCTGAAGACGCTCGCCGGCGAGGTCGCTGCCGACGGCGTGACCGTGAACCTGCTTCTGCCCGGAAGGCTTGCCACAGACCGCACGCTCAGCTTCGACCGGATGGACGCCGAAAGCGAAGGGCTCGATATCGAGACGGTCGCAGCCCGCAGCCAACGCGACATCCCGATCGGCCGCTACGGCACGCCGGCGGAATTCGGGGCGGCCGCAGCCTTCCTCGCCGGCCGTCAGGCGAGCTACATCACCGGCGTGGCGCTGCCCATCGATGGCGGCCTCAGCCGCTCGATGCTCTGATACCGTTCTGGACATTTCCGCCGACGGATTGGGGTGAGCTACGAAGGCGACGTCATACCTCGTCCCGACTGTCATCGCCGATGAGCGCCGAGAGGTCTTCGGCCAACCGCGTGACCAGCGCGCCGGCCTCGGGCCGGTAATAGAGGGCGATCTCCATCGTCTCGATCATCGGCAGTCCTTGCTGCGGCCCCACCGTCCGGTGCCGGTCGTGGACGACGCGGGCCGGCAGCAGGCTGATGCCCAGCCCATCGGCGACCGCCGACTGAATGCTAGCGAGGCTGGAACTGGTATAACTCACGCGCCAGCGTCGCCCTGAGGCATCCAGTGCCGCCACCATGTCGTCGCGATAGAGGCCGCGCGGCGGAAAGACGACGAGCGGCAGAGGATCGAGCGCCAGAACAGGATGGGCGGCGCTGTCGATCCAGCACAGGCTTTCCTGCCACTGTTTCACGGCATCGCCCGTGCCGCGGCGCTGCTTGACGACGACGATATCGAGCTCGCCGCGATCATAGAGCGACCGCAGCTCGCGGCTGAGCCCGCTCGTCACTTCGAGCCTGACATTCTCGTGGCGGCGGGCAAAGGCCGCGAGTGTGCTGGTCGTGCGGCCGGCGGCAAAGTCTTCGGGCAGGCCGAGGCGCAGCGTCGCGGCAACCGATGCGCCCGAGAGAAGCTGCCGCACTTCCGCGTCCAGCGCCAGCATGCGCCGCGCATAGCCGATCAACTGCTCGCCCGCTTCCGTCAGGCGGACCTGGCGATGGCTGCGTTCGAGCAGCGGATGGCCGGCCTGCTCTTCCAGCCGCAGGACTTTCTGGCTGACGGTCGACTGGGTGGAATTGAGCCGGCCGGCCGCAGCGGTGAAACCGCCGCAATCGGCCACCGCCGCGAAGGCTTTCAGCAGATCCAGATCGAAAGGTTGAGCATTCATATTTCCACTTGATAGCATTCATACATTTAATTTCCAAATGAATGCGGCACTGCCTATGGTCGCACACGGGAGGGCCACGCCGGGCGCGGGAGAGGTTCGGCGGCGACGCGTGTCTTGCGCCCTTGAAAAGGTCACGGATCGGCTCAAGTAAGCACGAGATTGCGATGAGCAAGAGCGGCACGGATGGAGCCCTTTCAAGGTTTCCTCGTCCGCCCTTAACCGGAACCATTGCGATCGACCGGCCCATTCGGCCGGCCCGCATGATCGGAAAGAACAAATGCGACCAAGACTTTTCGGCTCGCTGATCGGCGCATCCCTTGCCGCCTTCAGCCTTGCACCTCAAACCGTGGGGGCCTCGATGCTTGAAAACCAGCTGATCTCCGCCGCCGAGACCGGCGATCCAGACAAGGTCAAGGCGCTGCTCAAGGAAGGCGCGAGCATCGAAGCGCGCGACGCCAGCGGTGCGACGGCGCTGCTCGCCGCCACCCATGAAAATCGCGTCGATGCGGCGCGTGCCCTGATCGAGGCCGGCGCCGACGTCAACGCCAAGGACAAGATCCAGGACAGCCCCTATCTCTATGCCGGCGCGCGGGGGCATCTCGACATCCTGAAGTTGACGCTTGCCAATGGCGCCGACCTTAAGAGCACCAACCGCTATGGCGGAACGGCGCTGATCCCGGCCGCCGAGCGCGGCCATGTCGAGACCGTCAAGACCTTGATCGAAGCCGGCATCGACGTCGATCACGTCAACCGCCTCGGCTGGACCGCGCTGCTCGAAGCCATCATCCTCGGCAGTGGCGGTGAAAAGCACACCGAGATCGTACGCCTGCTGATCAAGGCCGGCGCAGACGTGAACCTTGCCGATGGCGAGGGTGTCAGCCCGCTGACCCATGCCCGCCAGCGCGGCTATGGCAAGATCGAGAGGCTGCTGGCCGACGCCGGCGCACGCTAGAAAGAACTCTCATGACCCAGGAACAGACCTATCTGGCCGAGGCAGTAACGCTTGCCCGCCGCAACATCGAGAAAGGCGGACGCCCCTTCGGCGCCGTCGTCGTCAAGGATGGCGAGATCGTCGGTCGCGGCGTCAACGAGATGTTGTCATCCGGCGACCCTACCTCGCATGCGGAACTGAACGCGTTGCGTTCCGCCGCCCAAAACCTTCGTTCCCCGCGGCTCGAAGGCGCCGCCGTCTATGCCAGCGGCCAGCCCTGCCTGATGTGCCTGGCGGCCATGCGCATGGCCGGGATCACCGAGATCGCCTATGCGAACTCGAATGCCGACGCCGAACCCTTTGGCCTCTCGACCGCAGCGATCTATGCGGAACTGGCAAAACCGCTCGCCGAGCAGGCCATGCGCTTCCGCCATGTGCCGATCGACGATGCCCAAACGACACCGCTTTACGCCGCCTGGCAAGAGCGCCAGGCCAAGACTTGAGTCGTCGGGCCAACGCCCGGCCATCACGTTGCGAATAGACCCGAGGCGGCCGACGGCCGCCTCGGGCTTTTCTGTTCATTCCGGGCCCCATTGGGAATCGACGCCCCTTGCCGAACACACGTGCCGGCTGTAATCGCATAGGCGTTTCTTCCTTTTGTGCCGCCCCATCTCTTAAGGAGACCGGGCGGATTCCAGCCAGCAGGTGCCCGTGATGACTGCCTATTCCGAAAAAGCCGGCCGCTTCGTCGCGCTGCTTCTCATCGCGGGCTCCGGTGTGGTGACGATCGCCAAGGGCATGAGCCTGACCTTCCTTGCAATCCGCCTCCAGCGTGACTTCGGCCTCAACCCTGCCAGCATCGGCGCGTTGATCGGCGTGGGGCCGCTGCTCGGCGCGATCGTCAGCCCCTTCGCCGGCACGCTCTCCGATCGGATTGGCCGAAAAGGCGTGTTGACCGTCGCACTCTTCATGGCCGGACTGGCGCTGGCCGGGCTCGGACTGGCACAATCGATCGCCGCCTTCGCGCTGGCCCACATCGTTTCCGCCGTTGCCGCCGCCGTTTTTGAACCGGTCGCGCGCGCCTTGATGAGCGATGCGGCGCCTGAACATCTGCGCCTCAAGGTTTTCTCCTGGCGTTATCTCGCCATCAATGCCGGCTGGGCGATCGGGCCATTGATCGGCGTATGGGTCGGCGCTGCCTATGTGACGCTTTTCGTCATCGCGGGCGTCATCCACGCAGCCTTCGGTCTCGTACTCTTGCTCACGGTACCGGAGGCGAGCAGCAGGCAGGCTATCGAAACCGAACGAACGTCAGGGAGTGCCGGTGGCTGGCGCGGACTTGTCGCCGCCTTGCGTGACCGGCGCCTGGTCTTCTTCGTCGTCGGCGGCACGCTGCTTCTCGCCGTTCACGGTCAGTGGTCCGTGACCCTGTCGCAGTATCTCAATACCGGCTTTGAGGACGGCGTCACGCTCTTTGCGCTGCTGGTTTCGACCAACGCGGTAACGGTGCTGGTCGCCAGCACGCCGGCCCGCTTCGTCATCGAACGGATCGGCGCCCTGCACGCGCTGTCGCTTGGCAGCCTGCTGTTCCTGATCGGCGAAATCGGCTTTGCCGCCTCGTCCGGAATGGAAATGCTCGTCGCCTCGATGATCCTTTTCACCATAGGCGAGGTGCTGGTCGTGCCGTCGGAATATGTGCTGGTCGACGGAATTTCGAACGCCGGCAACCGCGGCACCTATTTCGGTGCCCATTCACTCTCGACGTTTGGAAACTTCCTCGGGCCGCTCACCGGCGGCCTTGCGCTTGGCGCCGTCGGCGGCGCCGGCATGTTCCTGCTGTTCGGGGCATTTGCGGCGGCAGGTGCGCTTCTGTTTGCGATCGGCCATTCCATGCCGCCGCCGCGTCCTGAGGCTGCGCGCACCACAGCGCTCGACGATGGCGCCGCCACGGGAGACCTGCTGCGGCTGGGGCAGTTCGCTTGAGACCGGTTATCCGCCGGTCGCGGGCGACGCGTTGATCTGCTCCTGTACCCGTTCGAGTGGCCCCGGCGCCAGTGCTGCCGGCGGCTGATATGGATTGGAGAAGGCGTAGATCAGGAACAGGATGATGCCGGTATAGGCGCCGAATAGGCAGAGCAGCAGCAGGTTCCGCCGCCTTGGCGGATAGGCATAGTAGGCGAGCGCGATGAAGATCACGCCGGAGAGTGCCGCGAACCAGAAGATGCTGTCGATCGAGTCCGCGACGTTGCTTTCCCGCTTGGTTCGGCTCTGCGAAACGTCGTGCAGCCGCTCCAGCATCTGGCTGCGCAGGCTCTCCTGACGCTTGTCGGCGGGCACGAGGTTCAGCACATGCTGGTAGGCCTTGTCCCAGAACGCCCAGGCCTCATTTGAAAGACGGCCCTTGTCGGCCAATGACTGCCACTCGCCGTCGATCACCTGGGACACGTAGGCGGAGATCGCCTGCTGGATCGGTGCCTTGAAGCCTTCGCCGTAGCGTGCGGCATCATAGTAGATGTCGGCGATAGCGCCGGCTTCGGTCGCCATTTCGTATTTGAGCTGCTGGTACTCGACCATCTCCTGCGCGAACACGAGCGCAAGGATCAGGCCATGCAGTGCCGAGATCCGGAAGATGACCGAACTGGCCAGCTCCTTTTCATGGCCCTCGGCCTCGCCGCCCATGATCAGCCGCATCAGGAAGTACGCAGCAAGCGTCAGGGCGACCGTGCCGCACACGAAGAGAGCACCGAGCAGCATCTCGACGATCATGTCCCCTCCATAGCCCATTCTCCTGCCGCGGGCTTTCGTCAATTCTGAGCCCACGACCGGCGAAAGACAACTGCACGCCCCGGACCAGGCCCTGGCGGCTGTCTTGCGGCGGGCCGAAACGCTATGCTTGCAGCGCCATCCACCCGTCTTGCCACCATTTCGACACTGCCAACGCCTAAGCACCGCGCCAAAACTGGAGTAAAAACAATATCATGAGTGCGCCAAGCGAACAGACAGTCCTCAAACAATCGATCGCGGCCACCGTGGTCGTCGGGGTGACGGGCGTTATCTTCGGTCTGCTATCGGGCTCGGTTTCCATCGTGTTCGACGGCGTCTTCTCGGCCGTCGACGCCTCCATGACCCTGCTTGCGCTTGGCGTGACGCAGCTTATCCCGAAGCCGAGCAAACGCTTCCAGATGGGCTTCTGGCACATCGAACCGATGGTGCTGCTCTTCAATGCCGGCCTTCTGACCCTGCTTTCCTTCTACGCGATGGTGAACGCCGTCGGCTCCATTCTGTCGGGCGGCAACCACCTCGCCTTCGATTGGGCGATCGCCTATGCCGCCGTCGTCGTGGTGATCTGCGCCTTCATGTTCTTCTATGTACGCCGGGCGAACCGGCCGATCGGCTCGGAGTTCCTGGCGCTCGACGTGCGCGCCTGGGCGATGTCCGGCGCGATTACCTCCGCCCTGCTCGTCGCCTTTGCGATCGCCGCCGCCTTGAAGGGAACGGCCTACGAGTACGTCACGCCCTATGTCGACCCGGCGATCCTGATCGTGCTGACGCTCTGCCTGATCCCGCTGCCGATCCGCACGGTCTTCCAGGCGCTGAAGGAGATCTTCCTCGTCGCACCCGCCGAGCTTGACGAGCGCGTGCGGCAGGCAGCGGCGAACGCCGTCACACGCCACGGCTTTGCCGATTACCGCACCTATGTCGCCAAGGTCGGGCGCTCCAAGACGATCGAGGTCTATCTGATCGGAACGCCCGAAACCAAGGTCGGCACGCTCGCCGAACTCGACCGGATCCGCGCCGAGATCGGCGAGGAGATCGGTGATCCCGGCCATGACCGCTGGCTGACGATCGCCTTTACCGGCGACGCGCGCTGGGCGGAATAGTCCCGTCAGGAAAGTTCGATCCGCCTGGTGATGCCGATCGCCTCCAGGAAGGCCCAGTCGTGGCTGACGACGAGCAGCGCGCCGTCATAGGCCCTGAGCCCCGCCTCGACCGCCTCGATGGAATCGATATCCAGATGGTTGGTCGGCTCGTCGAGGATCAGGAGCTGCGGCGGATTGCGACCACCGAGCACGCAGGCCAGACCGGCCCGCAGCATCTGGCCGCCGCTGAGGCTCGAGACGACCTGCAGGGCAGCATCGGCCCGGAACATGAAGCGGGCGAGCGCTGCCCGGCAATCGTTCTCGCTGGCATCAGGATTGAGACCCCGAAAATTGTCGCGGATAGAGAGCGCGGGATCGAGCAGGCTTACCTTTTGGTCGAGCATGGCGTGATCGACCAGCAGGCGCACGCTGCCGGACCATGGCTGTAGATCACCCGTCAGCAGCGACAGCAGGGTCGTCTTGCCCGAACCGTTGCGGCCGGTAAGCGCAACGCGCTCCGGCCCGACGATCGAGAGCGACAGCCGGTCGACGACCGGCTTCCCCCGTTCATAGCCGACGCCGACGTTATCGACCTGCAGGACACTGCGACCGGCAGGCAGTCCGGTCGGCGGCAGGCGAACAGTCAGCGGCTGCAGGATTTCGATGCGCTCGCGCGCTTCGACGAGATCGCCGACCGCCTGGTCCCGTCGCCGGTCCGCAAGGCGGGCATTGTCGCCGCCGGTCTTTTCGCTACGCTCCTTCCTGGCGTCGAGCAAGAGCAGCGGTTCGTCGCCCTTGGCGCGCTTGCGGCGGCCGGCGGCATCCTTGCGCGCCTTGCGTTCGGCCGTCTCCTGGGTCTTGCGCTCGACCTCGGCCAGACGCCGCTCGGCATCGGCGAGATCGTGGCGAGCAGACGCCAGCTCGATCGCCTTGCGTTCACGATAGTGGCTCCAATTGCCGCCGTAGGTGGTGGCGCCGAGCGTTGTCAGTTCGACGATTGCGTCCATCTCTTCCAGGAGTTCGCGATCATGGCTGACGACGATGGCGCCGCCGCGCCAGCCCGCCATCAGCGCAGCGACGGCCGCCCGCCCCTCGCGGTCGAGATTGTTGGTGGGTTCGTCGAGCAGGATGAAGTCAGGCTCCTTGAAGACGAGCGCGGCAAGCTTCACGCGGGTCATCTGCCCGCCGGACAAGGCGGCAAGGCGCGTTTCCGCCGAAGCGTCCAGACCGACGCGCGCCAGCGCTTCCTCCATGCGGGCCTCCAGCGTCCAGTCGGCGGAAGCCAGCTCGTCCATGGTGGCGCCCCCCTCTTCTGCTTTCTGCAGAACCGCAAGCGCGTCGGTGACGCCGAAGAGATTGGCGACGGTCTCGTCGGCCGCGACCTGAACGGTCTGGCTGAGCACGCCGAGGCTACCGACGACGCTGACCTTGCCGGCCTGCGGCGCCAGCGTTCCCTCGACCAGTCGCAGCAGGGTGGATTTTCCCACGCCATTGCGACCGACAAGGCCGGTGCGAACGGGACCAAAGCTCAGGTCGAGATCGGAAAGGAGGCTTCGGCCCTCAGGCGCGGACCACGAAATACGGGAGAGTGAAATCGAAGCAGGCATGGATACGGTTTTCCCTGATGGCAAGACGGTTCGGCTTGGCGGTCAGGGTGAAATCCATCGATGCGTGTATCCTGTTCAAATTTCTATCGCGGTCATAGATAGCATCGAATGCGCCCGTTTCAAGGCAGGCCCTTCGATACAGACCTGCGGGGGCCAGGGGATCAGGCGAGGCTGCGCTGCACCTCGTCGTCGCCGAAGACGAGCCCGGAGGCCCGCACGCTCCGGTTTCGGCCGTGGTTCTTGGAGTCGAGAAGAGCGGCATCGGCCCGGGTCAGGAGCGTGGCTACAGGCCCATCGTCCGGCGCCGAGGCAACGCCGACCGAGACCGAAACCGTGCCCAGAATCCGGCCGCGATGCGACAGCGGCGTCGTGCCGATCCGCGTCCTCAACCGCTCGGCAAGCTCGAAGCCCGCGGCTTCGCCGGCGTCGGGCATGAGCACGGTGAACTCCTCGCCGCCGAAACGGTAGGCACTGCCGGCATCGCCGACCGTGTCGACGATGATCTGCGCGACATACTGCATGACGACGTCGCCGGCATCGTGGCCGAACTCATCGTTGAAGCGCTTGAAGTGGTCGATGTCGATCATGAGGCAGCTGAGCGGCTTGCCGGCCTGCCCGCGCGGCTGCCGGTTCAGCGCCTCATCGAGGCAGCGCCGGTTGAGCAGGCCCGTCAACGCATCGCGGACGGCGAGATTGGTAAGCTTCTCGCGCAGCTGAAGATTGGCGACGGCAAGCCCGATGTTTTCGGCGATCAGTTCGAGATAGAGGCGCGACGCCTCGACCGCGAATTGCTCCTCAAACCGTTCCTCGAAGTAGAGGAGCCCGATCGTGTCGCCCTGGGCCGTCAGCGGCACGCAGAGGCCGATCACGCCTTCATCGTCGAGGTGCTGGCAGGCGATGTCGCTGTGGCCACGGTTGCTGACATGCGGCCGGCCGCGGCGGAGCCCCCAGCAGGCGCTGGACGGAAACGTCGGCGCCGAGTGCTGCGGATCGAGCCAGGTACCGACGCGCGACAGGAGCGTCCGGCTGTCGTTGAGCACATAGAGATGGCCGGCGAGGTTGGGAAAGACCTGCGGCGCGAAACGGGCGACGACCTCGGCCAGTTCGTCCTGGCTCTGGCAGGCCTGCAGCCGGTGCATCATCTGCAGGATGAGATCCTTGGTCTGCTGGTCCAGCCGCCGCTCCGCGTCCAGACGGTCCCGCTCCAGGCCGTTTTCGCGGAAGATATGGATCGCCTTGTTCATCTCGCCGATCTCGTCGCTGCGGCGATCGAGCGGGACTTCCACGGCGTAATCCTGCTCGGCAAGTCTTGTGACTATACTGCTCATGCGGGTAAGCGGCATGGCGACGCGGCGCTTGAGGATGAAATAGAGCACGCTCAGGAACAGGGCGGCGGTGATGCCGAGCATCGTCTTGGCGGCGGCCGCATACCAATCGCTGCGCTCCTGCGCCTCGTTGAGGGCCGCGCCGGTGCGGACGTTGGTCAGGTCCCTAAACCGCGCCACCGTCTCAAGAAGGGCGGTCTGCAGACGCTCGTGCTCGGGCCCAAAGAGCTTTTCCTGCGCGCCGGCGCGGTCACCCTTCTGATAGGCATCGATGGCGGCAACCTCGACCTTGTCGAGCGCTTCCGCCTCGCGAACGATATCCTGCAAGGCGGCGATCTCCGCCGGCGTCGCGCCAAGATTGGTCGCGGTCTTGGTCGCCTCCTCGCGGCGGCGTTCTTCTTCCTCGGCGCGGTGGAAGGCTTCGAGATGGCGCTCGTCGCCGCGCATCACATAAAGACGTGCCTCGTCACTTCGCGTTTCAGCCCCGAGCGCAAGCTCTTCGCCGAGTGTATCAAGCACCAGATGCTGCTCAACCGCTTGGCGTTCCTTGATCGCGCTGTCGGTCGACAGGATGAAGGCGGCACCGGAAAGCCCCGTCAGAAGGACGGTCACGCCATAGGCCCAGTTTGTGATCGCATTTATTCGCATGGAAGAAGCTTAGCCCCCGCGGATTGAGAGCGGATTAACCGCATTATCAGGCTTCGGCAACAGCCACTGCCCCGGTTGACGCAAGCGGCGCAGCTTTTGTTCCGCCCCCTCGACATGCCGGCCCCTCCGGACACGTTGCGCCCGGCAGATCGCTCAAGTAGGTTCGACATCAAAGGCGTCGGTGAGGCCGGTCGCCTGGACTATTCTGGTATCGCGTAGGCTCGGCAGCCCATGCCGGGCGAGAGGACGGCCGAAGGGCCGGGTGCAAATGACACTGTCGGGCAAGCGTATTCTCCTCATCATCTCCGGCGGCATCGCGGCCTATAAGAGCCTCGATCTCATCCGGCGCCTCAGGGAGCGCGGCGCAAGCGTGCGGCCGGTCATGACATCGGGCGCACAGCAGTTCGTGACGCCGCTTGCCGTCGGCGCGCTTTCGGCCTCGCATGTCTATCTCGACCTGTTTTCGCGCGAGGACGAGCAGGACGTCGGCCATATTCGGCTGGCGCGCGAATGCGATCTGATCGTCGTGGCACCCGCGACCGCCGACCTGATGGCGAAGATGGCGAACGGCCATGCGGACGATCTCGCCTCGACCATTCTGTTGGCAACGGACCGCCCTGTCCTGGTTGCGCCGGCGATGAACCCGAAAATGTGGGCGCATCCGGCGACGCGCCGCAACCGGGCGACGCTTGCCAGGGACGGCCTCCGCTTCATCGGCCCGGAAGCGGGCGAAATGGCCGAAAGCGGCGAGGCCGGCGAAGGCCGCATGAGTGAGCCGCTGGCAATCGTCGCGGCCGTTGAAGACCTGCTCTTAGGCGCGCCAAAACCGCTTGCCGGGCGCAGCGTCGTCGTCACCTCAGGGCCGACGCATGAGCCGATCGACCCGGTGCGCTACATTGCCAATCGCTCCTCCGGCAAGCAGGGCCATGCGATCGCCGCGGCACTAGCAAAGCTCGGCGCCGACGTCACGCTGGTCTCCGGCCCCGTGACGATCCCGGATCCGGTTGGTGTGAAAGTCGTGCATGTGGAGCGGGCCGAAGAGATGCGCGATGCGGTGCTTGCCGCCCTTCCCGCCGATGTCGCCGTCATGGTCGCCGCCGTTGCCGACTGGCGGGTGGCGACGGCCGCCGGCAACAAGATCAAGAAGAAGCCGGGCGAGGCGCCGCCGCCGCTGCAGCTTGCTGAAAACCCCGATATCCTGAAGACGGTCGGCCACCATGCGAAACGGCCAAAGCTCGTCATCGGCTTTGCCGCCGAGACCGAAAACGTCGCCGACAACGGCCGCGCCAAGCTCGAGCGAAAGGGCGCCGACTTCATCCTCGCCAACGACGTCTCGCCGGCAACCGGCATCATGGGCGGCGACCGCAATAAGGTGAAGCTGATCTCACATGCCGGCAATGACGACTGGCCAGAGATGGACAAGGACGCGGTGGCGGAAAAGCTGGCGGCGATGATTGCCGAGCAGCTGGCGCGCTAAACAATCGATCTCATGGCAAATGCCCCTCACCCGAGCCCTCTCCCCGCAAGCGGGGCGAGGGGACGCGGCACACGCGATATCGCGTCCCGTTGGCTGCGGGCTTAGCCTCTCCCGTCTAACCTCGAGAACGATGATAATCGGTCGCTTTCTCGAAGAGCCAGTCGTGGACGAGCGAGCGCCACGCGTCCCTTCTCCCTGCCTGCGGGGAGGAGGTGGCGGCAGCCGGATGAGGGGCGCGGCGTCCTCGTCGAAGTCGAAAGCGCCGCCGGCTCAGGCCATCTGGCGAGATCTGACCGGCGTGCCCTTGGTCGAAAACAGCCGAACATCGACTCCGTTTTCGCCGACGATGACCGCGGTGCCGTCGGGGATTTCGACCCAGGCACTGTCGTCGTCGTTGAGCGGTTCGGAGACAAGGCAATAGCCACCGCTCGGGCCCATCGGTGCGGCATAGAGCGTCGGCGCCTTCCAGTCGGAGGCGTAGCGCACAGCGTAGAGATCCTGGCCGTCGGAGAAAGCTGCGGTGAAGCGCACCAGCACCTGGCGCTCCAGATGCTCGGCAAGCTGTTCGATAAAGGCGAGCGCCTCGGCGATCGCGCCGAGCGGATCGCGGTCGAGCCCGAACTGCATGGCGAGAAGAAACAGGAGCTCCGAATCCGTCGTGCCGGTGCGCGCCGAATAGAGGTCATTGTCGAGCATGCTCTCCATCGGACGGCGCAGATGCTCGAAGTCGCCGATCTGGCCGTTGTGCATGAAGGACCAGCGGCCGAAGACGAAGGGATGACAGTTGTCGCGCCTGGTTCCGCCGCCGGTCGCGGCGCGCACATGGGCGAGGAAGAGCGGCGAGCGGATCTGCCGTGCGATGCTCTTCAAGTTGCAGTCGGACCAGGCCGGCAGGATATCGCGGTAGCGCCCCGGCTCGGGATGGTCGCCGTACCAGGCGATGCCGAAGCCGTCGCCGTTGGTGGCGGTCTTGGCCCGTGTCGCGCAATGGGACTGTTCGATCAGCGAGTGCGCCGGAGAGGTCACCAGTTCCTCGAGATACAGCGGCTCCCCGCGATAGGCTGCCCAGCGGCACATGCTGATTTCACTCCAGCTCCGCTCCGTTCACTGCGGAGCGATTCGTTAACCATGACGAAACGCGATGTTCCAACGGAACATGGTAAAAATGCGTTAACACATTCCCCCTTCGTCAAGGTGAAGCTAACCGGAACGCACAGTTTTGGCTGTTTCAAACGGCACAACGTCGGTATCGCCGTAGTATTTCGAACAAACATTCCATATTGACAAAACTTGCAAAATTCATTTCATTTCAGACCAACACGACAGCGCCGCCAGGGAGGAATTCAGCATGGGCAGAAAGCGCAAACTCGGCATCGGCCTGATCGGCACGGGCTTCATGGGCAAGGCCCATGCGCTCGGCTTCACCATTGCCGCGCGGGTCTTCGACCTGCCCTTCGAGCTCGATCTGGTTTCGGTCGCCGACGTGACCGTCGAGAGTGCCGAACGCGCCCGCGGTCAACTGGGCTTCCGCAAGGCGACCGCCGACTGGCGCGAGCTCTTGACCGATCCGGATATCGACATCATCGACATCACCACGCCGAACCTTTTGCACAAGGAGATGGCGCTTGCGGCGATCGCCCATGGCAAGCACGTCTATTGTGAAAAGCCGCTGGCGCCGACCGTTGCGGAATGCCGCGAGATGGTTGAGGCGGCCGAGAAGGCGGGCGTCGTGACCCAGGTCGGCTTCAACTATCTGAAGAACCCACTGATCTTCCTTGCCAAGGACATCATCGAAAGCGGCGAGATCGGCGAGATCCGCTCGATGCGCGGCATCCATGCGGAAGACTTCATGGCCGACGCGCAGGTTCCGTGGGGCTGGCGCCTGAACCCGGCCAGCGGCGGCGGTGCGCTTGCCGACATCGGCAGCCACATTATCGCCTCCATGCGCCACCTCGTCGGCCCGATCAAACAGGTGCTTGCCGAAACCATCATCCAGATCCCGGAACGCCCGGTTTCCGCTGGCTCCAGCGAAACCCGCGCCGTCGAGGTCGACGACATCACCCGCGCCTTCGTGCGCTTCGAAAACGGCGCCACCGGCAGCTTCGAGGCAAGCTGGATCGCGACCGGTCGCAAGATGCAGCACGATTTCGAGATCTACGGTTCGAAGGGCAGCATCGTCTTCACCCAGGAGCGGCTGAACGAAATCCGCCTCTACAAGACGGGCGATGATATCCGCACCCGCGGCTTCCGCACCATCTGGGCCGGACCGGAACATCCGCCCTATGGCGCGTTCTGCGTAGCGCCGGGCCACCAGATCGGCTTCAACGACCTGAAGGCCATCGAGGTGAAGGAGTTCCTCGACGCCATCGCCGGCGGCAAGTCTCCCTCGACCGATTTCCGCGAAGGCTACGAGGTGCAGAAGGTGCTTTCGGCGACCTATCAATCGGCCAAGACAAACGAATGGGTGCGGATCTAGGCGGCTTCGACGGCCGGCGTGTCGTAGGAAAACCATCTATTTTTGCTCGCACGTCGGGACGCTAAACCGCTACGCACTTTTCCTGGAAATGCCGCCCGTCTTGCTGCGCATTTCCGGACGCAAAACAGCTTCGCACTTTTCCTGGACATGCTCTCTGTTTTGGTGCGCATTCCGGACGGAAATCCGCTTCGCACTTTTCCTGGACATGCTCCGAGAAAAATAGAATGCCTGTTCTATCCCGTTCCCGACTAATCGATTAGGGTGAGGCCGAAAGCCAGACTGACATCGAGGGAGACGAGCGAGACATGGCCATGCCGGAAACGACGACAGAGGTGCCGCAGGATTTCGAGGCGCTGAAAGCCGCCATTCTGGAACGCAAGGCGGAGCTGCCGAAACGGCTGCGCCAGGTTGCCGCCTATTCGCTCGACAATCCCGACGAAATCGCCTTCGGCACGGCAGCGAGCATCGCGACTTCCGCCGAAGTGCAGCCGTCGACGCTGGTGCGCTTCGCCCAGCATTTCGGCTTCGAGGGCTTTTCCAGCCTGCAGCAGATCTTTCGCGCCCGGCTGCGTGAGCGCACGCCCGGCTATGAGGACCGGCTGAAGGCGCTCAGCGCCAACGACCACAGCAAGCTCGAAAGCGGTTCGATCTTCAACGGCTTCGTCGCTGCCGCCCACCGCTCGCTCGACAACATCGCCTCCTCGGTGGATCCTGAAGCCTTCGAACGCGCCGTCGATATCCTCGCCAAGGCCGACACCGTCTACCTGATCGCCAAGCGCCGCTCCTATCCGATCTCCAGCTACATGGCCTATGCCTTCGGCAAGCTGAAGGTGAAATACCAGCTCGTCGGCACGGCCGCCGGCATCGACGAGGACATGCTGGCGATGGCAACGAAAAACGATGCCGCCTTTGCCGTCAGCTTCTCGCCCTACGCCTCCGAAAGTGCGGCCCAGGCGCGGCTTCTCGCCGAACGCAAGGTGCCCGTCGTGTCGCTGACGGACTCGGCCTTCTCGCCCTTGGCAGAATCCTCGAAGGTCTGGTTCGAACTGGTCGAGGCCGACCATGCCGGCTTCCGTTCTCTTTCCGCCAGCATGGCGTTTGCCATGGCGCTGACGGTCGCCATCGCCGAGAAGCGCCAGCGCCTCGCCGAGGGCGGCTAGGCAAAACGGAACAGATAGAATGAAAATTCCATATTGACGAAACGTCGGAATTTATGTTTCATACGGCCATCACCCACAGTACGGAAATGGTCGGGCCCGCCAAGGTGTCCGCGGGGAGGAAGCAGTGAGCCAGAACGTTTCGGCACAGGGAGCAAAGCCGCTCGACCTGATCACCATCGGCCGGGCCTCGGTCGATCTCTATGGCCAGCAGATCGGCACGCGGCTTGAAGATGTTTCGAGCTTTGCGAAGTCAGTGGGCGGCTGCCCCTGCAACATCTCTGTCGGCACCGCCCGCCTGGGCCTGAAGTCAGCGCTTCTCACCCGCGTCGGCGACGAACAGATGGGCCGCTTCATCCGCGAGCAGCTCATCCGCGAAGGCGTCGAAACGCGCGGCATCGTCACGGATCCGGAGCGGCTGACGGCGCTCGCGATCCTCGCCGTCGAAAACGACAAGACCTTCCCGCTGCTCTTCTATCGCGACAACTGCGCCGACAACGCGCTTTGCGAAGATGACGTTTCCGAGGAGTTCATCCGTTCCGCCCGCGCCGTGCTCGTCTCGGGAACGCATTTCTCCAAGCCGAACACGGACGCCGCCCAGCGCAAGGCGATCCGCATCGCCAAGGAAAACGGCGCGAAGGTCGTCTTCGACATCGACTACCGCCCGAACCTCTGGGGCCTTGCCGGCCATGACGCCGGCGAGAGCCGCTATATCGCGTCGGATCGCGTTTCGGCGCATCTGAAAACGGTTCTTGCCGATTGCGACCTGATCGTCGGCACGGAAGAGGAAGTGCTGATCGCCTCGGGCGAAAGTGACCTGCTCCAGGCGCTGAAGACGATCCGCTCGCTCTCCAAGGCGACGATTGTGCTCAAGCGCGGACCGATGGGCTGCATCGTCTATGACGGTCCGATCACCGACGACCTCGAAGACGGCATCGTCGGCAAGGGCTTCCCGATCGAGGTCTATAACGTGCTCGGCGCCGGCGACGCCTTCATGTCCGGCTTCCTGCGCGGCTGGCTCAAAAACGAGCCGCACGCGACGTCTGCCACCTGGGCCAATGCCTGCGGCGCCTTCGCCGTCTCGCGCCTGCTCTGCGCGCCTGAAATCCCGACCTGGACGGAACTGCAGTTCTTCCTGGAAAAGGGCAGCAAAGAACGGGCCCTGCGCAAGGACGAGGCGATCAACCACGTTCATTGGGCAACCACACGCCGACGCGATATCCCGCTTCTGATGGCGCTGGCGATCGATCATCGCAGCCAGCTCGAAGACATGGCCGCCGGCGACCAGGCTCTGCTTGACCGCATTCCCGCCTTCAAGGTGCTGGCGGTGAAGGCCGCCGCACAGGTCGCGGCCGGCCGCTCCGGCTTCGGCATGCTGATCGACGACAAGTACGGCCGCGACGCGCTTTACGCCGCCGGCGCCCATCGCGATTTCTGGATCGGCAAACCGATCGAGCTTCCGGGCTCGCGGCCGCTGCAATTCGAATTCAGCCAGGATCTCGGCAGTCGCCTGATCGACTGGCCGGTCGACCACTGCATCAAGGTGCTCTCCTTCTACCACCCGGACGATCCGGCGGAGTTGAAAGCCCAGCAGGTGGCAAAGCTCCGCTCCGCCTTCGAAGCGGCGCGCAAGGTTGGCCGTGAGATCCTGATCGAGATCATTGCCGGCAAGCACGGCAAGCTCGACGACCAGACCATTCCGCGGGCACTGACCGAACTCTACGATGCCGGGCTCAAGCCGGACTGGTGGAAGCTCGAGCCGCAGGCGAGCCGCGGCGCCTGGGCAGCGATCGATGCCGTCATCGAGGCACGCGACCCGCTCTGCCGCGGCGTGGTGCTCTTGGGCCTCGAAGCGCCCTATGAGCAGCTCAAGGACGGCTTTGCAGCCGCCCGCACTTCGAAGACGGTCCGGGGCTTTGCCGTCGGCCGAACGATTTTCGCCGATGCCGGCCGGGCCTGGCTCGGCGGCACGATGAGCGACGACCAGGCGATCGCCGACATGGCCGGAAAATTCAAGGCCCTGGTCGATCTCTGGCTGCAACTGGGTGAAACTAAGGCGGCATAGGATCGACAGATATCAGTCGATAATGCCGGACAGGGCGGAACGGGACGATTCCGCCACGAGGAGGAAACAGATTATGAGCCAGAAGACCGTGCGCCTGACCGTGGCCCAGGCCGTGGCGCGGTTCCTGACCCGCCAGATGACCGTCATCGAAGGCAAGAAGGTGCCGATCTTCGGCGGCGTCTTCGCCATCTTCGGCCATGGCAACGTCGCCGGCGTCGGCGAAGCGCTGCACGCGATCAAGGACACTCTACCGACCTATCGCGCCCAGAACGAACAGGGCATGGCGAATGCGGCGATCGCCTTTGCCAAGGCGAGCTTCCGCCGCCGCTTCATGGCCTGCACCACCTCGATCGGCCCCGGCGCGCTCAACATGGTGACCTCGGCAGCACTCGCCCATGTCAACCGCCTGCCGGTCCTCTTCCTGCCCGGCGATGTGTTCGCCAACCGCCGCCCCGATCCGGTGCTGCAGCAGGTGGAAAGCTTCGGCGACGGCACGATCTCGGCGAACGACTGCTTCCGCCCGGTCTCGCGCTACTTCGACCGCATCAGCCGGCCCGAACAGATCATCCCGGCGCTGCGCCGCGCCATGCAGGTCCTGACGGATCCGGCCGATTGCGGCCCGGTAACGCTGTCGCTCTGCCAGGATGTCCAGGCGGAAGCCTACGACTACCCCGAAAACTTCTTCGACGAGAAGGTCTGGGTGCCGCGCCGCGTCGAGCCGGATCTCGACGAACTGGCGACGGCGATCGCGGCGCTGAAGGAAGCAAAGAAGCCGATCATCATCGCCGGCGGCGGCGTGCTCTATTCCGAAGCGAGCAAGGAGCTCGGCGATTTCGCCGAACGCCACGGCATCCCCGTGGTCGAGACGCAGGCCGGCAAGTCGGCGCTGCCGCATTCGCATTCGCTCAACATGGGCTCGGTCGGTGTGACCGGCACCACCGCCTCCAACGCGCTTGCCGAGGATGCCGACGTGGTTCTCGCCGTCGGCTCGCGCCTGCAGGACTTCACAACCGGCTCCTGGGCGCTCTTCAAGAACGAGGGCCTGAAGATCATCGGCCTCAACGTTCAGCCTTTCGACGCCGGCAAACACAACGGCCTGCCGCTGATCACAGACGCCCGCGCCGGTCTCAACCGCATCTCCGGCGGTCTTGGCGGCCACAAGGCCGATCCGAGCTGGACCGCGAAGGCCAAGGCCGGCAAGGCGGAATGGCTGGCGGCGGCCGACAAGGCGACGGCCACGACCAATGCCGCCCTCCCCTCCGACGCGCAGGTGATCGGCGCCGTGCAGCGCGCCCGCGGCGGTAAGAACACGACGCTCGTCTGCGCCGCCGGCGGTCTACCCGGTGAGTTGCACAAGCTCTGGCAGGCGGAAGAGCCCGGCGGCTACCACATGGAATACGGCTTCTCGACCATGGGTTACGAAGTTGCCGGCGGTCTCGGCGTCAAGCTCGCCAAGCCCGAGAGCGACGTGATCGTCATGGTCGGTGACGGCAGCTACATGATGCTGAATTCGGAGATCGCCTCTTCGATCATGCTTGGCGCCAAGTTCACGATCGTGCTGCTCGACAATGCCGGCTACGGCTGCATCAACCGGCTGCAGATGGGTACCGGTGGCGCCAACTTCAACAATCTCTTGAAGGACACCCATCACGTCGAACTGCCGCAGATCGACTTCGCGGCGCATGCCGGCGCGATGGGCGCCGTCACCCGCAAGGTCGGCTCGATCTCCGAGCTCGAAGCAGCGCTCAAGGAGACCGCGAGCGAGACGCGCACGACCGTGATCGTCATCGACACCGATCCGCTAATCACGACCGAGGCCGGCGGCCACTGGTGGGATGTCGCAGTGCCCGAGGTCTCGGGCCGCGCCCAGGTCAACGCGGCGCGCGAGGGTTATGAGAAGGCGCTCGCCGCACAGCGCTTCGGCTAAGATTGCCCTTTCGGCGCCCGCGTTTTCGCGCGGGCGCTTTTCCCGTTTATGCTCACAAAACATCCGCCTTCCGCGGATGGCATCAGAAAGTGAAAGACATGATCCGCTACGGAACTAACCCGATCGCCTGGAGCAACGACGACGATCATTCGATCGGCGCGCATTTGACGCTCGAGGACTGCCTGTCCGATTGCCAGAAGATCGGCTTCGACGGCATCGAGAAGGGCCACAAGATGCCGTCCGATCCGGAAGCACTGAAGCAGAAGCTCGGCTCCTACGATCTCGTATTCGTCTCCGGCTGGCACTCGACCAACCTGCTCACCCATGACGTCGAGGCCGAGAAGAAGGCGATCCAGCCGCATCTCGACCTCCTGAAGCACAATGGCTGCAAGGTGGCAATCGTCTGCGAAACCTCGAACGCCATCCATGGCGACGACGGAAAGTCGGTCGCCAACGACAAGCCGGTGCTGCCGGCCGACCAGTGGAAGAAGTTCGGCGCCGACCTCGAAGCGATCGCGCAATATTGTGCCGACCAGGGCATCGACCTCGTCTACCATCACCACATGGGCACGATCGTCCAGACCGGCGAGGAAATCGATCTCCTGATGCAGAACACCGGCCCGGCGACCAAGTTGCTGCTCGACACCGGGCACGCCTGGTTCGGCGGTTCCGATCCGGCCGAGGTCGCGAAGAAATACATGCACCGCGTGCGCCACATCCATTGCAAGAACGTGCGTCCCGCTGTCCGCAAGGTCGTCGAGGGCGAAGGCCTCTCCTTCCTCGAAGGCGTGCGCCGTGGCGTCTTCACGGTTCCCGGCGACAGCGAAGGCGGCGTCGACTTCCTGCCCGTACTGAAGATCGCCGCCGAGCACGATTATTCCGGCTGGCTGGTGATCGAGGCGGAACAGGATTCGGCCGTGCGCAACCCTTTCGAATACCAGTCACTTGGGTTGAAATCGCTGAAGGCCTTCGCCAAGGAAGCCGGGCTCGACAAGTAAGCCGTCACTTTCGGTCGCCGGACTTCACGGGGCGTGCCCCTCATCCGCGCGGTGAGGGAGGCCCTCATCCGGCTGCCGCCACCTTCTCCCCGCCGGCGGGGTGAAGGGATAGGCCGCGCCCTCCGGTCCCTCGCGACGTAGAGGTGGGGAGCGCGACGCAAACTCCGAAAATCCCCTCTCCCCGTAAGCGGGGAGAGGGCTAGGGTGAGGGGCAGGCCAACCATTCGGCGCGGCTCCATAAAAAGTATCAGGGAGATCGACATGTCCAAGCTACTCGTCAAACCGAAGGCCAAATCGGGCCTCATGCAAAACGTGACGCCGGAGAGCGCCGGCTGGACCTATGTCGGCTTCGCGCTGGAACGGCTGAAAGCGGGCGAGACGACCGAGGGCGAGACCGGCGACAAGGAAATCTGCCTGGTGCTCGTGTCCGGCAAGGCGAAGGTCGCCGTCGACGGCGAAAGCCTCGGCGAGCTCGGCGAGCGCATGACCCCCTTCGAGGGCCAGCCCTATGCCGTCTACGTGCCGAAGGGCAGCCGCTGGCAAGCAACGGCCACCTCCGACCTCGACCTTGCCATCTGCTCGGCCCCGGGCGGCGACGGCTTCAAGGCGAAGGTGATCGCACCGGGCACCCATCCGCAGATGACCCGCGGCAAGGGTACCAACACCCGCTACGTCACCAACATCATGCCGGAAGATGACGGCTCGGCGCAGTCGCTGCTCGTCGTCGAGGTGATCACGCCCGGTGGCCATACTTCCTCCTACCCCCCGCACAAGCACGACCAGGACGACCTGCCGGCCGAGAGCTATCTGGAAGAGACCTATTACCACCGGCTGAACCCGCCCCAGGGCTTTGCGATGCAACGCGTCTATACCGACGATCGCTCGCTCGACGAGACCATGGCAGTCGAGGACGGCGACGTGACGCTGGTGCCGAGGGGCTATCATCCGGTCGCTGCCGTGCACGGCTACGACGTCTATTATCTCAACGTCATGGCCGGACCGAAGCGCATCTGGAAGTTCCACAACGCCCGCGAACACGAGTGGCTGTTTACCGGCGTGTAAGCGGCGAACCAAACGGTGGCACTCCACCGCTCTCCGTCCATGCCGAACGGCGGGGCGAGACGCTGCGATCCTTGAGCCCGATCGCCCAATGAGGCTTCGGGCGGATGAGAGTGGCATAGCCTTTCGCCCGGACCGCCCTAGCTTTCCCGCTTTCAGGGAGGGCTCCATGCATATCGACGGGCAATGCCACTGCGGCTTCGTCACCTACGAGGCGGAGATCGACCCGGCCGATGTCGGGATCTGCCATTGCACCGATTGCCAGCAACTGACGGGATCGGCCTACCGCGTCACCGCCGGCACGGAACGGGAGAACTTTCGGCTGACCGGCGGCGAACCGAAGCTCTATGTGAAGATCGGCGCAAACGGGCGGCAGCGGCTGCAGTTCTTCTGCCCGAACTGCGGCTCGCCGATCTATACGACCGGCACCGACGAGGACGCGCTGGAGGTTGGCATCCGGGTGGGAACGATCAACCAGCGCCGGCAGCTCAGACCGCGGTCGCAGATCTGGTGTTCCTCGGCGTTGCCCTGGATCGGCGACGTCAGGAAGCTGCCGGGCCGCGATCGCGACGAGGCGCCTCACGCTTAGCCATCTCGGCCTGAACCATCATGCGGCGACGAGCAGACGATCCTTGAGCGGCGCCCATGCTTCGCCGATCACGACCGATGCCGGCGTCGCCGTCATCTGCGATGGGCGCGCCTGCGGATTGACAGCAAGATAAGTCTTCACCAGATGATAGCCGATCGTGTAGCCGGCCCAGCGCGGCAGAGACCGATCGGTGCCAAAGAACCAGCCTGCGTGATCATAGGCCTCGGCCCAAAGCTCTCGTTCGGCGCGCTCCAACAAGCTTTCCCAATCCGCGGCGTTGAGCGCATGATTCCACACATGGCCGTCGCCGCCGTTGATCTCGGCATCGAAAGCATCGGCCAGCCCCTCGCTGACCAGCGCTTCGCCGAGCTTGGAACCATAGCCGCAGGTCGCGTGGCGAAAGGAATGATGCAGTTCGTGCGTCAGCAATTTGCGCACTTCTCCCGCACTAAGGCTCGCCTCGAAATTCTCGTTGCCGGGATCGACCGTGAAGACGACCAGCGCCCTGCGGTAGCAGGCGCCCGCAACACCGAGTTCGGGGATCGTCTCGCCCGCACGATACTCGACGAGGACATCGATGGGGGCGGCGCTGTCCGAGGCAGAAACCGCCGCGCCGACACGCTCGGCGGTTTCCCGCACGGCCTCCCGTATTCGTTCGTGCCACGGCGCCAGAGATCCGTCCGCTTCGAGAAAGTGAACACGAAGATCCAGCATTTCGACCATCTCCTATTGTCTCAGCCGCCTGGAACCGCAACGTAAGGATGCGGCCGGTGATTGCAACGCCGGAAAGATGAAAGTTTCTGCGACCCACCGATGTCAGCCGGAGCAGGAGGCGTCATGAGGCGTCATTGCGATGGCCGGATGCGGCGCCTCGGTGTACAAGACAAAGCTGGAGAACGGAGCAGGCGCGCGGGATGGCGAAGGGCAAGATCAGGATGCTGCGCAGTGCCGCCGCGGGCATAGACGCTGTCGAGGCCGAAACGCGCCAGTCCTTCGCCCGCCACACGCACGATCAGTTTGGCATCGGTCTCATCTATGAGGGCGCGCAGAAGTCGCTCAGCGGCCGCGGCATTGTCGAAGCCGGCGCCGGCGACATGATCACCGTCAACCCCGGCGAGGTGCATGACGGAACGCCGATCGGTGATGCCGGCCGCGCCTGGCGCATGCTCTACTTCGATCCCTCGGTCATCGCGACTGCCGCCGAGGATATCAGCCAGGGCCGCGCGCATTCCGGCGAGTTCACTGCACCCGCGTTCCACGACCGGGAGGTCGCAGATCACTTTCGGGCACTGTTTGCGGCCATCACCGATCCGACGGCCATGGGCGACGCCATCCGGCACGAGGAGCAGCTCCTGCCGCTGCTTGCAGGCGTTCTTGCAACCGGCAGGCGACACCAGCGTGAACGGCCGGCAACAGTCGCGGCGGCCAAGACGATGATCGACGACGATCCGACGGCCGCGATCACGCTCGCCGATCTCGCCGCCGAAGCCGGGCTCAGCCGCTTTCAACTGGTGCGCAATTTCGCAAGTGCGGTCGGCCTGACGCCGCATGCCTATATCGTCCAGCGCCGCATCGATCTCGCCCGCCGCCTGATCGGTGGGGGCATGCCGCTGGCGGAGGCCGCGTTCGCGGCCGGCTTCGCCGACCAGAGCCACATGACCCGCGTCTTCGTCAGCAAATATGGCCTCTCGCCGGGCATCTATGCCGAGGCCAAAAAGTAGCGCCCGCAATTCCGTTCAAGACCCGAGCCCTCCCCCGGAGCATTGCTGCATCGGCTGCACAGCGACAAGCGCGGCGAAGCAACGGAGAACGGACATGTCGGGAAAATTTCAAGGCTATCTCTATCTGTCGCTGGCGATGATCCTCGTCGGTAGCACGGTGATCGCCAGCAAGATCATCGCGACGGGCCTGCCACCGTTCACGGCCACCGCGCTGCGCTTCGCCGTCGCCTTCCCGCTCTTCCTGCTGTTGATGTGGCTCACCAGGACGTCATGGCCGAAACTTAAGGGCCGCGACTGGCTTCTCCTCATCGCCCAAGCCGGCGCTGGCAGCGTCGGCTATACGACGCTTTTGATCGCGGGCCTCAGCCTGACCTCGGCAACCGATGCCGGCGTGGTGATCGGTACGCTGCCGGTGGTTTCCGCCGCCATCGCTATCCTTCTTCTCGGCGAGCGCCCGGACCGCAAAGTGCTTGCGGCGATCGCACTTGCCGCAGCCGGCGTGCTGACCATCGTCTTCAAGCCCGGCGAAGGCGGCACCCATTCGCCGCTCGGCATCGCCCTCATCTTTGGCGCCGTCATATGCGAAGGCCTGTTCATCCTTCTCAACAAGCGCGTGAAGACGGAGATCTCGCCGCTGGCTCTTTCGACGCTGATGGCCGGCCTCGGCTTCGCGGTCGCCATCATCCCTGCGCTCTTCGAGACGCATGCGACGGCCGAGATCGACAGGGGCGCAATCGTTGCGGTTCTCTACTACGCCCTCATCCCGACCGTTGCCGGCTTCCTGCTCTGGTATGCGGGATCGGCCAAAGTAAGCGGCACCGAGGCCTCCGTCTTCACGGCGCTGGCGCCCGTTTCAGCCGTCGCCTTCGCCTTTCTCCTGCTCGACGAGCCGGTCGGCGCCCCTCAATTGCTTGGGATCGGCTGCGTGCTCGCCGCCGTCCTCGGCCTGACCCTACCCCAGATCCTCGCCGGCCGAAGGACGGCACGCGCCTTTCCGGTCGCGGAGGTTTGAACCAGAATGAACGCATCCAATTCGAGGACTTCCATGCACTTCCAGCACGCAGACGACATCTGGCGCGATTTCCCGGAGCTGAGCGCCGGCGCGCTTTTCATCGATGGCATAAATGGCGGCGTCTCGGTCGAGGACCATGTTCGCCAGTTCCAGGCGAGCGCAAATGATCGTCTCGGCGCGGGTTCGGAAAGCGACCTGCCCGAGATCCAGGCGTGGCGCCGGACCTTTGCCAAGATGGGATTGAAGCCGACACAATACCGCTCGGCAGCCGAAGCCTTGCTCCGCCGCTTCCGCAAGGAAGGCGACCTGCCCTCGATCCATCCGCTGATCGATCTTTGCAACGCCGCTTCGCTCGCCTTCGCCATTCCGATCGCCGTCTTCGACCTCTCCCACGTCAGCGGTTTTCTGCACGTCCGCCGGGCGGCCGGCAGCGAACGCTATCTGACGTTCTCAGGAGAAACGGAGAGCCCCGAACCAGGCGAAGTGATCTTCGCCGATGCCGAGGGGCGGGCGCATGCCCGGCGCTGGACCAACCGGCAGAGCGGTCTTTCGGCCATCCGGCCGCAGACGACGCATGCGCTGATCGTGGCGGAAGCGCTGCACAAGACGGCATGCGAGGACACCGAACGCCTGCTCACGGCACTTTCGCAGGCAATCGAACAGACCTGGGGCGCTCGCCCGAGCATGGCCATGCTCGATCGTTCGTCGCCGCGTTTCGATTTTTCGGTTTAGGGATTTCGTTCGGAAAACGGCGCTTGGGCGCCGCGAGACCGGCCGATGCCTAGGCACCGGCCGGACACAGGACAATCAGGCCGCCTTGGCGACGTGATATTCCTTGATCGCGACCATCTTGATCGCCGGATAGCGCTCGGCTTCGTAGCGCAGCGAGAAGCTGTCCTGCGCCAGGAACACCGGGTCGCCGTCGAGATCGCGGGCGATGTCGCCGCGGCGCGCGGTGACGAACTTGTCGAGTTCGGCCGGCTGATCGGACGAAATCCAGCGGCAAACGGAAAAGCGCGACATTTCGAAGGAGACCGGCAGGCCGTATTCGGCGCTGAGGCGCTCCTTCAACACGTCGAGCTGCAGCGCGCCGACGACGCCGACGATCGCCGGCGAGCCGTCTTCCGGCGAGAAGAGCTGCACGACGCCTTCTTCCGCCATCTGCTGCAGCGCCTCTTTCAGCTTCTTCGCCTTCATCGCATCCTCGAGCCGCACGCGGCGCAGGATTTCCGGCGAGAAGTTCGGCACGCCCTGGAACACCAGCGGCTCACCCTCCGTCAGCGTGTCGCCGATACGTAGCGTGCCGTGGTTCGGGATGCCGACGACGTCGCCGGCGTAAGCCGTGTCGGCGAGCTGGCGCTGCGAGGCGAAGAAGAACTGCGGGGCGCTGAGGCCAAGCTGCTTGCCGGTGCGCGACAGGCGTGCCTTCATGCCGCGCTCGAGCTTGCCGGAGCAGACGCGGGCAAAGGCGATGCGGTCGCGATGGTTCGGGTCCATGTTGGCCTGGATCTTGAAGACGAAGGCCGTCATCTTGTCGTCGGTCGCATGCACCGTGCGGATATCCGCGACCTGGTCGCGCGGCGGCGGGGCGATGTCGCCAAGCGCATTGATGAGATCGCGCACACCGAAGTTGCGCAGCGCCGAGCCGAAAAAGACCGGGGTCAGGTGGCCTTCGAGGAAGGCCTTCTTGTCGAAGGGCTTGCAGGCCTCGATCGCCAGCATCAGCTCTTCGGTAAAGGCGTCGCGCTCGTTTTCCGGCAGGCGATGGGAGGCCATTTCCGGGCCGTTGACCTTGGTCGGGATTTCCTGCGTGTCCGAACCGCGCACGGTGTTGTCGGCGAGGTTGTAGGACCCGCAGAAAGTCTTCGAGCGGCCGATCGGCCAGGTCACCGGCGCGCAGTCGAGCGCCAGCTTCTCCTCGACCTCATCCAGGATCTCGAAGGGATCGCGGCTCTCGCGGTCCATCTTGTTGACGAAGGTGATGATCGGGATGTCGCGCATGCGGCAGACTTCGAAGAGCTTTAGCGTGCGCGGTTCGATACCCTTGGCGGCGTCGATGACCATGACGGCCGCATCCACCGCCGTCAGCGTGCGATAGGTGTCATCGGCGAAGTCTTCGTGACCGGGCGTATCAAGAATGTTGAAGACGTTGCCGCCATACTCGAAGGTCATCACCGAGGTGACGACCGAGATGCCGCGCTCGCGCTCGATCTTCATCCAGTCCGAACGGGTCTGGATGCGGTCCTTCTTGGCCTTGACCTCACCGGCGAGCTGGATGGCACCGCCGAACAGCAGCAACTTTTCCGTGAGCGTGGTCTTACCGGCGTCCGGGTGGGCGATAATCGCAAATGTGCGGCGGCGGGAGACCGCCTCGGCGAGAGTTTCAGCCATGTCGTAAAATCCTGTGAGTTGCCGCGTCCTTTACAGGCTCGGCCCCGATTATGCAATTGACCGAGGCGCCCGTGGCCCGGCTTATGCGGGCATGAGCACGCACACTTCCCTATCCCGCCCGACCCTCAACCTCGTTCGTCTGCCGCACGGCGAAGGCCTGGAGCTTCCGGCCTACGAGACCGCAGGCGCCGCCGGCATGGATTTGCGCGCGGGCGTCCCCGCCGATCGACCGCTGATGCTCACCCCCGGCAAGCGCGCCCTCGTTCCGACCGGCTTCATTTTCGAAGTGCCCGCCGGCTACGAGGCGCAGATCCGCCCGCGCTCCGGCCTCGCCTTCAAGCACGGCATCACCTGCCTCAACACGCCCGGTACGATCGACAGCGACTATCGCGGTGAAGTGAAGGTGCTGCTCGTCAATCTCGGCGACGAGGAGTTCATCATCGAGCGCGGCATGCGCATCGCCCAGATGGTGATCGCACCGGTCACGCAGGTCACGGTTCGCGAGGCCGACGGCGCAAGCGAGACGGCACGCGGCGCCGGCGGCTTCGGCTCGACCGGCGTCTGATCGAGCGACGGCTACCGCTTCGCACTTTTCCCGGAATTGGCTTTTAGGCCGTAATCCCGAACGGAAAACCGCTATGCACTTTTCCTGGGATTGCTCTCGCATGCGCAATTCCGGACGGAAAACCGCTTCGCACTCTTCCTGGGATTGCTTTAAATCAAAGGCGGCAGGCGGCGCTTGACCGGTGTCGACTTGACAATCGAGGTGTTGGTCTGCGCCTTCTCGGCGATCCGGTCGAGGATCGTGTCGAGCTGCGCCATGTCACGCACGTAGAGCTTGGCGATGAAGCAGTCGTCGCCTGTAACCTTGTCGCATTCGACGAATTCCGGCGTTTCCTGGATCAGCCTCTCGACGATGTGCAGCATGCCCGGCATCGGCCGCACGCGGATGACCGCCTGCAGCGGGTAGCCGACTTTGGCGGGGTTGAGGGCGATGGTGAAACCGTCGAGGACACCGCGCTCTTCCAGCTTGCGGAGCCTATCCGCAGCGCTCGGCGAGGAGAGCCCAGCCTCCTGCGCGAGCTCCTTCAGCGACACCCGGGCATTGGCGGCCAGTATGTCGAGGATTCGTCGGTCAATCTCGTCCAGCATCACGACACCATAAGTCACAACAACAAACAGAACTTCGATAATTAGGCAACCCAGCACAATTGCCTTCGTTAATCTATGGGAAAGGCCATGAGCACCGGCTATTCTGCGATCATCAATAGGAGCAGAAATCATGAATACCGAGCTCAAACGCGGCAGCATCGAGATGACGGCAGCGATGCTGATATCCGGCACCATCGGCTGGTTCGTGCTGATGTCGGGGCAGCCGGTGACGAGCGTGGTGTTCTGGCGCTGCGTCTTCGGGGCCATAACGCTCGTTGCCATTGCCTGGGCGCTCGGACTTCTCGACCGTCGCCACTTCAGCCGACGGATGCTGCTGCTTTCGGTCATCGGCGGCATCGCGATCGTGGTCAACTGGCTGCTGCTTTTCGCCGCCTATTCCCACGCATCGATCTCGATCGCGACGATGGTCTACAACACCCAGCCCTTCATGCTCTTGGGCCTCGGCGCCGTGTTCCTCGGCGAAAAGATCACCGTCACCAAGATCTTCTGGCTCCTGGTGTCGTTTGCCGGCATGCTCGCGATCATTTCGGCCAAGCCTGGCCAAGGCTTCGCGCCTGAAGATTATCTGATCGGCGTGGCCCTTTCGATCGGCGCTGCCTTCTTCTACGCGATCGCGGCGATTGCGACCAAGCTGCTCAAGGGCACGCCGCCGCATCTGATTGCGCTGATCCAGGTGATCACCGGCACCGTGATGCTGGCACCGATGGCGCTTGCCGCACCCGCCCCGTCAGGTGCAACGCAATGGTCGATCGTCCTGACCCTCGGCGTCATCCACACCGGGCTGATGTATGTGATGCTCTACGGCGCGATCCAGCGGCTGCCGACGCACATGACCGGGGCGCTTTCCTTCATCTATCCGATTGCCGCCATTGTGGTGGACCGCCTCGCCTTCGGGCACCAGTTGCAGCCGATCCAGATCGCCGGCTCCGTCGCGATCCTCGTTGCCGCCGCCGGCATGACTCTCGGCTGGAAACTTCGCCTTCCCTCTTCTATCAAGAAGCGGGAACGCGAAGGGAGAACTGCATGATCACCTGCTACCTGAAATACATTATCGACCCTTACAAGGCGGCCGAGTTCGAACATTACGCCAAGCTCTGGATCCCGCTCGTCAATCGGCTGGGCGGCACGCATCACGGCTACTTCCTGCCGCATGAAGGGGCGAACAACATCGCCCTGGCGCTCTTCAGCTTTCCGACCCTTGCCCACTATGAAAACTACCGCCGGGAAATGGCCGCGGATCCGGAATGCCAGGACGCCTTCGCCTATGCCGAGAAGACGCGCTGCATCCTCAGCTACGAGCGCAGCTTCATGCGGCCGGTTTTCGAGTAAGCCAGCTCCGGAGTTGAGGGCGGCGTCGGCAAGCGCGCGTTAGCGCCGCGCTTCCGAAGCCATGCTCAGCGCGAAGCCGAAGAGCGCCGTCCCCATCGCCCAGCGCTGCACCACCATGAACAACGGCCGCCCGGCAAGAAAAGCGGCGATGCCGCTGGCGGCGAGCGCGATCATGGCGTTGACGGTGACGCTGGTCGCGATCTGGATCGAGCCGAAGACCAGCGACTGGCCGAGCACGTTGCCGAGCTCCGGCCGGATGAACTGCGGCAGCAACGAGAGATAGAGCACCGCTACCTTGGGATTGAGCAGGCTGGTCAGGAAGCCCATGACGAACAGCTTCTTCGGCCCATCCTTCGGCAGGTTCTTGACCTGAAAGGGCGAGCGTCCACCGGGCCTGACCGCCTGCCAGGCGAGATAGAGAAGGTAGGCTGCACCGGCGATGCGAAGCGCATCATAGGCGAGGGGCACGGCCAGAAGCAGCGCTGTGATACCGAATGCCGCCGAGACCATATAGACGACGAAGCCGAGCGCCACGCCGCCGAGCGAAATCAAGCCGGCGCCCGGCCCCTGGCTGATCGAGCGCGAGATCAAGTAGATCATGTTCGGGCCTGGCGTCAGCACCATGCCAAGGGCCAGGAGGGCAAAGCCGATCATATCCTTCAACTCGGGCATGGAGAGGCGCCTTTCGCTCGTTTTCGCCAAGCTCTACGCATTTCGCACCAGCGGACAACGCCAGACTTGTCACCCGGTCAATTTCTTCAGCGGACGCCCGCCGGTCGCAGTTCGGTGATTTCCTTTTTCAGTCGCTTGAGGTAGAAATCGGCATCATCTTCGGAAGGACGTTCCATGACGCTCGCGGCCCTCATCGCCTATAGCGGCGCGCTCTTCATCGCCGCGGCCATTCCAGGCCCCGGCGTGACGGCGCTGGTTGCGCGCGCGCTCGGCTCCGGTTTCCGCGAGACCTTCTTCATGGGCCTCGGCATCGCGCTCGGCGACATGATCTATCTAACCGCGGTCATCCTCGGGCTGGCGCTGATTGCCCAGACCTTCACCACAGCCTTCCTGGTGGTGAAGTTTGCCGGCGTCCTCTACCTCGGCTACATCGCGTGGAAGCTGTGGAGCGCAGGGCTGCTGCCGGAGGACATCAAGGCGAAGCCGTCGACGAGTGCGGCCATGTCCTTTCTGTCCGGCCTGCTGATCACGCTCGGCAATCCGAAGACGATGCTGTTTTACGTGGCGCTCGTGCCGACGCTGATCGACATTCGGGCGATCGGACCCGGCGACTACGGCCTGCTCCTGACAGCCACCTTTCTGGTGCTCTTGAGCGTTCTCGTACCCTATATGGTGCTCGCCTCGCGTGCGCGTCTGCTGCTCAAGCAACCGAAGGCCCTGAAAGCGCTGAACCGGGTTGCGGCCAGCGTGCTTGCCGGCACGGCGGCCTATATCGCCGTTCGCGCCAGCTGAAAAAACTTTTCCCGAACAACGACTTCGCCAGTGGTTTTTCCTTCGGCGGATCGCTGCGCGGTGTTTGTCGTTCTGGAATTGCGCGATCATTGTTCCTATTCTCATAGCTCGACAATTTACGCCCAAGGGAGAAACCCATGTCCGACACACGCAAGCCCGGCCGCGGCCGCGTCTACTCCTCGATCACGGAAACGATCGGCGACACGCCCATCGTGCGGCTGGACAAGCTTGCCAAGGAAAAGGGCGTCAAGGCGAACCTGCTCGCCAAGCTCGAATTCTTCAACCCGATCGCCTCGGTCAAGGACCGTATCGGTGTGGCGATGATCGAGAGCCTGGAAGCGCAGGGCAAGATTACGCCCGGCCGCACGACGCTGGTGGAGCCGACCTCCGGCAATACCGGCATCGCGCTCGCCTTCGTCGCGGCCGCCAAGGGCTACAAGCTGATCCTGACGATGCCAGAGACCATGTCGGTCGAGCGGCGCAAGATGCTGGCGCTGCTCGGCGCCGAGCTGGTGCTGACCGAGGGCGCCAAGGGCATGAAGGGCGCGATCGCCAAGGCGCAGGAACTGGTCGAGACACTGCCGGACGCCATCATCCCACAGCAGTTCGAAAACCCGGCCAACCCGGAAATTCACCGCAAGACGACGGCCGAAGAAATCTGGAACGACACGGACGGCGCTGTCGACATTTTCGTCTCCGGCATCGGCACCGGCGGCACGATTACCGGCGCCGGCCAGGTGCTGAAGGCGCGCAAGCCTTCGATCAAGGTAATCGCCGTCGAGCCGGAGGAATCTCCGGTTCTGTCCGGTGGCAATCCCGGGCCGCACAAGATCCAGGGCATCGGCGCAGGCTTTGCGCCGGCGATCCTCGACACCACGGTCTATGACGAGATCGTCACGGTCAACAGCGCGGAAGCGATCGAGGCCGCCCGCCTTGTCGCCAAGCTCGAAGGCGTGCCGGTCGGCATCTCCGCCGGTGCAGCTCTAACCGCGGCAATCGAGGTCGGCCAGCGCGAGGAAAATGCCGGCAAGACCATCGTCGTCATCATCCCTTCCTTTGCCGAACGCTACCTCTCGACGGTGCTGTTCGATGGCCTGGGCGGCTGATCAGGCTGGGATAACTTCTGATCGGAAAGGGCGCCCACGAGGCGCCCTTTTTTTTCCAGGCACGCCGCTATGCGGCGACGGGCAAGCGTTCCCCGGCGATCCGATAGGAAATCGCCTCGGCGAGATGGATTCGGCCGACCGTCGACGCACCATCGAGGTCCGCAAGAGTGCGCGCCACCTTCAGCACCCGGTGATAGCCGCGGGCGGAGAATTTCATCTTTTCGGCGGCGTCCCGGAGAAGCTGCAGGCCGGCCGCATCGGGTGCTGCGATCTTCTCGATCATCGAGGTCGACGCGCGGGCATTGCTTGTCAGCTCTGGATGTCCGAGGGCGGCGAAACGATCGATCTGCAGCGCCCGGGCACGGGCGACGCGACGGGCAACGACCTCACTGCTTTCGGCTGCGGCCGGCTTCAGGAGATCGGCGGCGCTGACGGCCGGCACGTCGATGCGGATATCGATGCGGTCCATCAGCGGACCAGAAATGCGCGCCTGATAGTCGGACATGCAGCGCGGTCCACGGGCGCAGCTGCGGCCGGGTTCGCCGGCCATGCCGCAGCGGCAGGGGTTCATGGCCGCGACAAGCTGGATCGCGGCGGGATAGCTGACGCGGTGGTTGGCGCGGGCGATGATGCATTCGGCGGTTTCAAGCGGCTGGCGCAGCGCGTCGAGCACCTGCGGCGAGAATTCCGGAAACTCGTCGAGGAACAGTACGCCGTTGTGCGCAAGCGAGGCTTCGCCAGGCTTGGCGCGCAAGCCGCCACCGACCATGGCGGCCATCGTCGCGGAATGATGCGGCGTGCGGAACGGCCGTCGGTCCGAGAGCTTGCCGCCTGGAAGCTGCCCGGCGATCGAATGGATCATCGACACTTCGAGGAGCTCGGCCGGGTTGAGCGGCGGCAGGATCGACGGCAGGCGGGCAGCGAGCATCGACTTGCCCGAGCCGGGCGGGCCGACCATCAGCATGGTATTGGCAAAAGACCTTACCCGACACGGAGCCTTCTGCTAATGCTCTTGACCATGAACGACCTGACCACGATCAAGCCCAAGGCTTACAGCTACATTCGCTTCTCTACCCCTGAACAGATGAAGGGCGATAGCTTCCGTCGCCAGCTTGAGGCAGCAGAGAAATACGCTGCCTTGCATGGACTGGAGATAGACACAACGTTCGATTTCCATGACTTGGGCGTTTCCGCTTGGCAGGGCAAGAATCGCACA
Source organism: Ensifer sp. YR511 (assembly GCF_900103045.1). Taxonomy (NCBI): domain Bacteria; kingdom Pseudomonadati; phylum Pseudomonadota; class Alphaproteobacteria; order Hyphomicrobiales; family Rhizobiaceae; genus Ensifer; species Ensifer sp. YR511. The sequence continues at coordinate 70,411 of NZ_FNGR01000033.1, forward strand.
GAGGGCATGCTCGGGGAGTTCCTTCAGTTCGTCCAGTCAGGAGACATTAAGCGAGGCTCCTACCTGCTGGTCGAAAATCTCGACCGCGTGTCCCGAGAGAACGCTCTCGATGCGCTCGACACCCTGAAAGACATCGCCAAGGCTGGCGTTACCGTAGTCACCCTGAATGATGGTCGCGAATACACGCACGAAAGCCTTCGTCGCAACCCTATCGACCTGATGGTTGCGGTCATGATGTTCATGCGAGCGAACGAAGAAAGCGAGGTTAAGGCGAGGCGCTTGAAGGAAGCATGGACGGCCAAGCGGGAAAAGGCGCAGCACGGCAGCAAACCGCTGACCGCCTTGTGCCCTGGCTGGCTCAAGCTGAACCGCAGCACGAATAGCTTCGACGTCATCCCCGAGCGTGCCGAAATCGTCCGCCGCGTGTTCGCCCAGACGCTGGATGGAGTGGGGCAACACAGCATCGCCCAGAAGCTGAATCGAGAGGGTGTCCCTGTCTTTGGCAGAGGGAAGATGTGGCAGCGCTCCTACATCAACAAGATGCTCGCAGACCACGCAGTGATTGGAAACTTCACCCCCCACCGCGCCGAGAGGATTAACGGCAAGAAGGTCCGCACCCCGACCGCGACCATCGAGGGCTACTTCCCTGCCGTCGTTGATCGTGAGTCGTTCGAGCGCGTCTCTTCCATGATCAGCGCACGACCTACGTCAGCACGCGCCCCTGTCGCGAACATCCTCGCTGGCCTTGCTCGCTGCCCATTATGTGATGCCTCGATGACCCGCATCAATAAAGGCTCTGGCCCCAAGGGAGGTAAGCCGTATCTCGTCTGCTCACGGGCCAAGGTAGGGGCCGGCTGCGATTACAAGCAAGTCAGGATGGAGAATGTCGAACACGCCGTGATCTACCACGTTGAGGAGCTGCTAGGTGGCCTGCCGTCGCCGCATGAGGGGCTGCAAGCAAAATGGGAAGAGTTGCTCACCCATCGCGATGTCATCAACGACGAGGTAGAAAGGCTGGTCGGGGCCATCGCAAGCGCGGGCCATTCCAAAGCACTGCTTAACCGCCTTGAGAAAATGGAGCGGGAGCGCGACGGGATCGCCAAAGCGCTGGAAGAGGTGGAAGGGCTGGTAGCGGATAGCCTCACTAACCGCGTGCAGAACACGGTGAAGGAGTTGGTATCAGCCGCGCAGAATGACCAGCGGGACCACGGGAAGGTCAATGCGGTCATGAGGCAGATATTCTCCAAGGTAGTCGTGGACTATCGCGACGGGCAATTATGGTTTCACTGGAAGCACGTTGAGGGGGAGCAAACCGGGATCGTGTACGCCATGCCCCTGGAATGATTTGCTGGTCACAAGAATTTTCATCCTGATCGATTCACCGGTGAGTACCGCCGAGCCCTTGCCCGCCCGACGCTGCCGCGAAAATCCACTCACCGGTGGGTAAGTTATTGAAAAATAATTGATTTCATGGCGTTGACGCGAGTCTCTGGAGGGAGTCTAACAGCGTTATTCCAGATCGAAACAGGGGCAAGGCAATGAGATTCTTTAAGCAGACACGGTGGTTTGAAGCGCACTTCGAGGTTGAGGAGCGCCGCATCCTTGACCGCTTCTTTGACCGCCGTAGCGAGGGCGGCAGCCACGAGTTTTGGCTCGGGCGTTGTTACCTGACGGTCCATTTCTATGGCCGCAAGGCTTCGGTTAGCGGGCCTGATGTCGTGATCGACTGACCGTCGTTTCTTGACTTCCTGCATAGCGTTGCCCCGTGGAGCCATCTGCGGGGCTTTTCGTTGGATCAATGCGTGAGGTTACCACCCACTTAAGCAAATCCAACGCGCACCCCATGAGAGGGCGCGTAGCAGGGCACTTCAATGAACCAGATCGCAAGTCTCAACACAGCTACCACGCTCACCATGTCCAGCCGTGAATTAGCCCCCGAAAGGCCCGGACATGCTCCCCCACTTAGCTAAGTGGGTAGGAGTAATGTTGGTAATATGACTAGCAGCAATTTTAAGATGGAAGTCCTTTCGGGTCCGGAACGGCGACGGCGCTGGAGCACGGCGGAGAAGCTGGCCATCATTCAAGAGACCTACGAGGCGGACGCGACGGTGAGCATCGTTGCCCGGCGGCACGGCATTCAGCCGAACCAGTTGTTCGCATGGCGAAAGCTGGCGTCCCAAGGGGCACTGACGGCGACGGCCGCCGAAGAGGAGGTC
>NZ_FNGR01000076.1:0-3031 GCF_900103045.1 Ensifer sp. YR511
CGCTAAATCTGCTCGTCTTCATCAAAATCTCCTCGATCATAAAGCCCGAGAAAATTCTACTTTTGAAGCCCGTTATTTTGCGGGAGGATTACCCCTGGATCTCGGCCCGTGGCAACGAGCGCTTCGATCGCCGCGATGCCGGTGTCGATTTCTTCGAAGACAAGCGCGCCTTGCTCATCGAGATCCGCGTCAATGGTCTTGCCCTGCTTTTCCGAGCGGCGGCTATACCGGTATCGATTGAAGGCTTTGAGGATCAGCTTCAACTTGACGATCTGTTCGTCTGCGTCCGCACGCGGGCTGGCCCGATCTTCGGCCAGACGAACTGGTTTCACTCCAGCCGCTTCGAATAAAGGCAGACACCCGATCCATCCCACCAGGCGATCTTTGTTCTGTCTGCTCGTTTGGCGCGGAAAACGTAAAGTGAGCCATTGAACGGATCATGGCCGCTGTCGCGCACCAACGCCAATAGACTATCGGGTCCCTTGCGGAAGTCGGTTGGGTGACTGGCTAAGAAGACCTTCGCACCGGAGGGGATCATGCAGAGCGCACCGCGCGGATCAGCTTGACGAGGTGAGACTCGTCGATCCCAACATCCACGCGGATCACTGCGTCGCCGATGATGATGTCCACGGTGGAGCAGTCGCTTCGAGCCGTATCGACGACCGCCTCGGCTTTCAGACGGGCATTGCGCCGCCACGTGAACAACTGCGAGGGACCAATGCCGATGAGTCTCGCCACCGCCGAAACGCTCGCCCCAGACTCCATACTGGCCGCTACCGCCTGAGCCTTGAACTCATCTGACCAGCGTCGAAACTGCCGCGGCGCGCCCTCCAACCGATCCGCAACGGCTTCAATCATATGGAACGTTCTATGTTCGGACATAGGTTCAGACATAGCTATTCATACCAACGCTCATTCCCTGAGCGCACACGAATAAGCCCGATGCCTTGCTATCGCCAGACGGGGCGGCTTTCCTATGGGCGATTGGACAAGAGGTTGCGCCGCTCGGGAAGTATTAGACCGGTAGTCAGCCCAAAGTAAGCGCGCCAAAATCATCTGTTTGTTGAACAAAGTTGGAGGCAGGGGCCCGGTCGGGAACCCTCGATACTCCTATGTGGCAGAGCCATCCAGGCCCGACACTAGACAGAAGCAGCCCCAGACGAACATACGGAAATGCGGATCCAGCCCGCGAATGAGAGTATGCCAGCCGTCATCGAAGCGCCCTGTCTCCTGCTTTGTTCAATAACTCCGAGCGTTTGCCTTTCGTCGCCAGACGAAAGGGGAAGCCATGCCCGGCTGACTTGCAAACGAACATAAGAGGAGTAGTCATATGACGAAGCATCAGATTGAAGTCATCACATCTTTCGAGGGCCGGCGGCGCTGGTCCCGCCGACAAGGAAAGCCTCGTTGCTGCCTGCCTTGAGCCGGGCGCAGCGCTCTCCGAGATCGCCCGCGCGGCCGGCATTCACGTCAGTCAGTTCTTCCGTTGGCCCGACGCGCCCATGGCCAATGGCGGGCAGCGAAAAGATCAATGGGAGCCACAGCGACGCTTCAAAACGAGATATCGGGATTTTATCTTCCTGACGCTGGGCGCACCCGGAATGGATCGCTATCCCCCAGAAACAATGCCTATGCTTTGTGATATGAAATTCCGCAAGGCTCAAGACCGATATTGCGGAGTAGGATCACGGATCGCCATGCCGAGCAAGCAACGTCGTTCAAAACTCTAGTACCGCTCGCCCTTGATCCCGGATCGGAGCTTTCCGCGATAAAAGCTTGCCCAATACTACCTTCGGCAGCTACGCTAAATTGCAGAACCGATCCAACACAAGCAAAAGCGATCAAAAATGAAGTTCCCTATCGAAAACTTGAATAGCAACCAGATTTTCATTGGCTACAACTACGAGGATACCGACCGACTCGTTAAATACATGGAGAAAGACCTCCAGCCGATCGTCGGTTTCCATATTGACTGTTTTGGCATCAAGACACGATATACATTTTTTCGGCCCGAGGGTGGAACCTCAGTGCATGGGGAACTACCGTTTCCCGACAACCGGCTCTACGGCGAGATGATTGAGATCTTGGCTACGTGTTTTGCTGTCGAGGCCGGAAGCAAAGAAATGGTCGTTTACGAGCTTGGCGCCGGATTCGCGCCATGGCTAGTCTGCACTGCGAACTTTGCCATGAAGCGGGGAGTCAGTTCTCTCAGATTGGTCGCAGTCGAAGCGGATCCAGAACGGCTGCCACTGATCAACACACATTTCGCTGACAACTGCCTTCCCCGGAGCGATCAAAACCAACCGTCCATCAAAACGGAGATAGTTCACGCGGGCGTGTCAGATGTACCTGGTTCGTTACATTTTTCTGCACAGGGCATTCATGACTGGGGTGGCGGCGTAACGGAAGCACCAACATCAACTGACTATCGTGGTATTCAGAGTAGATCTGTTCTCATCCCAGCATTACCAATTGCCACTCTATTAGCAAATGAAGTAATGGTTGACCTAATCCACATGGATATACAGGGTTACGAGTACAAAAGCGTCGCGGCGTCTCTTGATGCAATTAACTCAAAGGTCAAGAGTATGATTATTGGAACACATAGTCGTGTCATAGAGGGGCAACTAATCGACCTTCTTAGAAGAAGCGGATGGCTCCTTGTCTTCGAGAAACCATGCAAATTCCATACAGCGAGCCAGTTGCCGGACGTGACGGGCGCTACCTATTTTGACGGAACACAGTTCTGGGTAAATGAGAGGCTTTGGCCGTCTGATTACGTTTGGACCGGAGCGCAATGAGCTTTGGGGAGAAATTTGGCTCGGAATTCGCAATGAGTACCTTTGAAGCGATCAATGTGGACGTCGGCCACAGTGGCCACCCCAACGAAAACCACTCCGGCCCGACCAAAGGCCTATACAACCTCAGATCTGGTCCCTGAATTAGCCCCCGAAAGGCCCGGACATGCTCCCCCACTTAGCTAAGTGGGTAGGAGTAATGTTGGTAATATGACTAGCAGCAATTTTAAGAT
>NZ_FNGR01000040.1:0-52070 GCF_900103045.1 Ensifer sp. YR511
CCGCTATGGCATGTGGCCGGCGATCGAAAGCCGTGCCGTCGACATCCTGCAGCCGGATCTCTGCGGCTGCGGCGGCTTTTCCGAGATGGCGAAGATCACGAGCCTTGCGACGCTGCACGGCGTTCGCATCGTGCCGCATGTCTGGGGCACGGGCGTGCATATCGCTGCCGCGCTGCAGTTCATGGCGGCGATGACGCCGGATCCGGTGCGGGTCAACCCGATCGAGCCGATCCTGGAGTTCGACCGGACGGAAAACCCGTTCCGACAGGCGGTGCTGAAGGCGCCGATCGAGGCGGTCGACGGTGTCGTTGCCATCCCCGATGCGCCCGGCCTTGGCATCGAGATCGACCGTGACGCGCTCGCCAGGTTCAAGATGCCCGAGACATGAGAGTGTTGTTGACATGCGCGCCGACCAGGGCCATGTCCGAAATTGCCGGGTATGTTCTCCCACATCATCGCGGCGAGACACATGGGTGCTTGTCTGTCCGGCTTAGCGCCAACACACTTCGAGCTAGTCGGCCGCAAGCCCGTCGGCAAGTACCAGGGCCTGTTCGCGCTCGTCGAGGTGCATGAGGCCGCCATCTCGGCTTTGGCGAACCCTTTTCATGTGATCGCGTGGACTGATACCCAGAGTTCGCTTGAACATGCGTGAGAAGTAGTAGGGGTCGGGATAGCCGACTTCCGCGGCCGCAGAGGAAACCGAAAGCCCTGCTTCGAGAAAGTGCATCGCCCGCTCCATGCGTTTCAGTTCCTGGTACTTGCGCGGCGTGCGCGCCACGCGCTTTTGGAATTCCCGCAGGAAATAATCGCGATTGTAGGGTGATGCCTCAACCGCTTTCGTCGCAATATCCGGGTCGAGCGGATTGGCGGAGATCATCGTTGCGGCCTTCATGACAGCGAGATCGATCGCGTCTGCCCCCTCGGGCTGGTAGGTGGCATGGTCTCGCCACCCGATGAACGCATCCTCGATGAAAGCGATCAACAGAACCATGAACAGGTGGTGCTGGCCAAGCGTCACGGAAGAGGGCGGCGCGCTTTGACGATAGTGGCGCGCCAACGGCTCAAGCAACCCCCACCGCGCCAGTCTCAACTTCGGCACCAAATCCATCTGCTCGACCAGGTTGTGGCGGCCGTAAATATCAAGAGTGAAATGCTGGGCGAGGCCAAGATACGTCTCCGGTCCCTCGCTCCATCCGATGAAGCGCTGGCCGCGCGAAATCAGCATGGCATCACCCGGCTCCATCACGCGTGGCTCGCCGTCGACCAGATAGTGGCCGCGCCCTTCAAGGCAGATGACGAGGTCGTCGACCGGGTTCGACTTGTCGATGCGCCAAGTCTGCGAATGCTCCATCCGGATAGCAGCGCGGGTCAGATTAAGCGTCAGCGCCGCCGGTGGAATAGCTGAGAGAATTCCACCTTCAATTTCGTCCATCTTTTTCCTCGCCTTTGTGAATTCATTCTGTGACAAAAATACGTGAGTGTCATCGCAGAAATGCATGCACGCACCGCATCGAACTGGGAGGAGATCGGTCAGCGGACGGGAAGGAGGCTACAGCCTGCGCCTGTCTGCGCCGTTCCGGGAGCGCAATTTGTACGAAACCGTATCTAAAATGGCCGCTCTGCAGTGCCGTCCGGGAGGGCCGGCATGAAAGGGCATCGTCTTTTAGGGCTTGGCTATCTGGCGCCCTACATTATCGGCCTCTTGATCTTCACGGCCATTCCGTTCATCGGCTCATTCTATCTCAGCTTCACGAGCTACGACTTGATGAGCGAGCCGCGCTGGACAGGTGTCGCCAACTACGAGCGGCTGTTTACCCGCGACCGGACTTTCATCAAGTCGCTGAACGTAACGCTGCTTTACGTGTTCATTACCGTGCCTTTGAAGCTCGCCTTTGCGCTCTTCATCGCTGCAATTCTAAACCACAGGTTGAAATTCATCGGTCTTTTTCGAACGGCGTTCTATGTGCCTTCAATCCTTGGGGGGTCGATCGCGATTGCCGTTTTGTGGCGTTATGTCTTCGCTTCGCAGGGCCTTGCGAACATGGCGCTTTCGACCCTTGGTATCGCGCCCGTCGATTGGTTCGGCGATCCCGTGAATGCGCTTTTCACCATCACGCTGCTGCGCTGCTGGCAGTTCGGCTCGGCCATGGTGATCTTTCTTGCCGCCCTTCAATCGATCGACAAGTCACTTTATGAAGCGGCCGCCATCGACGGCGCCGGCAAAGTGCGCACCTTCTTCTGGATCACCCTACCGCTGCTAACGCCGGTTATTTTCTTCAACTTGATCATGCAGATGGTTCAGGCGTTCCAGGAGTTTAACGGCCCTTACATCATCACCCAGGGCGGTCCACTCAAGGCGACCTATCTGCTGCCGCTCTACATTTATGACGAGGCTTTCAAGAAGTTCAACATGGGCTACGCCTCGTCTATCGCCTGGGTGCTCTTCGCCATCATCACTGTGCTGACCCTTGTTGCCTTCTGGTCCTCCAAGAAGTGGGTCTATTACGCCGGCGACAAGAGGAGCTGACGAGATGACCGAGTTTCAAGCTCTCAACGATCGCGTGGCTGCACGCAGGGCAAGGGTCCGCCTGATCTCCACGGCGGTTCGCTATGTGCTTCTGTTTTCCGTTGGGTTCGTCATGCTCTACCCGCTGATTTGGCTGGTAGGCGCGAGTTTCAAGACGAATTCGGAGATCTTTTCTGGTGCTGGTTTCATGCCGGCAAATCCGACGGCTGACGGCTATGTAAAGGGCTGGCAGACGTCGACGCCCTATACGTTCGGCCGGTTCTTCTGGAATTCCTTCCTGATCATTCTGCCGAAGGTCATCGGTACGGCGATCTCATGCACGATGGCGGCTTATGCCTTCGCAAGGTTCGACTTTCCGCTGAAGAAGATCCTCTTCGGTTCGGTCATTGCCATCCTGCTTCTGCCAAATGTTGTAACCCGCATTCCGCAGTATATTCTCTTTCGCGATCTCGGCTGGCTCGACACGTTCCTGCCGCTCTGGGTACCTTCCGCCTTTGCGGGCGATGCCTTCTTCGTCTTCATGCTGGTGCAGTTCCTGCGCTCGCTTCCGGCGGATATGGAAGAGGCCGCTCGTGTTGACGGCGCAAACAGTCTCCAGACGCTGGTCTACATCGTCGTGCCGATGCTCGCGCCGGCGCTGATCTCTGTCTGCCTGTTTCAGTTCATGTGGACCATGAACGACTTCCTGGGACCGCTGATTTACCTGTCATCGGTCGACAAATATCCCGTGAGCCTCGCGCTCAAACTTTCCATCGACACCACCGAAGCCTTCGAATGGAACCGCATTCTCGCAATGTCGGTGCTGACGATCACGCCTGCCTTGGTCGTCTTCTTCGCTGCGCAACGGTACTTCATTGAAGGGATCTCCTCTGGGGGAGTCAAAGGCTGAACATGGCTAAGGTCCAATTGAAGAACCTCGAAAAGGTCTATGGCAACGCATTCAAGGCCGTGCACGGGATCAATCTCGATATCGAGGATGGCGAGTTCATGGTCTTCGTCGGTCCCTCTGGCTGCGCCAAGTCCACCACATTGCGCATGGTCGCGGGGCTCGAGGAGATTTCGGGAGGCGAGGTCGTGATCGGCGACCAGCGGGTTAACGACCTGCCGCCCGGCAAACGCTCCATCGCAATGGTGTTCCAGAACTATGCACTGTACCCGCACATGAAAGTGCGCGGCAATCTGGCCTTCGGGTTGAAGATTGCCGGCAAGCCGAAGGCGGAGATCGACGCGGCTATCGCTCACGTAGCCAAGATCCTTGAAATCGAGCCGTTGCTCGATCGGTTGCCGAAGCAGCTCTCCGGCGGCCAGGCCCAGCGCGTGGCGCTCGGGCGTGCATTGATCAAGAAGCCCGGCGTCTTCCTGTTCGACGAGCCGCTGTCCAACCTCGACGCCAAGCTGCGTGCCTCGATGCGTGTCCGCATCACCGACCTGCACCGCCAGCTCAAGGCCGAAGGCTTATCCTCAACGGTCATTTACGTGACACATGACCAGACCGAGGCGATGACGATGGGCGACCGCATCTGCGTCATGCAGGCGGGCCACATCATGCAGGTCGCCGCGCCGAAGGAGCTCTACAATCGCCCGGCGAACCTTTTTGTCGCTGGCTTCATCGGCAGCCCCGAGATGAACCTTGTCGATGCCGAACTTGTCGACGGGCATCTTTCTATCGGGACCCAGCGCCTGCCGCTCGGCTCCAACCTTCAAGCAAGGCTCTCGGCGAGGCCGGCAGAGGCGGTGCTCGGCATGCGCCCGCAGCACCTCTCACTCGCCACCGACGGCCCTGCGTTCACAGCGAAACTCACGAATGCCGAGTTCATGGGCCATGAAGTCTACCTTCACGCCGATCTCGAGGGTCGAAAGCTGGTGAGTGTAGTGGGCGCCGCCGAATTCGAGGCTCTTGGCCGCTCCGATCTGATCCGGCTGCGCCCGGACCCCAGAAAGCTTCATGTTTTCGACAAGACCGATGGCCGCAACGTGTCGCTTTGAGGAGGCGATGCGTCGTTCAATTTCAAGGAGGAGAAACCAATGAGAATGACAGTAAAGATCGCTGCGCTCGCCAGCGTTGCATATGGCGCTCTCGCGCTCGCCACGGCAGCGCACGCCGCTGAGCTACGCATGGCGTGGTGGGGCGGCGAGAGCCGCCACGTTGCCACCCAGAAGGCGATCGCAGCTTGCGGTGAAAAATATGGCCATACCGTCAAAGGCGAGTTCACTGGTTTTGACGGCTACCTCGAAAAGTTAACGACCCAAATGGCCGGCAAGACCGAGGCCGATATCGTGCAGGTCAATTGGCCGTGGCTGCCGCTGTTTTCGAAAAATGGTGACGGTTTTGCGGACCTGCGTACGCTCCAGGCGATCGATCTTTCCAACTGGAGCGAAGCCGATCTCGCGGCGGGCTCAATGAACGGCGTCTTGCAGGGGCTTTCCGTCTCGACCACCGGCCGCGTCTTCTTCTTCAACGCCACGACCTTCGAGAAGGCCGGGGTGCCTATCCCGAAAACCTGGGATGAGTTCTTCGCTACGACGGCAACGATTAAGGAGAAGCTTGGCAAGGACTATTACACCTTCAACGCCGTCAAGGAGACCGCGCAACTTCTAACGACATTGGCCGTCGTCCAGAAGACCGGAAAGGATCTCGTCGATCCTGAGACCAACCGTGTTGCCTGGACACCTGAGGAGCTGGCTGAAGGCATTTCCTTCCTCGGCAAGCTGGTCGAGACCGGCGCCATTCGCTCCCAGAAGGAAGAGGCCGCCGACGGCAACGTCAATCTGTTCGAGAAACCCTCCTGGGCCGAGGGGAAGGTCGCCGGTTCCTATGAATGGGATTCGACCTATTCCAAGTATGCCGATCCGTTGAAGGACGGTCAGGTGTTGACGCCCGTGCCGATGCTCAAGCTTGCTGATGCGGTAACGGACGGCGTCTATCGCAAGCCCTCCATGGTGTTCTCGATCTCGAAGAATTCGAAGGACCCAGCGGCTGCGGCGCAAATCGTCAACTGCCTGTTGAACGAGCCGGAAGGGATCGATGCACTCGGTACCTCTCGCGGCCTGCCGGCGTCGAAGGCCGCTGCCGCTCGCCTTGGTGAAAAGGGCGAGCCCGAGGTGCGGGCCGCCAATGCCATCGTGCTGGCCGCCGGCGGGCCGACGGTTTCGCCGTTCAATGAACACCCAGAGATCCGCGCCGCCTTCATCGATACGCTCGAGGAATACGCCTACGGGCAGCTCGATGCCAAGGAGGCGGCAGAACAGATCATCGATACGGTGAACGACGTTCTCGCCAAGTTTGACTGATCGCTAAGACTGCCCGCCGTTGCTTGTCGCGGCGGGCGTCCCTGCGCCCTGCGGGAAGCCTACACGAGAGAGATCATGACCCGACCATCCATCATCGCGCTGTCGGCGCGAACGGCGGCGTTTTGCCTGCCGGCACGCGGAGCACTATACCACCTGCCGGCGACAGCGAAGTGGCGCCTTTCCTCGTCCGACGGGGACAATCAGATGCGGCAGGGAGAGACCTCCCTTGCTGTGCCTCTGCTGCACGAGCTTCAACCTCGCGCACGTTACTGCTTCGAAGCGGAAGGGTTTGAAGCGGTCGAGTTTGACACCCCGTCCTGCGCGGGGCTCGTCGACGCCGCCGAGTTTGGTCTTGTCCTTGATGTTCTTCCCGAGGATTTCGACGGTGCCCGCCGGAATGCGGCTGCTTTGAGAGAGGCCGTTGCTGCGGTTCCGGTGGGCGGTACGTTGAGGGTGCCGGCTGGGGTCTGGACGGCATTTCCGGTCAAACTCAAGAGCCACATGACTTTCCACCTTTCCCAAGGGGCGGTCTTGCGAGCGCCGTCGGTGCGGCGCGGATGGCCCATCCTGCCCGCCCGTGACGCGTCCGGCCGGATGTTGGGGAGCTGGGAAGGCCTTCCGGCCGACTGTTTCGCAGCTCCGCTCCATGCCGTTGGCGTGAAAGAGCTGACAATCGAGGGGCAGGGCACGCTCGACGGTTCCGGCGATAGGGGCGACTGGTGGACCTGGCCGAAAGAAACGCGTGACGGTGCACGCCGCCCGCGCGGCCTTCATCTCGTTTCCTGCTCAAATGTGCAGCTCCTTGGCTTTGCCATCCGCAATGCGCCCTCCTGGACGATCCACCCGCAGGGTTGCAGGCGATTGACGGCGGCAGGACTATTCATTTCCGCTCCGTTCGACAGCCCAAATACCGATGGCTTCAATCCTGAAAGTTGTCGCGACGTGACAATCACCGGCGTCCGCTTTTCCGTCGGGGATGATTGCATCGCCGTGAAGGCCGGCAAACGCGGCCCAAATGGTGAGGATGACCATCTGAGCGAAACGCGTGGCGTGCGGGTGAGCCACTGCTTGATGGAGCGTGGCCACGGGGGGCTCGTCATTGGTTCGGAAATGTCTGGCGGCGTGCACGACGTTTCGATCGAGAATTGCGCCATGGTCGGTACAGATCGCGGCCTGCGCCTTAAGACGCGGCGCGGCCGTGGTGGAGCGATCACCGATATCGCTATGCGCAGCGTTCTTATGGACGGCGTCGAGACCGCGCTTTCTGCCAACACACACTACCATTGCGATGCCGACGGCCACGACGCCTGGGTGCAATCCCGCCAGCCGGCTCCAGTCGATGTGGGCACGCCTGTCATCGACGGCGTCACGATTGAGGATGTCGAGATCCGGAAGTTGGCCCATGTCGCCGGTACCTTCCTTGGCCTGCCGGAGGCCCCAATCCGCAACATCAAAATTCGTCGGCTCAAGATCGTCTCCTTCAACTACGAGGCCACAGCCGCTCCTCCTGTCATGGCTGACGGGATCCGACCGATGCGGCATGAAACGATCGTCTCGGAACAAGCGGACGTCGATTGCGACGAGCCGGCGCTCCTGAGCACCGCCGCGATATCAACGCACTTCGAGTGAGAGATCCCATGAACCCGACCGACTATTTCGACCAGTTCGCGCATCGCTACAGTCCCTACAAGGGCGGGAGCTGGTGTTACGAAGACGGCTGCCTCTACCGAGGCCTTCAGCTGCTGTTTCAGGCGACGGGCGAGAAACGTTGGATGAACCATCTTCACCGGCTGGCCGATCGGCAAATCGGGCCCGATGGCTCACTCCTCGGCTACGATCCCACAGAATACAATATCGACCACATTCTCGCCGGACGATCGCTCTTTGCCTTGGCCAGGGATACCGGCGACGCCCGCTATCTCGCGGCGGCAGAACATCTGGCTGGTCAACTCGAAAGCCATCCGCGCATCCCCCAGGGCAACTACTGGCACAAGAAGCGCTACCCACACCAGGTCTGGCTCGATGGGCTCTATATGGGCCTGCCGTTTCAAATCGAATATGCGCTGGCCACGGATAGGCCGGCGCTTGTTACTGACGCCCTTCGGCAATTTTCGACGGCGCTTTCGCTAACGGCGACCCCGGCCGGCCTCTATGTTCATGGTTACGACGACAGCCGAAAACAGCTGTGGTCCGATCCGGAGACAGGCAAATCGCCTGCCGTGTGGGCACGCGCTGTTGGCTGGCTGGCGATGGCGCTCGTGGATGCGCTGGCGCTTCTACCTGATGACGAAATCTCCGGTCCTCATCGGCTGAGGGCACGCCAGCTTTTGGGGGAACTCATGGCGCGGCAGACATCGTCTGGCCTCTGGATGCAGGTGCTTGACGCACCGAACCTCGAAGGCAACTACGAGGAAAGCTCGGCCTCCGCCATGTTTGCCTATGCGCTGATCCGCGCCGCACGCCTTGGGCTCGTCGAACCTGATCGAGCGTCAGAGACAATCGCGGCCGGCCGCCGCGCACTCGACGCTCTGCTCTCTATGCGGCTCATTGCCGACGCCCAGGGCATAACCAGGCTGACGACGATCGTCTGCGTTGCAGGTCTCGGAGGCTTCGAAGGCACGTACAGGGACGGTACGCCCGGCTACTACCTCGCAGAACGGCTGGTGAGCGACGATCCCAAGGGCGTCGGTCCGCTGATGATGGCCTTCGCCGAAAGTGTCAGCAAACGTGTCGATCAGTCGCTCTCACCCGGGACGAGCGTCATGGGCCAGAGGAACCGCGCAGATCTCACCGGGTAAATGTCGGCAAAAGCCGGCATCGTACCAAGCAGGGATTCGGCAAGTGCTATGCCAAGATCGCGTAGGGACAGGCTGAAAGCCGTCAATCGGGGCGACAGGAATTGCGAATGCGGACTTTGACGACCGATGATCGCCATGTCCCGTCCGGGCTTTATGCTGGCTTCCACCAGTCCGCGATAAAGGCCGACAGTGATTGCTTCGTTGATGAGCACAATCGCCGTCGGACGGGTCTCAAGCGCACTCAGTTCCCGGGCGATTTGATACCCTCCCGCTTCGTTCGGGGTTGAGCGGAACACATGACGCTCGTCGAGGTGAAGCCCATGTCGGGCCAGGGTCGCACGGCACTGATCTTCAAACACATAGCCCAGGTTCATGTCGTCATGCGGCCGCGTAATCGCTATGTGCTTGTGGCCGTGCGCAACCAGCCGATCGATCGATGCCTCAGCCATGCCCTCGAAATCCAGATCAAGCCAGGGTTGACCGACATCTGTCAGGCTACGTCCGAGCGTGATGAACGGGATCTTGCGTTTGGACAACAGCTCGAAGCGGGCATCGTGTCGCCTTGTTGCCGAAAGGATGATGCCGTCGGCAAAACCGCGCGCGACAACGCGCTTCAAGTAGTCGTTCGGATCCTCCTCAGAGGAGCAGAGCAGGGCGACGAGGTCGAGCTTGTGACGAGCAAAGACGGTCTGGACACCGTCGAAGACGCTCATGAAGAATGTGTCCCCCTGGCCGGTGATTTCGGAGCCGGTCTGCATCATGAAGCCGATGACGCCGGTCGCGCCCTTGCGGAGCGCACGGCCCGATTGGTTGGCGACATAACCAAGGGACTCGGCTGCTTCGAGCACCCTTTTTCTGGTCTCTTCGTTGACGTCGGGCTTACCGTTCAGCGCCCGGGATACTGTCCCGATCGAGATATCGAGGTGTTCTGCAAGCTCGCGAATCCCCTTCATTTTTCCGCGTTCCTCCCCAGACCCGCGACTGGTCATTTTCACACCTCTTGACATAAAAACCCTTTGCCGCATAGTATCGTAAACGTTTACGGAAGCCAATTGAGGAGTTGCTGCTTCCGTTTCTTGGAGGAAATCACGTGCGATACAGGGCCGTTTTGTGCGGGTGCGGAGCTATGGCCAAAGGCTGGCTGAGGGCGCTGACGGAGAGCGAACTTCTTCGCGTGAAAGTCGAGATTGTTGGCCTCGTCGATCTCGACCAGGCGACTGCTGAGGCGCTCGCTACCGAATTTAACCTTGGCGGCATCGTTATCGGAACGGACCTGCCGACCGTGCTTCGCGAGAGCCGCGCAGATCTTTTGTTCGACATCGTCGTTCCGGCCGCACGTCGTGCGGTGGTGGCCGCCGGACTTGCGCATGGTTGCCACGTTTTGAGTGAGAAGCCCATGGCCGCCTCGCTCGGCGAGGCACGCGAATTGCGTCGACTTGCTGCAGCGGCCTCGCGGATCCATGCGATCGTTCAAAACCGTCGCTTCATCAGCGGTGTTCGGCGCATACGCCGCCTCATCGAGTCGCTCGTTCTCGGTGAGCTGACGGCGTTGCATTGCGACTTCTTCCTCGGCCCGCATTTCGGAGGATTTCGCGAGCAGATGGACAATGTCTTGCTGCTCGACATGGCCATCCACACCTTCGATGCAGCGCGCTTCATGTCGGGCAAGGACCCGCTCGCGGTCTATTGCCACGAATACAATCCCAAGGGCTCCTGGTATCGCCATGGCGCGGCCGCCAATGCGATCTTCGAGTTCTCCGACAATGTCGCCTTCACCTATCGCGGTTCCTGGTGCGCTGAGGGTGCCAACACCAGTTGGGAGAGCGCGTGGCGCATCACCGGTTCGAAGGGCACCTTGCTTTGGGATGGCGGCGATCGCTTTGACGCCAAAGTCGTTACGGGTCAGGAGGGCTTCATGCGCACCGTTGAACCGGTTGCGATGCCCGATACCGAAGATCTCGCCGATACGAACGGGCATGCCAGCGTGATCGAGAATTTCATCCGCGCGATTGACGCGGGAACTGTGCCGGAAACCGACGGCAGCGACAACATCAAGAGCCTTGCCATGGTCTTCGGCGCGATCGACAGCGCGCGGGATGGCAAACGCGTCACCATTGCAGCCTAGGGAGCCTATTTTGATCAACCCAAGCAAATCCATCCGTATTGGCACGATGATCTCTGCCACGAAGGGCGGTGCCGACAGGCGTATCGCCCAGATCGCGGGCATGGGCTTCGAGAGTTTCGAGCCCTTCTTCTGGCAAACGACGAATGGCCAGGACCTCGCCGACCTCGGCAAGCGTTGCGTGGCGGCGGTCGGCGATCGTGACATCACCATCTCCACGATCGGCATGTTCGGCAATCCGTTGGAGACGACCGCGATCGACGAAGAGACCTTGCAGGGCTGGCGAGACTGCATCGACAATGCCCACCACTTCGGCGCGACCTGCGTTGCCGGGTTCACCGGCCGCCTTCGCGGCAAGCCTTTGACCGACAGCCTGCCGCGTTACAGGAAAATCTGGTCCGAGCTGTCGAAACGTGCCGCCGACAAGGGCGTAAGGATTGCATTCGAGAACTGTGCCATGGACGGCAACTGGCATACCGGCGATTGGAACATCGCGCATAATCCGGATGCCTGGGAACTGATCTTCAACGAGACGCCAGACGACCACATCGGGCTCGAATGGGAGCCATGCCATCAAATGGTCTATCTGATCGATCCGCTGCCGCAGATCCGCAAATGGGCAAGCAAGATCTTCCACGTGCACGGCAAGGACGCGACCATCCGCTGGGACGTCATCCGTGAACACGGGATCTTCGGCAAAGAGAAATTCGTCTTCATGCGTACGCCCGGCTTTGGCGACACGAACTGGACCGACGTGATCTCCGAACTTCGGTTGGCTGGTTGGTCCGGCTCGATCGATATCGAAGGCTGGCATGACCCGGTCTATCGCGACGATCTGGAGATGACCGGCCAGGTTCACGGCCTGAATTACCTCAAAACGTGCCGGGGCGGCGACTTCGTCATCGATCCGGTCTGAGACGTGCATGTTGGCCGGCATGGAGGATGCCGGCTCGGGGATAATCAAAGGAGGAGAAAATGGCTATCCGCGGATCCGCAATCCTGGGCGCGCTCGCCCTTGCAGGTGTCTCTCTATTCGGCCTCACCGCCAAGGCGGAGGATGTCACGATCAGCGTCTGGTCGCTCGATCGCGATATTCAACCCGCACCGAACTTGATTTCGGACTTCAACAAGCTGAACACTGGCATCAAGGTCGAGTACCGCCAGATACAGTTTGACGACGTCGTCAGCGAGGCGATGCGCGCCTATTCGACCGGGCAGGCACCCGACATCATCGCTATCGACAATCCTGAGCATGCGCTTTTTTCGTCGCGCGGCGCGTTCCTCGATCTCACCGATATGATCGCCAAGTCGACGGTGGTCAAGACGTCAACCTATTTCCCTGGCCCGCTCGCCTCCACCATGTGGGATGGCAAGAATTACGGTCTTCCCAAGGCCACGAACACGATTGCGCTCTACTACAACAAGGACATGTTCAAGACGAAGGGCCTCGATCCTTCCAAGCCGCCGCAAACCTGGGACGAACTCGTCGATGCGGCTCGCAAGCTGACGGACCCTGCGGCCAACGTTTATGGGATCGCGTTTTCAGCTAAGGCGAACGAGGAGGGGACCTTCCAGTTTCTCCCCTGGGCCCAAATGGCCGGTGGTGGCTACGAGCACATCAATTCGGATGGCGCCGTCAAGGCGCTCGACATCTGGAAGACCATCATTACGGAGAAGCTGGCGTCGCCGGACACGCTCACCCGCGGACAGTGGGATTCGACCGGTACCTTCAACTCCGGCAACGCCGCCATGGTCATCTCCGGCCCGTGGGAGCTCGACCGGATGGTCAAGGAGGCGAAGTTCGACTGGGGTGTCGCTCTGTTGCCCGTGCCTGAGCTCGCTGCGGAGCGTTCATCGGCCATGGGCGATTTCAACTGGGCGATATTCTCCAACACGCAACACCCTGCCGAAGCGTTCAAGGTGCTCGAGTACTTCGTCTCGCAGGACGATCGCATGTTCAAGGACTTCGGCCAGCTTCCCGCCCGTTCCGACATCGCTATTCCGGAGACTGGCGTGCCGCTCAAGGACGCGGCCCTTAAGGTCTTCAATGAGCAGTTGAAATACGCAAAGCCGCGCGGCCCGCACCCGGAATGGCCGAAGATCTCAAAGGCAATCCAGGATGCAATCCAGGCAGCGTTGACGGGACAGATGAGCTCGAAGGAAGCACTCGACCAGGCTGCTGAAAAGATAAAGGCAGTCCTGGGCTAAAGTCTTGGCCAAGGCGGCCTAGAGGCATCCCGCCTGAACCGGAGAGCCGGGCCGCCTTCCGCAAGCGCTCGATCGCATTGAGGCGCTGGGACGGAAACCCGCAAAAACCATGCCGGCTATGCCGGCGTGGTTCTGGTTGTCTAGTTTGCAGGCCAAGCTGCGTCAGCCCAAATGCGCTGAGGCCTTGGCGGCGGAGGAGCTCATGAAACGCCTTCTATCCAGCATCATCGACGGCCGCGGCTTCGATATCGGCCTCGTGAGCCTGCCGCTCGCCTTCCTGCTAACCCTGTCCGGCCTGCCACTGCTCTACAACATCGCCATGAGCTTTCAGGAGGTGGACATGTTCAGCCTCGGCAGCTTCTGGCGCCCGTTCGTCGGTCTCAAGAACTACCGCGATCTCTTCGCCCAGCCGGAAACCTGGCCGATCCTGGCCAATACCGCGACTTTCGTCGTCGCCTCGATCGCCGGTCAGTTCCTCGTCGGCTTTGGACTGGCGCTGTTCTTTTGGACAAATTTTCCAGGCGCCTCGTGGGTGCGGGGTCTGTTTCTGGTTTCCTGGGTGATGCCTGGCCTCGTGGTTGGCGCGATCTGGAATTGGATCCTGTCGGGTGATTTTGGCGTGCTCAACTTCATACTGCGGGAAACGGGCCTCATCGACAGTAATATCTTCTGGCGCTCGGATCCCGGTTACTCGCTCTGGGCCGTCATAATCGCGAATATCTGGCTCGGTACCTCCTTCAACATGATCCTGATGTCCGTCGGTCTGTCGGCCATTCCGCGGGACCTTTATGAGGCGTCCGAATTGGATGGTGCCAATGTCTGGCAACGCTTCTGGACGATCACGCTGCCGATGATGCGCTCGTCCATAGGGGCCATCATCGCGCTCGGGCTCATTTTCACGCTGCAGCAGTTCGATCTTTTCGCCTCGATCACCTCCGGAGGGCCGAACAATGCCTCCAACGTCACGCAATACTGGGCCTGGGATCTGTCTTTCCGGCAGTACGATTTCGCCAAGGGCGCGACGATCTCGGTGATCATGATCGTCTTTGTGATGATCGCTTCTGTCGTCTACGTGCGTTCGACACGGCATGAGGTGCGCGGATGAGCAACGTATCCCGGGATCGCCTGCTTCTCGCAATCGCGATCATTCTCGCCGGCCTTTATCTGTTCCCACTCTACTGGATGTACATCACCACGATCAAATCGGGGTCGGAGATGTTTGCCACTCCGCCGACCTTCTGGCCGAGCGATCCCCAGTGGCAAATCTTCGGCAACGTGTGGCAGAGCCGGAACATGGGCCGGTACATCTGGAACTCCTTGGTCATCGCCTGCGGAGCGGTCAGCGTCATCACCGTGCTTGGTGTTGGCTGCGCCTACGTGCTGGCGCGCTATCGCAACATCTGGATCGATATCGGGCTCTTCCTCATCCTCATGTTGCAGGTCCTTCCGGCGTCGCTGATGGTTACGCCGATTTTCGTGGGCTTTTCGCAAGTTGGGTTGCTCAACTATCCGCGGCTTGCCGTCATCCTGGCGATTGCGGCCAAGAGCATGCCGTTCTTCGTCGTCCTGGTGCGCGCGACCTTCATGAGCGTGCCACAGGAACTGGAGGAAGCAGCCCTTGTCGACGGCAACTCCAGGGTCGGCGCATTCTTCAATATCGTCCTGCCGCTCGCACGCAACGGCATCCTCGTCAGTGCGATCCTGATTTTCATGCAGGCCTTTGGCGAGTTCGTCTATTCGAAATCGATGATCCAGGCCGTCGAGCTGCAACCGGCAAGCGTGGGGTTGAACTCCTTCATGGGGCCAAACACCAATGAATGGAACAATATCATGGCCTACGCGGCGATCTACGTGACGCCGATCCTCGCCATTTTCGTCCTCCTGCAACGCCGCATCGTCTCTGGTCTTACCTCGGGAGCGCTCAAATGAATGCCCAGATCGAACTAAGGAACGTCAACAAGTATTATGGTGCCTACCATGCGCTGAAGGACATCGAGCTTTCGATCCGCAAAGGCAGCTTTACAGCTCTCGTCGGTCCGTCAGGTTGCGGGAAGTCGACGTTGTTGCGGTCTCTGGCGGGCCTGGAGAGCATATCGTCCGGTACGCTCAAGATCGCTGGCGAGGTGATGAATGCAGTGCCGCCGCGCAAGCGCGATGTGGCGATGGTGTTCCAGTCCTACGCGCTCTATCCGCACATGACGGTTGAGGAAAACCTGACTTATAGCCTACGCATCAGGGGCGTTGCCAAGGCCGAACGCAAGAAGGCGGCACATGAAGTTGCCGCCGTCACCGGGCTCACGCATCTCCTGGCGCGCTACCCGCGCGAGCTTTCCGGGGGTCAGCGGCAACGCGTAGCGATGAGCCGGGCGATTATCCGGCACCCAAAGGCGTTCCTGTTCGACGAGCCGCTCTCCAATCTTGATGCCGCACTTCGCGTTCATATGCGCAAAGAAATCCGCGCGCTGCACGATCGGCTGGGCGCCACGTCGGTCTATGTCACGCACGATCAGGTGGAAGCGATGACAATGGCGGACCATGTCGTCATCATGCGTGACGGCGTCATCGAACAACAGGGCAGTCCGCTTGAGCTTTATGACCGGCCGGCTAACAAGTTCGTGGCCGGCTTCATTGGATCTCCTGCCATGAATTTCCTGCCCGCGGTCGGCGGTCCGGACGGACGCTCGATCATCCTCGATGTCGGTACCAAACAAACGATCGCCCTTAACCGGACGGTGCAGCCAGGACAGGCCTTGAGCGTCGGCTTGCGTCCGGAGCATATCGAACTTGCGGCAGCCGATGAGGGCATTCTCTCAGCACCAGTGGCAATGATCGAATCGACCGGTGCGACGTGCTTTCTGACAATGGCAACCACGCCCGAGCTGTCGGTGGTCTTCAATGGCCGATCGGTCGCAAGAGCAGGCGACCGGGTCGGACTGAGCTTTGCTCCCGGCAGCATGCATCTTTTCGATGCCGATACCCAGCGCCGCCTTGCCGATTGAAGCCCAAACTATCCAGGCGCGCACCGCCAAAAAAGGAGCCTGCCGACGCCTCGGCCGTGCGTTCCCGGCCAACTCGTCGGTTCTCAGCGGTGGCTCGACCCGCTTCGAGGATCATGCTTTCCCGATCTGAGCGACACGGAGATTATTCGTGCTGCCTTCAGTCGCGAACGGGAGGCCGCTGACGATGACAGTTTGAAGGTCCGTCCGACGCCGGTGAGGAACAACGATTTGAGCGTTTCGGGCGAATTTGAAGCCGGCCCGACCGTCGCAACGATCTTGGCCTTGCGGTTGCTGCGTGGGAGCATGATTTCTATCCGATCAGGATTGCGCGTATGTCATTGACGTTTGTGAGTGTTGGCCCGGTGACGACAAGGTCGCCAATCGCCTTGAATGCGGTGTAGCTGTCATGTTGTGAAAGCGCGGTGCGCGGAGCAATGCCGACTTGCTGCAGACGGGTAAGGGTGTCAGGAGTGACGAAAGCACCCGCAGCGTCCTCGACACCGTCGATACCGTCTGTGTCTCCGGCAATTGCCCAGATCGAATTTGCACCACTCAAGCCAATCGCAAGGCTCAGCAGGAATTCGGTGTTGCGGCCGCCACGTCCGGTCGAGCCTTTCGGCAAGGACACGGACGTTTCTCCGCCCGACAGGAGCACGGCTGGTCCCGCAACCGGTAAGCCCTTGTCGCGCGCGGAGAGCGCGATGCCGGCAAAGACTGTACCGACTTCTCTCGCTTCTCCCTCAAGCGCATCGCCAAGGATCAAGGGGCGGATCCCGTGAGATTGCGCAACTTGTGCCGCCGCATGCAGGGCTGTGGACGGTGAGGCTATCAGCCGCGTTTCTGCGTTAATCGGGGCGCTCGCCGCCGCGGAGCCGCCACCGTCGAGAACGGCGATCGCTTCCGGTGGAAGAGCGAGTTTGTAGCGCGCGACGATTTCGCGAGCCTCGACAACGCCCGTCTCGTTGGAGACAGTGGGTCCCGAGGCAATTTCGGAAGAGTTGTCGCCCGGCACGTCGGAGATCACGAGCGTGACGACCCTTGCAGGATATGCTGCCTGCGCGAGCCGTCCGCCTTTTATGTTTGAAAGCTGCTTTCGAACGGCGTTCATCTCCGAGATCGTCGCACCGCTGGCAAGCAGCATCCGGTTGACCTCCTTCTTGTCGGCCAACGTCATGTTGCCGGCTGGAGCAACCAGCAAAGCGGAACCGCCGCCTGAAATCAGGGCAATGACCAGATCGTCCGGCCCAAGGTCGCGGACCTTCTCAAGGATACGTGTCGCCGCCTCAACGCTCATCGCGTCGGGGACCGGATGGGCCGCTTCGACGATTTCGATGCGCCCGGCAGGAACTGCATGGCCATACCTCGTCACGACTAGTCCGGAAAGTTCAACGTCGCTCCATGCGGCGTCGAGTGCCGCCGCCATCGCAGCCGAAGCCTTTCCGGCTCCGATCACGATGCAGCGGCCCTTGGGCGGATCGGGCAGGTGGTTTGACACCACTCTAACCGGATCCGCGCTGGTGACCGCTGCGTCGAACATTTGACGCAGCGCATCGCGGGCGGATGTATCGCTAAAGGTCATTCGGCAGCAACGAGGATGTTTGAGCCGGCGATCGCCTCGCAAACGGCATCGGTCACCTGCTGTGTGGTGGCGGTGCCGCCGACATCAGGGGTGAGGATGCCTGCCTCGGTGACGCGTTCGACAGCCGTCATCAGTCTTGTCGCAGCGTCTTTTTCTCCAAGATGTTCGAGCATCTGGGCGGCCGTCCAGAAGGTGGCGATGGGGTTGGCGATGCCCTTGCCGGTGATGTCGAAAGCTGAGCCGTGAATCGGCTCGAACATTGATGGGAAGCGACGCTCCGGGTCGATATTGGCAGTCGGTGCGACGCCGAGGGAACCAGCAAGGGCGCCGGCGAGATCCGACAGGATGTCGGCATGCAGGTTGGTCGCTACAATGGTGTCAAGACTTTCCGGCCTCAGCGTCATGCGCACCGTCATCGCGTCGACTAGCATCTTGTCCCAGGTCACATCCGGGAATTCCTTCGAAACTTCGGCAGCGATCTCGTCCCACATGACCATGCCATGCCGCTGCGCGTTCGACTTGGTGACGACGGTCAAGAGCTTGCGCGGCCGCGACTGGGCGAGTTTGAAGGCGTAGCGCATAATGCGGGTAACGCCGACGCGTGTGAAGATGGCAACCTCGGTGCCAACTTCCTCCGGCAGCCCCTTGTGGGCGCGACCGCCGTGGCCCGAGTATTCGCCTTCGGAATTTTCTCGAACGATGACCCAGTCCAGGTCGCCTGGCCCGCAGTTGCGCAGCGGCGGAGTAATTCCTGGGAGTATCTTGGTCGGTCGGACGTTGGCGTACTGGTCAAAGCCCTGGCAGATTGGAAGACGCAGGCCCCAGAGCGTGATGTGATCGGGGACATCCGGCGCACCAACCGCACCAAAGTAGATTGCGTCGAACTTCTTGAGTGTCTCCAAACCATCGGCCGGCATCATGACGCCATGTTTTTTGTAGTAATCCGAGCCCCAGTCAAAGGTTTCGGAGTGGATCTTGAAGTCGCCGCTACGCTTCTCCAGCGCCTCAAGGACCTGAAGACCCGCTGCGATCACTTCCGGGCCAATTCCGTCGGCCGGTATCGCTGCAATTTTGTATTCGCGCATTGTTGTTCTCCAATCTGGATTTCAATGTTGAATGGAAGCCGTCCGAGTGGCCTCGCGGGAGGCCCCGCGAGCAAGGATCAGAGTGACCACTGCCGAAATCACGAGCAGTGCCGCGACGAAGTAGAGACCACCGGCAAAACTCCCTGTCGTGTCCTTGATCCAGCCGATCATCGAGGGGCCGACGAAGCCGCCGAGGTTGCCCAATGAATTGATGGTGGCGATACCAGCGGCTGCGGCCGGGCCTGAGAGGAACATCGTCGGCATGCTCCACAGCGGCGGCTTGGAGGCGCTGATCCCGATGTTCACAAGCGTCAGGGCGATCATCACGGCAAACACAGTCGTCGCACCGGTTGCAAAGACAAGGCCCGCGGCAGCCAGCAGACAGGCACCGACAACGTGCCAAGTGCGTTCGCCGGTCCTGTCGGAATGGCGTGCCCAGACAATCATGCCGATCACAGCAAAAACAGCTGGAATGGAATTGATCAAACCAACGTGGAAAGACGAAAGGCCAAAGCTCTTGATGATCTGTGGTGCCCAGATTCCGAGCGTGTAGAGACCTGCTGACGTGCCAAAGTAGATGAGCGAAAGTGCAAGGACCCTTACATCAGCGAGCCCTGCCCAGATGCCGTGGCTTGCCTTCACCTTGCCGGCCTGTTCCTGCTCCATGGTCTTCACAAGCCAAGCACGCTCGTCGTCGGTAAGCCACTTTGCCTTTTCCGGTCGGTCCGTCAGGAAAAACAATACGACCACACCGAAGATTACCGCCGGAACAGCTTCGATGATGAACATCCACTGCCAGCCGGCCAGGCCCCAGATGCCGTGCATCTCGAGAAGGGCGCCAGAAATCGGCGACCCGATGGCTGTTGCAAGCGGAGCAGCTGCCATAAACATCGCGGTGACCGCCGCTCGGCGACGCGCAGGAAACCAATAGCTCAGATAAAGAATGATGCCTGGGAAGAACCCAGCTTCGGCCACGCCCAGCAAGAAGCGCAGGGTGTAGAAGCTCGTCGTGCCTTGGACCAGCGCCATCGCACCCGATACCAGGCCCCAAGTAATCATCACCCGGGCAATCCAGATGCGGGCGCCGACTTTGTGGAGAATGAGGTTCGACGGCACCTCGAAAAGAAAGTAGCCGAGAAAAAAGATGCCCGCGCCCACGCCGAAGACGGTCGATGAAAATCCAAGGTCCTGGTTCATCGTCAAAGACGCGAAGCCGATGTTCACGCGATCGATGAACGCGATCAGGTAGAGAACCATGATGAATGGCACGATGCGCCATGTGATTTTGCGCAATACGCGCGTCTCCCGGTCGCTCGTCAAAACAAGCTCCTCCCTATGTTCGAACCCGGCGCGTCCTCTCGCGCTTGTCGAGAAGGTTAGTTTCTCCTTTCCTGCGCATGAAGGTTCATGCAATTATATAATTTATTGATATAATGGAGGGCGTGGGGGTGGAACTCGAACAGCTCAGGTGTTTTGTCGCGGTCGCCGAAGAACTGCACTTTGGAAGAGCTGCCCAGAAGACGGGCATGCTGCCTGCTTCGCTCGGCCGGCACATCCGGTTACTGGAAGAATCTTTGCGAACGCAGTTGTTGAGTAGAACAACCCGAAGCGTGAGCCTGACCGATGACGGCGTGTCGCTTTTGCAAGAAGTGCGGCCGCTCCTGGGGCGGCTTGACGAAGTCGCCGAAAAATTTCGTGCAGCCCGACACAGGCCGTCCGCCATACTGCGCATCGGCGCGATCGATAGTGCTGCCGCCGGTCTCTTACCGTTGCTCTTGCAGGATTTTCGGGAGGCGGCGCCTGATGTCATCACCCAGATCATTGAAGACAAGTCTGTCCGGCTTATTCCGAAACTGCTGGCCGGGCGCCTCGACCTTGTTTTGATCCGTCCTCGCGATGGGATCAGCCGCACTCTGAATGTGCAGTTGCTGTTTCATGAAACGGCAGTTGTTGCGGTACCAATGGGGAGTGCTCTTGCTGGACGGTCCGAAATTACCGTCCAGGATCTGGCGGAAGAGCCATTGATCGTGCCAGAACGCCGCTCGCGACCGCACAGTCATGACCTCACAATGGGATTGTTCGCGGACTTTGACATGCGTCCCCGCGTCGCACAAATAGCCGATGAAAAGCAGACGATAATCAATCTGGTTGCCGCCGGAATCGGGTCCGCCATCGTTCCACGCTGGACCTCGAAACTTGCTGTGTCAGGTGTCAGCTACATCCCGCTCGCTCATCCATCGGGATCGCCGATGCATCGACTACCCCTCTCAGCCGCCTGGATGAAAGCGGTGCGAGATCCGTTGCGCGACACGATGCTCGCGTTGTTGCAGCACAATGTCGCGCGATACGCGGAATTTGCGTGAACGCCACGAGCCGTAAAAGGCTGTCACGATCGCGATCCTCGGCCTGCGTGGGGGCCTTAGCCGGTCCACCGCATGGGTAGCTCTCAGCAGCAGTTTGTTCACGACGACGTGCGGCGCGCCCTGAGCTCACATGTTGCGCTCTGAATGCGCAATGAGTGCATCGGTGTTCGCTAAAAGTCGCCTTACGGCGTTACGGGCCGCGTTCGGGCGTTGAAGCCGAATGCTTTTCTCGATGTTCTCATGGAGCCTAAGGGCATGGACGAGGGTGCTGTCGTTCCGGGTTACCAGCAGGAAAAGGTGGTTGAGTGCGGATTCAATCAACGTCCCGAGCGGAATGAGGAGGTCATTTCCGGAAGCGCGCAGGATCGCGAGGTGGAACCGCGTGTCAGCTTGGGTGCGAGCCTGCAGCGTTGTCGCTTGCCCCATGTCTCTCAGTGCCTCGGTGATTTCGGCCATCTGTTCTTCGCTGCGGCGGATCGCTGCAAGGGCGGTGGCTTCCGGTTCGATGATGTGACGAAATTCCTGTACGGTCTTGAGGAACTGGATCCGATCCGGCGAGTGTGCGTACCAACTCAGGACGTCGCGGTCGAGCAGGTTCCAACGCTCCTTCGGCTCCACCCAACTGCCGATTTTTGGACGCGATGCGAGTAGCCCCTTGGCCATCAATATCTTGATCG
Organism: Ensifer sp. YR511; assembly: GCF_900103045.1. Lineage (NCBI taxonomy): Bacteria > Pseudomonadati > Pseudomonadota > Alphaproteobacteria > Hyphomicrobiales > Rhizobiaceae > Ensifer > Ensifer sp. YR511. Next base: position 21,650 of record NZ_FNGR01000040.1, read on the forward strand.
CCTCCCTGACGGCGGTTCGGCTTACATTGAAGATTTCCGTCCACTGGGCCTCGTTCGGCAGGATCGTTCCCGGAGGATAGTCGCCACGCACGATCCTGAGCCCGATATCTTCGGCGAGCGACATATGAACGCTCGGCCCTGACATGCGCGGCGCGTCGAGCCGTCGGGTCGCACGCGCCGCCTCCGCGGTACCCGAGCCTGCGGAGCGTTTTTCTGGTCGCTGTTCAGCCATTCATCTTTTCTCGTATCTCGAACCCTCTAGCCACGCATTGCGTCACCTGCCGCCAACATAGGTCCGCCAGCTGTGTTGCGGCTGAAAACCGAGCATCGCGCGCGCCTTCCGGTTCGACAGAAGTGTCTCGTATTCGCCAAGCTGTCCTTTGACCGGTACGCCCCGATAGAACCGGTCGATCAGCTCTTGCGTCGGAAGGTCTGAAGACGTCTCGTCGTTCGCTGCATTGAAGATCTGGAACCCGAGACCATCCGTGTCGATGGCCCTGAGGGTGATCTGGCCGAGGTCCCGCGCGTCGATGTAGCTCCAGGCGATGCGCTTTCGAAATCCAGGGTCGGCAAACCAGCCTGGGAAAAGGTGGTATTCGTTGGGCTCGATCACATTTCCAATGCGCAATGCATAGATGTCGGCTCCGCTTCTGAGCGCAAAGGCGCGCGCGGTCCTTTCGTTCACCACCTTGGAGAGCGCGTAGCTGTCCATCGGATCGACGTCATAGTCCTCATCGAGCGGAAAATAGTGCGGGTTTCGTGGCTCATTGGCGAAGACGAGACCGTAGGTCGTTTCGCTGGATGCGATGACGATCTTGCGGATGCCAAGTTTCGCCGCCGCCTCAATGACATTGTAGGTGCCCATCACATTGATGCGAAAGAGTTCATTGTCAGGCGCGATCAGGATGCGCGGGATCGCCGCGAAATGAACAACGGCATCGATCGGTTGCGGCGCAAGCGACGGGTCGAATTCGTGCAGGCCGGTGTAGCTCGACAGTGCATTGAACACTTGGCCGCTGTCGGTAATGTCGGTGATCAGCGTGCGTACTTTCGGGTTATCGAGGGGCTTCGTGTCGAGGTTGAGCACCTGATGGCCCTGCTCGAGGAGGTATTGCACGACATGGCGACCAGCCTTGCCGCTACCTCCGGTGAAGATGATCCGCTTGGTCATTGCGCTCTCCGTGCTTTGCAAAATTGGGGAATGGTCTTGTCGATGATAGTTCGCCGAAGGGAACTTCCAAGCGGGGTCGTTGCAAGGAGTCGCGGCCGGCCGTCAAGCGTGCTGACCGCGCTCGCTGCTCATGGGGCGGAGGCGCCGGAGGCCGTCAAAGGGCGCTCCGGCCACCGTTCCTATTTCTGGATGCAGGTATCGGCCGTATCCTTGGTGCATTCATCGAGACCGGTAAATACCGGATCGTCTACCGGCTTGCCGGCGATCAGGTCGAGCATGACCGATGGCGCCTTGTAGCCCATTTCGAAGGGTCGTTGGCCGACAAGTGCGGTCACGAGACCCTCCTTGGCGATCGCCACTTCCTCTCCGATCGTATCGGCCGCGCCGATGACGAATTCATTCTTCGCAATCTTGTCTGCCATCGGCTTGAACAGATCGCGATAGGGTTGCGGCGCACCGAACAGTGGCCAACCACCCATGATGCCGAAGGCGTCGAGATCGGGATTGGCCGCAAGAATGTCCGTCATCGCCTGCACGCCTTTGGCGCCGTCGTCATTGGTAAAGACCGGGCAGCCAGCAACCTCGGTCCAGCCACCTTCACCCTTTAGCTCGGCCAGCCCGTCCTTGCCGGTCAGCACGTCACGCATCCCTTGAGCACGGCGCAGGATGTTATCAGCGCCAGGGTTCCCTTCGATCGTGCAGATCTTGCCGCCGTTCGGTTTTGCCTTCTTGATGTAGTCCGCGATCCGCGCGCCCATCGTATAGTTGTCGGTACCAAGATAGGTCTTTCGCAGGCCCGCATCTTCCTTGGCAAGGTCGGCGTCAAGCGTCATGACCGGGACTGTCGGGTTTGCCGACTTCAACGTCTGGGCGATCAGCTTGGCGTTGGAAGGCGAAATGGCGATCGCAGCCGTGCTGGGCTTGCCGAGCATGTCCTGGACGATCTGCGCTTCTCCTGCTTCGTCGGAAGTCGACGCCGGGCCGGTATAGAAGCATTCATATTCCGAGCTTGTGTTTTCCTTGTTCCACTTCTGGCAACCCTGATTGATCGCCTCGAAGAAGGGATTGTCGAGACCCTTGACGACGATGACGAGCTGCTTTTTCGTCTGGGCGCCGGCGGGGCCGGCGGCCAGCGCCAGCGCTGCGACTGCGAGCACCAATGCTTTCCTCATTTTATCCTCCCGTTGAAACAAGCGGACACCCTCTGTCCGCGGCACAAATCAACCCGGATACCAGACGATACGAGGGTCACTTGGTGGACGCTCGTATTGAAAGGCCTGGTCGATAAGCTTTTCGAGATCGTATTCCGGTTGCCAGTCCAGCAGGAATTTTGCCTTGCTGTTGTCCAACCAGTTTGAGTGGAAATGGCTTGGAACATCGACCGACGGCAGGCCGCGCGTGCGTTCGAGATAGCTTGCGACCTCGCCGTAATCGACCGGACGATCCATGGCGATGTTGAAACGTTGACGCTCTGCGTGCGGATTGTCGATCGTGCTGAGGATCGCTGACACAAGGTCGCTGACGTGGACGAAGTTGCGCTTGAGCGGTCTTCCGTCGGCATCGCGCAGTAATGGTACGGTTCCGGCCTTTGCGTGGCGCCTGGCTTCATGGGGCGGAAAATACGTCTTCCAGTCCGGTCCACCGAAAACGTCGTCGCCGAAGGAAAGCGAGTGCCTGAAGTCGTCCTTTTCCATGATCCACGGCGCACGCAGGCAGCAGACGTTCATCCCATATTGGACTGAGTACTGCTCGACCATCACCTCCTCGAGGACTTTGGAGAGCGCGTAGCTGCCGGGATAGGCGCGATGCGGTGTCACCTCGGTTATCGGTCCTTCATGGCGATAGAAGAAATGGCCGACCGCGGCGTCGCCGCCGATCAGAATGAACTGCCGGGCTGTTGGGCTCATTCTGAACGCTTCGAGCAGCCAAAAGAGACCTTTGACGGTCACATCCATGACGTCGGCGGGCGTTTCCTTGCAGGTCGCCAGATGCACGATATGGGTCGCGCCGGCAATCGCAGCGTCAGCGACCGCGCGATCGGCGATGGAGCCGCGGATAATCTCGAGGCGCTCGCTTGGATTGAGCACGCGGTTGTGGCAGAGCGCGCGAATGCGCGCTTTCGAAAAACGTGGTCGGTCAAGCAGCGTGGATATGAGGTGCTGCCCGACCTTGCCCGTTGCCCCGGTGACAAGGATAAGCATGCTTATCTCCCAGTAGTAGCTAATATATGATTGCGACTTTCGTCAATGTCTAATTGTCATACAAATAAGGTTTATCAGACGAGAGATCATTGACGCGGTTGTGATGATTTGCGTAAATAAGCAATCTCTCACTCAAGGGGCGGGCATATTGTGACGCGCCTTGGTGAAGGCCGCGCGTCTTGGGAGTTTGGAAGGCTGGTCGTGCTGCTAGAACTCAGCAATATTTCCAAGCACTTCGGGGCCATACAGGCCGTCAATGACATTTCGCTGTCGTTAGAGGCGGGCCAGGTTGTCGGATTGATGGGCGACAACGGCGCCGGCAAGTCGACTCTCGTCAAAATGATTGCGGGAAACTTTCGACCGAGCGAAGGCACGATGCGCCTCAATGGCAGCGAAATCGTGCTGCATCGCCCGGTCGAGGCGCGGCACTTCGGAATTGAGATCGTGCACCAGGATCTTGCCCTTTGTGACAATCTCACCGCGGCGGCGAACGTTTTTCTCGGACGCGAACTGAGGCGGGGCATCGGCCCATTGGGCGTGCTCGACTACAAGGCAATGTACCGGAGGGCCGCGGAGATCTTTAAGGAACTCCGTTCCGAGACCAGAGCACGCGACCTCGTGAAACAGATGTCGGGCGGTCAACGCCAGGCGGTGGCGATTGCGCGTACGATGATTTCGGAGGCGAAAATCGTTCTGATGGACGAGCCGACCGCGGCCATTTCCGTGCGCCAGGTCGCTGAAGTGCTCCATCTCATCCGACAACTGCGCGATCGTGGCATTCTGGTTGTGCTTATCAGCCATCGCATGCCCGACGTATTCGATGTCGCCGATCGCGTCGTTGTCATGCGCCGAGGCCGAAAGGTGGCGGACAAGCCAATCATCGAGACCTCTCCGGAAGAGGTGACAGGGCTTATTACTGGCGCCATTGAGGGTGGATAGAGGAAAACGATCTGGGTCTTTTGCGCCGGAGGAACGCGAGGTTAACATGGCAACGACGCTGCACGAGACGATAGCCCATAGGCAGCGCACGCTCGCAGCAACAGTCCTGGGCAGCCAGACCTTCTGGGTACTGGTCGCCGTCATTCTCGCCTGCATCTTCCTGTCATTCGCCACCGACAGTTTCGCAACGGCAAAGAACCTCTACAACATCACCCGCAACGTCACTTTCATCGCAATCATCGCGCTCGGGATGACGCTTGTCATCATCACCGGTGGGATTGATTTATCGGTAGGGTCGGTGCTCTGCCTGTGCAGTATGGTACTTGCAGTCACGATGCATGCGGGATACGGCATAGGGACGGGCATTGCCGTCTCGGTCGCCACGGCATTAGTGATCGGCGCGTTCAATGGCATCTTGATTGCCTATCTCGGCTTTCCGCCCTTTGTCGTAACGCTCGGCATGCTCTCGGTTGCCCGGAGCCTGGCCATGGTCGCGTCCAACAATACTGTCGTCTTCGAATTTGGCCCCGATCATGCCAAGCTGCTGGCGCTGGGCGGTGGGGCGGTCTTCGGTATCGCCAATCCAGTGATCTACATGATCGTGCTGGCGCTCCTGACCGGCTTCGTGCTGCGGTGGACGCGGATCGGCCGCTACATTTACGCCATTGGTGGCAACGAAAAGGCGGCCGTTGCCACGGGCCTTCCCGTACGACCCATCAAGGTCTGCGTCTATATGATCTCGGCGCTGTCGGCTGGCATCGCCGGCATCATTCAGACCGGCTGGCTGGGTGCTGTGACGACCAATATTGGAGCGGGCATGGAGTTGCAGGTCATCGCTGCGGCAGTGATTGGGGGCGCTAATCTCGCTGGCGGCGCAGGTACTGCCTTCGGCGCACTTGTCGGTGCGGCACTCATCGAGGTGATCCGCAATAGCCTCGGACTTCTCGGCATCAATGCGTTCTGGCAGGGGACATTCATCGGCGGCGCGATAATCCTTGCAGTCCTTTTCGATCGCATCCGCAATTTCCGCCAAAGCGAGTAGCGCACACGCCCTGCAGCACGCGATTTTCTCACGCGTTGGTCGCGCACGCCAGTGCGCGCGGTAGTGCGAGTTTGTGTTCTATTCCCGGTGGAGAACGCGTTCATCACCCGCCTACCATTCTTCGAAGGCCGCTTGCGGTCGTGAAGGCTGCTCGGACCTATGCGTCTCACTGGAGAGGAGAGGCATGACGGATCCAGCATGCTGTGGCTCGGGGTGCTCGCTACCCATAGGCATACGAGCCAGCGCCTATGGCCATCAGGGCCAGGAGACGGGGATACTTATGACCGAGGGCAAAGAGGTCGAGATTTGGTCGAGGGCAAGCTCGACGGTGTTGCACTTGGTGAGGCAATTTACGGCCAAACCCGCAGCGCCACACTAGCCATTCGGCAGTTCTTTGAGCATTGTCAGTCGGTTTCCAGGCAACAGAGCGATGATTTTGTCCTGTTCAAGAGCGTAGAGCACCTCCAGGATTTCATCCTGCGAGAATCCTGCCGAGGTCAAAGGATCGCCGACTTCAAACACGTTGATGGACATGTCCGGCATAGCCTTCAATGCGCGTAGGCGCTCGATCAATGCGATTTCGGTTTCCGTGAATCTGCTCATACCAACTACATAACGCTCTTCGGGCAGATGTCTCATGGCCATTGCACGTCTGCCGTCATCGCTATGACCATGGTCCGCGGATCGAGCTGTTCCAGCGGATCGAGCTCTTCCAGTTGCACGACCTGCGCACGGCCTGGCGGCGGCCCTCGGCTACGCGGTGTTGTCACGAAGCGTTGACGGCGTTGTGAAAAAGCCCCACCTTCGCCGGAGCGATGATGGGGCTCCTACCTTGATCCGGAGGGATCCGAGATCATCAGCAAAGCAAAAACACGAATGTACGGAAAAGGTTCCCGCTTGCTGGGCCGCCTTGGCCGGTTCCGAGAGGGGAAGGCATCGAGGCTTGCCGCCTTTGTGGGCGGTTCGCATTTGATCCGACGTATTCGTCATTTTTCGCAGAGCCTTCGCTCCCCGAAATAGGGTTGGTAGCTGCAGTCCGATGGCCGGAAGGAGCGATAGCTGCGAGAGCAAGCGGTGATGTTGCAGCTCTGAGGCGGAGCGCTGTCGTCAACCAGAACGCCCGCTGCGGGGGTCGCCAACGCTTCCCGCATGAAATCCCGCCAAATCTGCGCTGGCATATCCCCGCCCGTTACGCCTTTCATCGGCGTGTCGTCGTCGTTGCCGACCCAGACCCCTGCGACAAGCGGCTCGGTGAACCCGACAAACCAAGCGTCACGATTGTTCTGGCTGGTGCCGGTCTTGCCAGCAGCAAACGCGCCGGGGTCGGCTGCGCGCCCGGTACCGCGTTCCACAACAAGCTGTAGAAGGGAAAGGAGATCGCGCCGATAGGGGGCCAGATCCACGCTTGGCGTATCTTTTGCCCCGACTCGAAAAGCCGTTGCTTGGTTCGAAGCCTGAAATTCGATAATTCCCCTGGGTTCAACGGGGGCCTTGCCGAATTGCACGGACGCATAGGCACTTGTCAGGTCAAGCAAGCTGACCTCGGACGTGCCTAACGCCAGCGAAGGCGTATCGACAAGTGGCGCGTCGATCCCGAGTTCACGCGCGGCACTGATCACCTTGTCAAGGCCGACATGTTGGGCGAGCGCCACTGTTGGCGCGTTGAGAGACCGGGCGAAGGCCTCAGCGATCGTGACCCAGCCGCGATAGCGGCCGCCGGAATTCTCTGGTGACCAGCCGTTGATTTCGATCGGTGCGTCCAGTACCCGGTCGGATAAGGAACGTCCGGCCTTCAGAGCGGCATAGTAAACGAACAGCTTGAAGGTGGAGCCCGGCTGCCGTTTTGCCGTGACGGCACGGTTGAACTGGCTCTCTTTGTAATCGCGGCCGCCGACCATGGCCACAACCGCTCCATCCGGGGTCATTGCCACCAATGCGGCCTGAGATGCACCAACAGTTCTTCCCTCAGTATCCAAGGCCCTCTTGATGACCCTTTCGGCAATCCCCTGAAGCCGGGGAACAAGCGTCGTTCGAACTGTGGTCGAGCCCGGCGAAGTCCCGGCGATTTCGCTCGCCTGCGGTGAGACCCAGTCCGCAAACCAACTGCCGGATCGGGGCGTTGGCGTTGTCGGGTGGAGGGTAGCAAAGCTCGCCTTGATCTGCGCAGCCTTTGACGCGTCAACCTTGCCGTTCGCAACCATCGCGTCGAGGACGACCGATGTGCGCTTTCGGGAACCTTCAAGATTGTCGATCGGGTTCCATAGGCTAGGAGCCCGCAACAATCCCGCCAGAAGCGCCGATTCCGAAAGGTTTAGCGCTCCGATATCCTTGTTGAAATAAATGCGTGCGGCGGCCGGCATACCCGTTGCGCCAGCGCCAAGATAGGCGCTGTTGAGGTAACGCGTCAGGATTTCCTGCTTTCCGAGTTTCCACTCCAGCCACAGGGCAATCACAAACTCCTGTATCTTTCGTTTTACCGTACGATCGCTGTCGAGATACTGCAACTTGATGAGCTGCTGGGTGATCGTGCTACCACCCTCCACAACCGACCCTGCCTTGAGGTTTCGAAGAAGCGCTCGTCCGATGCCTCTGATATCGATGCCGAAGTGGTCCATGAACCGCCGGTCTTCAACAGACAGTACCGCATCGATCAGTTGTGGCGTGAATTGGTCGAACTGTGCGTAAGGTCCTTGATAAGGTCCTTGTCTGACCAGCGGCTGACCGTCCGCGGTTTCCAACACCACGATAGGCTTTAGTGTACCGTCCCTGATCTCGGCCCAAGGGACATCTTTTAGCGCCCACACCAAGCCCGTTACACCAACCAGAATACAGAAAACGGCGGTCAGCCGCACCGCCGATTTCCACCTGGCTTTCCTTTGCAAGACAGGCTGGCTAGACCGGCGAAGCGCTCGTCCTGCCTTTTTGGGAGCGTTCGCAAGTGCCCCGCCGAGATTTTTCAGCAGAAATGAAAGAGTTTGCTTATCCGCAGCCTGGACCTTGGTCTTTACGGACGAAGCAGCCGCCCGGACCTTGACCTTGACCGCTGTTGAGATAGCCCGCAAATCGTCGTGAAGCGCACGAAGCAGAGCGTGCGCTGCCTGTCGGGTCTGCTCAAACGGCAGAGGCAGATGTTCGCTCGTTCCAGCTCGGATGAACGGGTCAGCGTCTGCGCTGTGATCCGCCTCTTTTGTTGCCGCGGGGGCTCTCTGGGCGAGCACTTCCGCCTTTTGATGGTCGTCCGACCCAGTGCCACTTCGTGTAGAGACGTGAGGATTGCGGGGCATTTTTTAAGACGCTCAAACCCTTAATGACTTAGAGCACTGTGGCGGGTTCTCAACGTACGGCAAAGACGCTGGTTCCAGCCAAAGGAAATACGCCGCCATCATCAGTGCGCGCGTCACGACAGGTGGGACCTAAAAATCCCAACCGTGGCGGGCGCGAGCTTAGGTCTTGAGACTGCCTTTACCAGCCCGCGAACTGCGAAACAACTGTATCCGGAACGTCGGAGACTTCGGCGAAAGCTCGATCCAGAACGTTTAATGCCTGAACGATGTCGGTGTCCGGGACGGTCAGCGGCGGAGTCATCTCCAGAACATTTGCGTTCATCCCGACACAGTAGACGACGAGGCCGAGTTCATAGGCCCGATAGATAAGTTTTGCTGCTTCCGCTCGCGCTGGAGCCCGTGTCTGCCGATCGAGAACGAGGTCGACGCCGCAGGCAAGACCTCGACCGCGGATATCGCCGATCAGTTGATATCGTTCGGCAAGCCTTGCCAGGCCGTCGCGCAGCAGTTTGCCTTTGCGCTCCGCTTCCTGCGCAAGCTCGTCGCGCTCAATGGTTTCAAGAACGGCAAGGCCGGCGGCAGTAGAGATCGGATTGCCGTGGAGCGTCTGCATGGCAAAGGCGCTGGCACAATCGAGGATGCGTGCCGGGCCGATCGCGGCAGAAAGCGGCAGCCCGCCGCCAAGACCCTTGCCGATGGTCAGGATGTCGGGGACGAAATCCTCATGTTCGAAGCAATGCAGGCGGCCGCTGCGGCCAAGCCCGACCTTCACTTCGTCGCAGACGACGAGCACACCGTATTCCCGGCAGATCGCGGAAAAGGCTTTAAAAAAACCGGTTGGCGGAACGATCAGGCCGCCGTCTGACTGGATCGGCTCGATGAAGGCGACCGCGAAACGCTCCGGCGCCGCCTCAAGTCGCTCCCGTAATTCTGCGAGTATCGCACCACCTGTCGGGTCGTCGTGGTAGGGCCGGTAGGGATCGGGGTACGGTAGCAGGAGCAGTCCGTCCGCCTTGGTCGCGCCCGCCTGGACGCTGTGGCCGGAAAAAGCCATCGAGCCCACGGTACAGCCGTGGTAGGCGCCGACGAAGGCGATGACGCCCGACCGTCCCGTCGCCTTGGTGACAGCGCGGAAGACCGCCTCGTTGGCATCGGATCCGGAATGACCGAACCAGACCTTGTTGTCGCCCGATCCGGGAAAGGCCGTGAGGAGTTTTTCGGCAAGGGCCGCCGCCGGTCCATTGGCGGCAGAAAGAACACTGGCGCCGGCGGGATTTGCCGCAGCACCGGAGATTGCCTCAACCAGCGCCGGGTGGCCATAGCCAAGGCTCGCCGCCCCCCATGCCCCGGAGAGGTCGATCAGTTCGCGGCCGTTTTCCTCCGTCAGCCTCGCGCCGCGGCCACCGGTCACTGCAAGCGGGAAGAAGCGCAGCTTCTGTAGGTTGGCGACTGCCGCTTGGTCTCTCTCGTAGAGTGCGGTCACGGGGCTTCCCCTACGCTAGCTTTAAGACACCGGGTGAGACGCTCGCCCCAGGCAGTGACGCCCGCATCCGTATCGATCAGATCGTGGCGCACCTCGACCAGAACGCCCGGAAGCCCACGCGCGTCGGCATGAACCGGCACGGTGTAATCCTCGTCGGGATGGATGTTGTAGGGCTCGTTGTCACCGATCGTCAGCTGGCTTTCGCTGGCCAGTTCTCGGATCAGCGAACCGGCAAAATCGACGGCGTCGCGATAGAGGATGCCGGCCTGCCAGGGGCGCGGCTTGCCGAAATAGACCGGCGTGAAGCTGTGGATGCCGACGACAAATGGCCGCTTGCCTTCGCCTTCGAGCCGGTCGAGACGGCGGCTGACCGCTTCAGCGAAGGGCGTGAACAGCGTATCGATCCGCTGCTGCCGCTCTTCGTCGCTCAGGTTTCGGTTGGCGGGGATCTCCGTCGTCTCGCTGATCTCGGGGATCATCGAGGGGGCGGGAAGCGGCCGGTTGCAGTCAATCACCAACCTTGAATAGTTGGTGAAGAACAGTGGTGCATCGAGGCTGAGGCTTAGGTGCTGAGCCAGCGCCATGGCGCCGATATCCCAGGCGATGTGGCGCTGGCGCTCGTGCAGCGGAAGCCCCATATCGCCGAGCGCGCGTGGCATCCGGTTGGAGGCGTGCTCGCATAAGAGCAGGATCGGGGAGGTGCCGTCCGGGTTGAAGACCGCATAGGGCGGCAGTTCGTCGATCGAAAGCAGCGGCGCGCTCGGGTCGTGTCGCGCGCCGGGTTCTAGGCTCTTGATGGCCGTTGTCGAGGTCATGGGTTGCCCATCCGTCAATCAGTAGACCGCCGCATAGCGGGCACAAAGTTCGTCCGGCGAGAGCCCATCGACGATCTCGATCTCCTTGCGCTTCATCGCCATGTAGCAGTCAAGGAAATCTCGAGAGAACCAGCCCGTGACGACCGGATCGGCGGCGAGCGTATCCAGAGCTTCCGGCAGGCTCGCGGGCAGACGACGAATACCGAGCTTCTCCTGCTCTGCCGCCGAGAAATCGGAGGGGTCGGAATTGATCAAGGGCGGCTGTTCGAGCCCGGCCTTGATGCCTTCGAGGCCGGCCTTCAACAAGACGGCCAGCGACAGATGCGGGCTGGCGCATGCGTCGGCGGCGCGGTATTCCATGTTGAACTGCCTGGCCGGATTGCTGCCGGGAAGGTCCAGTGTCGGGCAGATCCTGAGCGTCGCTTCGCGGTTCTTTTCGCCAAGGCAGGTGTAAGCGGCGCTCCAATGGTGCGGCACGAGCCGCATGTAGGAAAGCACCGACGGAGCGGTAAAGGCGGTCAGCGCCGGCAGATGCTTGATGACGCCGGCGGCAAAGGCGCCGGCGATCTTGGAGAGCCTGCCGGGGCGCGAGGCGTCAAAGGTCACCGGATTGCCGTCGAGATCGGTGAAGCTCACATGCAGGTGCACGCCGTTGCCGACGCCATTCGAGACCGTCTTCGGGGCAAAACTCGCATTCCAGCCGAAGAGGGCGGCGACTTCCTTGGTGATTGCACGGATGGTAGCGCCGCGATCGGCGGCGGTCAGCGCGTCGGCGGGACGGCAGGTGATTTCGAACTGGTCCTTTCCGTATTCCGGCAGGAACATTTCCGGCTCGGCGCCGGCTTCCTGCAAAGCGGTCATCAGCAGAGACCCGAAGGGTTCGGCACGGCGCTGGGCGCGCAGGCCGAAGGACGGCGCATCCGGCCAGTCAACGCCGAGCAACTGGAACTCCTGCTCGACGGCTGAAATGACTTTGAGGCCGACTTGTTCGTATTCCTTCAGCGTCTGTTTCAGGAAGCTGCGTACGCAGCAGTCCCAGGCATTGCCTTGGAGGTCGGTGATGTCGGCGTGATAGAAATGCAGCGGCGTCTCGTCTGGCAGGCAGGTGACGCGCGCCTTGCTGTCGGGGTCGGCCATCAGCCGGAGGTCGCCGGCCGAGCCCCAGGGATTGTTCTCGGCAATCAGGTCGAAGGGCGTGAGCGCCAGGTTGGCCGGCACCCAGCCGACACCCTTGCGCAGGTAGCTGTCGATCTCGGAAGCCGCAAAACTGCGGCCGCGCGTGATGCCGGCGATGTCGGTCGTGACGAAGGTGGCAAGTTCCGTCAGTGCGGCGGCCGCCTTGCCGTTGTTGGTTTCCGTCATGGGGTTCCCCTCTATTCGTTCATTTTTTAGGCGGCGACTCAGGCTTGGCGCAAAGTGCCGAGGCGGCTGACCACCGTCTCAGTGTCGGTCGTCCAGCAATAGCCGGAGTAGGCACGAAGGGCCGCGTCATGGCGCTGCTCGCTATAGGTGGCGCAGGCGTCGTTGACGACGGTGACAAGGTAACCGCGGTCGGCGGCGTCGCGCACCGCCATGTCGACGCACTGGTCGGTGATGACGCCGGCGATGATCAGGTAGCGGGTGTTGAGGTTGCGCAGGACGTAGTCGATGTTGGTCGAGTTGAAGACGCCCGACGACGTCTTCGGCAGCACGATCTCGTTGTCGATGGGCGAAAGTTCCGGAATGACCTGCCCCTCCGGAGAACCTTTCGGCACGTGCATGTCGGAGAGCTTGTGGTCGAGCGAGCGGTCGCGGCCGTCGAGCGTCAGGCTTTCGATGATCGTGTGCAGCACATCGCAACCGGCCTTTCGCGCCGCCTCCAGAATGCGTACCTGGTTTGGGATGACGGTCTGGCGCAGGCGCCTGTGATAATAGCTCTCGGCGTCCTGCGGGTGGGTCGGGTCGAGGTTCGGCTCGCACCAGATGCGCTGCATGTCGACGAACAGCAGCGAGGTGCGGCCAGCCTCATAGGCGCTGTCGCGCCTCAAGCGATCGTCGCCAACCTTGACAGTGACTGCACTCATTCGAATTCTCCTCGGTTTATTTTGGTTCGCCGGGACGGCGGAAAGGGTCAGCGGTCGTCTTCAACGGCTGGATTGAAGGCGTCCTCCGTGATGGCGTATCCGCGGCGCAGGTCCTCCATGCGCTCGATGCGACCACGTGACTGCGTGGCAAGGCGGGCGGTAAGTGCCGCAATCACCGCCTCCGTCTGGGCAATCGCCGGCACCATCGTGTCGTAGGGCGAGACCGTGTCGACGGGTGCCGTCAGCGTCACTGTCGCGAAATCGGCGATCGGCGAGAGCCAGCGGTCAGTAAAGAGCACGATGCGCGATCCTTGCTCGGCCGCCTGACGAGCAAAGCGGATCGTGTCGTTCTGGTAGCGGCGATAGTCATAGACGAAAAGCACGTCGCGCTTGCCGAGGTCGACAAGCTGATCGACCTGGTCGGCCTGACTGCCGTTGATCCAGCGCGTGTCGCCCCTGAGCTGCTTCATGTGCGACCAGAGGAGGCCCGCGAGAAAGCCGCTGAAGCGGCCGCCGAGGCAATGGATGCGAGCGCTCATGTCGGCCGCCGCATCCACGGCTGCCTCGAAGTCTTCCGAAGGCAGCATTTGCATCGAAGACTCCAGCGCATGGATGCTGGCGCGAAGGAAGTACTGGTAGAAGTTCTCTTGTTCCAGCGACGGGCGGCGCGCGTCGAGCATGGAGAGCGGCGAGCTCATGCGCTCTTGGACTTCACTGAGCAGCGCCTTCTGGAACTCCGGATAACCCTCAAAGCCCAGTGTGTTGGCAAAGCGCACGACGGTCGGATTGCTGACGCCGGCAGCGGCCGCGAGATGCGCGACCGTGTTCAGCCCTGCTGCCGGATAATTCGACAGAAGCTGCCTGACGATCTTCAGTTCCGAGCGCGTGAAGGTAATTGCGCCGTCTGTCAGTCGGTCCCGGATTGCCACGATTTCTGCCTCCCAAAAACGATGGCGTGAATTCCGATTTCTAATTTTTGTTACATAATTGCTAGCAGATAATGTTTTTTGAAACAAGATTGACATTTGGTCGATCTGCGATAACGTTCATGTCGGGAACGGGCCCGAGCCAAAAAATACGCGGCCGGGCCAAAATCTGGGGGAATGCGGATGGTGCGCGTCAGGCGAGAAACCGTCGTTGGTATCCTTGTAGCGTCGCTGCCGCTTTTGGCCGCTGCCGCCATCGCCTCGTTGTTCTTTCCGGGCAGCGGCGAGCGCCTGGTGACGCTTTACATGATCAACGTCATCGCCGTGCTCGGCATCGGCATCTATGCCGGCAATTCCGGTATCGTTTCCTTCGGCCATGTCGGCTTCATGGCGATCGGTGCCTATGCGTCGGGTCTGTTGACGCTAAATCCGATCATCCAAAAGACAGCGTTGCCACATCTCCCGGAATGGCTGGCCGGGATGGGCATGCCCTTCCTTCCGGCACTTGCGATTGCGCTTGTCGTGGTTGCGCTCGTCGCGGTGCTGATCGGCATTCCCGTGGCGCGCCTTGGCGGCTCATCGGCTTCGATCGCGACCCTTGGTTTCCTCGTCATCGTGCATGTTGTGCTCGTCGCCTCGACCGATTTCACCCGCGGCAGCCAGACCTTTTTTGGTATTCCCCGCGCGGTCAATCTCTGGGTGGCGGTGCCCTTTGCTATCGCTGCCGTGGTGGTTGCGCGTCTCTATCGGGATTCGAGTGCTGGCTTGAAGCTTCGGGCGTCGCGCGAAGACGAGATCGCCTCGAGCGCCGTCGGCGTCAATGTCAAACTGCAGCGCTTCTTCGCCTGGGTTCTCGGTGCGGTGCTTGCAGGCGCTGCTGGCGCCTTGCTGGCCCATTTCCTCGGCGCGTTTTCGCCGAAGGACTTCTACTTCAACCTCACCTTCATGCTTTTGGCGATGCTGATCCTCGGCGGTATCACCACCGTCTCGGGTGCCGTCGGCGGCGCTGCCGTAATCATGCTGATTGTCGAACTCCTGCGCAAGCTCGAGGGTGGCGTCGATCTCGGCTTCCTCAAGCTGCCGACCGTCTTCGGCCTCACCGACATCGGGATCGGCGTGGCAATCCTCGTCGTGATGTACCGCCTGCAGGATGGCCTCTTCGGTGTGCGCGAACTTGACGAGCGCTTCGGCTGGTTCAAGCGCTCCACAGAGAAGGACGTTGTGCCGGTGAAAAGCGTGCCTGCGTCCGAGGCCGCTGCAGCCGGTCACGGCTCTCTCCGGGTCGAAAATCTCGGCAAGAAATTTGCCGGCCTCGTGGCGCTCGAGAACGCCAATTTCGAGATCAAGCCCGGTATCGTCACTGGCCTTATCGGCCCGAACGGTGCGGGCAAGTCCACGCTGATCAACAGTGTGTCCGGCGTCGTGCCGCCGTCGACGGGCCGCGTGCTGATCGATGGCCAGGATGTGGCGTCGCTTGCCGTTCACGCGGTTCCCGTCGCGGGCCTTGCCCGCACCTTCCAGAACATCCGTCTCTTCAAGAACCTAACGGTCATCGAGAACGTCACGGTCGCGGCGAGCGCCTTGAAGGCGGGCGGTGAGGATCCCGCTGCCCGTGCCTTGACGGTGCTTTCGGAAGTGGGCCTCGCGGAATTTGCCGACCGGCTGGCCGGCACGCTTTCCTACGGTGCGCAGAGGCGGCTAGAAATCGCCCGCGCGCTGGCGCTGAAGCCGCGTTACCTGCTGCTCGACGAGCCGGCTGCCGGCATGAACCCGGCCGAGACCGAGGAATTGATGCATGTGCTCGACCGCATCCGCACGAAATACCGCCTCGGCCTGCTCGTCGTCGAGCATGACCTGAAGCTGATCATGCGGCTCTGCGATGTTGTCGTCGTGCTCAACAAGGGCCAGCAGATCGCCATCGGCACACCGGCGGAAATCCAGGCTAACCCTGATGTCATCGAGGCCTACATCGGCCGCCGCCGCTCAGCGGCGCAGGCGCGCAACGCGCCCGTCGGGACCCCCGTTCTGCCGTCCGGCGCGCCGGGCCTGCATAAACCAGCATAAATCAAAAGAGGGAGCTTTTCGGATGAAGAAGAACGTCACGGCCCTGTGCCTTACAACCATGCTTGGCGGTATCGCGTTGTCGCCACTACCCGCATTTGCAGACGATCTGGTTATCGGTCTTGCGACCGCACAGACCGGCGGTCTTGCACCCTATGACCAGCCGTCGCTGAAGGGTCTGGAAATGGCGGTCGAGGAGATCAATGCGGCCGGTGGTGCTGCCGGCAAATTCCCGATCAAGCTCGTCGCCAAGGATACGCGCTCGGATGCGGCGCAGACGGCGCTGGTGGCGCAGGAACTGGTTGACGAAGGCGTCAAGATCGTGATCACGCCTTGCGATGCCGATCCGTCGATTGCTGCCGGCCAGGTGACACAGGCAGCCCAGATCCCCGCCTTCTCCTTCTGCGCCACGACGCCGACCATGCCGCTTGCGGTGGGCGACTACATGTTTGGCAATTATCCGGCCGACAACGTCCAGGCCTCTGTTCTTGCGACCTACGCGTTCGAGAAGGGTTACAAGAAGGCCTACATCCTGAAGTCGCCGGATAGCGCCTATACTCTGAAGCTGCCGGAGTATTTCGCCGTTGCGTTCAAAGCCAAGGGCGGCGAACTGCTCGGTGAGGGCACCTACAGCATGGGCCAGCAGGACTTCGGCGCCGAGGTCACCAAGATCAAGGCGATGAACCCGGCGCCCGACGTCATCATGACGGCGGCCTACGAGCCGGATTTCCCAGCCTTCATCCGTCAGCTGCGCGGTGCAGGGGTGGCCACGCCGATCCTCGGCAGCGACGGCATCGATTCGCCCACGACCTTCGGCCTTGGTGCCACCGTCGACGGGGTTGTCTTTACAACCGCAGGCTTTGCCAGCGAAGGCAGCCCGCTTGCTGACTTCAATGTGAAGTACAAGGAAAAATACGGTCAGGTGCCGGATACGGTCTACATCGCCAACGGCTACGACCTTGGCAAGGTGATCGACGCGGCGGTGACGGAGGCAAACAGTATCGATCCGGTTGCCATACGCAACGCGATCGCCTCGCTCGAAAACGTCCAGGGTGTGACCGGCCCGATCAGCTATGCCGGCACGCAAGGGATGCCGATGCGCTCGGTATCGCTGGTGCAGATCGAAAGCGGCAATCGCCAGCTGATCAGTCAGGGCGTTCCGGCGGCCGCCGACGTTCCAGCCCCCTGATCGATCACCTGTGGTGGTCCCCGGATTTCCCCGGGGATCGTGCCTGTCTGCGCCGGCGGCGCTTTGCAATCCACGGCAAGGACTTTGCCCGATGATGATGAGTGAAATTCCCGTTCTGAAGCCGCTTCTGGAAGTGAGCGGCCTTAAGGTCGCCTATGGTGCGGTCGAAGCCCTGAAGGGTGTTGATCTCGCCGTCGGCAAAGGGCAGATCGTGACGTTGCTCGGCGCCAACGGCGCTGGCAAGAGCTCGACGCTGAACGCGCTTGTCGGTCTGGCGGGAAAGAAGGCCGGACGTGTGTCTTTCAACGGCCGGGATGTTTCCGGCCTCGCGCCGGAACAGATTGTCCGGCTCGGAATGACCTTGACGCCCGAGGGACGGCGCATCTTCCCGAGCCTCACCGTCGACGAACACCTGCTGCTCGGCGGTGCCATGCACAAGGCGCGCGGCGCGATATCAGAGGTGCGCGAAGACATGCTCTCGCGATTCCCGATCCTGAAAGAACGCCTCACCCAGAAGGCCGGCTCGCTCTCAGGGGGAGAACAGCAGATGCTCGCGATCGCCCGCTCGATGATGTCGTCGCCTGACTTGTTGCTGCTCGACGAGCCCTCGCTCGGCCTGGCGCCGCAGGTGGTGGATCTGATCTTCGACCTGATCGCCGGGCTGAGACAAAAGGGCCTGACGATCCTCCTGGTCGAGCAGAACGTCTCTCTGTCGCTCGAGATTGCTGACGCGGGCTACGTCATGGCCAATGGCCGGGTCGTGCTTTCGGGCACGGCCGCCGAACTGCGCAATTCAACCGAAATCCAGGGCGCCTATCTCGGCGCCTGAGCCGAGCGCGTGGAGGGTCAATTCATGGATATGTTCCTGCAGCAACTCGTCAATGCGCTCAGCCTCGGCGGCACTTATGCGCTTCTGGCGCTTGGCCTTGCGGTCGTCTTTTCGATCATGGGGCTCATCAATTTCGCCCATGGCGAACTGATGACGGCTGCCGGCTACGGCCTCTGCTTTGCCCTGTTGCTGGGCCTGCCGTTTCCGCTCGCTGTCTGTGCGGCTCTTTTGATCGCCATCGTGCTTGCCATGCTGATGGAGCGCATCGCCTTTCGGCCGGTGCGCGGCGCCAGTGGCACGACGCTGCTTCTAACGAGCTTTGCCGTTAGCGCGATCCTGCGCGTGATCTTCCAGAACTTCATTTCCGCCCGTCCGAAGCCGGTGCCGATGCCCGAGAGCTTTTCTGGCACGATCGAGATCGGCGGCCTGCATCTGGGCCTCATTCAGGGAACCTCGATCCTCGTCACGATCATCATGCTGGTCGGCCTGAACCTCTTCCTTCGCACGACCGTGCTCGGTCGTGCCATGCGTGCTGCATCCGAAGATTTCGCTATCGTTCGGCTGATGGGTATCCGCGCCAATGCGGTGGTCGCTACCGCCTTTGCGATCTCCGGCCTGCTTGCCGGCGTCGCCGGCATCCTCTGGGTGGCCCAGCGCGGCAGTGTCGATCCGTTGATGGGCTTCCTGCCAGTGCTCAAAGCCTTTATCGCCGCAATTATCGGTGGGCTCGGCAGCCTCTCCGGCGCTGTCGCCGGCGGCTTTCTGCTCGGCTTCATCGAAGTGTTCTTGCAAGCCTATCTGCCGGAAAGCCTGCTCAGCTACCGCGACGCCTTCACCATCCTGCTCGTCATCGGGGTTCTGCTCTTTGCTCCGCAGGGGTTGCTTGCAAAGAAGACCGTCATCAAGCTTTGATGTTCGCGAAAGCACCTGGTATCGGGATGATAGGGTCAGTGCAGACGCAAGCAATGGCAATGAGTTGGCATTGATCGTCCGCAATCACCTTGTGGACTCGTCGAGGTCGGCAGGATTTGCGGCTTGCCCTTGGGCCCTGTCGTCTTCCCGTCATGGCACTTGGTATCAACGAATGGAATGGAAATGCCGCACATAGTCGTAAAGATGTTCCCTGGCCGCACCGAGGAGCAGAAACAGGAATTCGCCGCGAAAGTGGTCGAAGCTGCGAAAACCATCCTAGGCTCAAGCGACGCTTCGCTTTCCGTTTCCATCTTAGAAGTGGATCCGGCGGAGTGGGATGCGAGTGTCTACGACCCGGAAATAGTGGCGAACGAAAGCACGCTCTATAAACGGCCGGGTTACGGGGCTCTCTCACAGTCGTAGGGGGTGATCGCCGAGGGCGTTTTTGAATGAAGCGGGGGTGCCATGCAAACCCCGCTCGCCTCGGCCACACGGCCACTTTGCCCGGCATGCTGACAGGATTGGAGTGTCCAATGTTCATTCATCTGCTGGCGCTGCCAGCGGAAGAGCGCGCTATGCAGGATGGGGTGGCGCACCAGGCACCTGCGCTGGCTCCGTAGGCGCCAACCCCGCGACCCGGATCTACGTCTGCACTTGTGATCGTCAGGCTGAGCTCGGATCCCACGTCGGTTTGTCAACCGTGGTGCAAGGTACAGCCCGCCAATTGGAATGACGAGCATTGAGCAGCGTTGAATTCCCGTCCACCACGAGCCACAGCCCGTTGCCAAGGGCGTGTACAGTGAGGGGTTTTCGCTTCTCCTGCTTGCCGCGCGCCGACGCAAGCATATAGCGGTTCGCGCTGATGATGCCTCGTTCGCGCATTCGCGCGTTAACAAGCTGCTCGAGCGGAATAAGCAGATGTGCTTCTCCAAGATCGAAGTAGAGCGAAGGATCCTCCGGCAACCTTTCGAGCGCGGCCGCGATCTCTTGGTTCAACTCCATCTTTCCAACGGCGCCGTCGGCCTGGAGTGCTAGATACTTTCGCGACATTTCATCGGCTTTCATTCAGCGCTACAGCGACGAGCACTTCGCTGGGCCATCCCGGCCAGGACGACCCTGTTGCTCGTCGGCATTCGGTACCATTATCGCTCATGATTGCTGGGTATCTATGTGAAATCGCACTGTCGGCTGTCCGACCGACAAATTTCAACTGTTCCCCATTGTGCATGCTTGCTGTTGGGTCAATCGAAGGCTTTTCTTTCGTCTGCCAGGGTCCGCAGCGTTTGATGTGAAATCGGCCAATGAACCGATTTTTGCCATCTGAACGCTGCCGATCGCTTGAGCGCCTGCCTAGCTCAAAGGCCTTCGAGGGATCCCCCAGTGTCAGGCACCAATTGCTGCGCCCGTACCATCGAACAGCGAGGACCGGCTCTCGTCGATCCGGATCCCGACGGCTTCGCCAACGCGAAAAGGTGTGTCGGCCGGTGCGCTGACATTGATCAGGCCGAGCCGGCCGGCGCGAACGAAGACGCTCATATTGCCGCCGAGATACTCGCTCGCCTCGATGACGCCGCGGCAATGCCCAGTTTCCGGAGCAACCAGCGCCAAGTGCTCGGGCCTTGCGCCCAGTTTCTCGGGTTCGACCGTCCCTGGCATGGGAAGCGCTAGATCGCCTTCGCCGCTCAGGTCGAGGCGGCCGCCCTGGTCGCGCCGGCATGGCAGGAGGTTCATCTTTGGGCTGCCGATGAACTGCGCGACGAAAAGGTTCGCCGGCTTTTCGTAGAGGTCTCTCGGGCTACCCTGCTGCATGATCCGCCCGTCCTTCATCACGACGATCCGGTCGGCCAGCGTCATCGCCTCCACCTGGTCATGGGTCACATAGATCATGGTGGCGCCAAGCGTGCGATGCAGCTTGGCGATCTCAAGTCGCATATCGACGCGCAGCGCCGCATCGAGGTTTGAAAGCGGCTCGTCAAAGAGAAAGCCGACCGGCTCGCGCACAATTGCCCGCCCGATTGCGACTCGCTGGCGCTGGCCGCCCGAGAGCTCCTTCGGATAGCGGTCCAGAAGGGGCGTGAGCTTCAGCGTTTCCGCCGCTGCCTCGATCTTGGCCCTTGCGGTCTCCGACGGCACCTTGGCGAGCCTCAGGCCGAAGCCCATGTTCTGCCGCACCGTCATGTGCGGATAGAGCGCATAGGACTGGAAGACCATGGCGAGCTGACGATCGACCGGCGAAGCGGACGTCGCATCCCGCCCATTGATCAAAATCTGGCCGTCGGTCGTTGCCTCGAGACCCGCGATCATGCGCAACAGCGTTGACTTGCCGCAGCCGGAGGGCCCGACGATGACGACGAATTCACCGTCGGCGATCTCAAGGTCGAGCTCCCGGATGATCTCAACTGCGCCGTAGCGCTTTCCGGCTTTCCTGAGCGAAATCGTTCCCATGCGTGTCTCCTGGAATATCAACCCTTGACCGCGCCGGCGGTCATCGATCCACTGATCTGGCGGTACATCACGAGGCCGAGCAGCATTGGCGGCAAAGCGCCGACGACCATCACTGCCGATGCTACGCCCCACTGCACACCGCCGCCGCTTGCGGCAAAAAAGAAGGATGCGCCGACCGTGACCGGAACTGCCTTGGAGGTCGTCAGCATCAGGCCGAAGAGGAATTCGTTCCACGCGGTGATGAAGCCGAAGATCAGGCTGGTGACGATCGCCGGCCGGCAGAGCGGCATCACGACCTTGATGAGGATCTGCGTGCGGTTTGCACCATCCATGAGGGCAGCCTCGTCGAGTTCCGCGGGCAGGTCACGGATGGCGTTGACGAGGATGACGAGCGCAAGCGGCAGGTTGACGATCGTCAGGATCAGCCCCAGCCCCAGGCGCGTATCAAGCAGCGCAAGCCACTGGAACATCATGTAGAGCGGGATCGCGAAGATGATCAGCGGCACGGCGCGCAGGTTGACAATAAAGGGCAGGAGTGTGCGTTCGCCAATCTTGCCGCGGGCAATCGCGTAGGCTGCGGGGAGCGCCAGCGCCACGGCAAGTACCGTTCCCATCAGCGCCACAGCAAGGCTGTTGAACAGATAGAGGAAGATGTTCAGCCGATCGGAGACCTCGAACACGGCGCGGTAGTTCTCAAATGTCGGGGCCTGGACCCAGAGACCGGGGTTGCCGGAAAGCTCGCGCGCACTCTTGAACGAGGTGGAAAGCGTCACCAGCACCGGAAAGTTCAAGCCGATGGCGGCAACAGCGAAAACGAACCAACGGAGTGCTGACATCATCGCTTGGCTCCTTTCCGCCGGCTGGCGAGAGCATTGAGGCCATAAAGCACGGCGAAGGAGGCGACGAACAGGACGACTGAGGCGGCAACCGCCTTGCCGATGGCGCCCTGCTTGAAGAAGGCCTCATAGATGTAGATCGACAGCGATGCCGTCGATCCGCCGGGACCGCTCCCGGTCAACACATAGACGTTGTCAAAGACCCGGAAGCCGTCGATGAAGCGGATAAGCAACGCGGCCGCGATCGTAGGGCCCATCATCGGCAGTTCGATGAACCACAGGCGCTGCAGGCTTCGCGCCCCGTCCATTGCGGATGCTTCGGCAATCTCGGAAGGGATCGCCTGATAGGCCATGTAGAAAAGCAGCAGCGTGAATGGTGTCCACTGCAACGTCTCAACGACGACCAGGGTCCAGAAGGCGGAGCCGGGCCCAAGGAACGAGATGCTGGCGCCGAAATAGGTCCAGAGATAATAAGGTACCGGCCCGACGAATTCGTGCAGGACAAGGCGGTACATCAGGCCGACCAGTGCCGGCGCGACCATGAGCGGCAGCATCAGGATCGCCATCAGCCAGCTCCGTTTTTCGATGAGCGGCGACAGGAAGATCGCCAGCGACAGCCCGAGCAGGCATTCGAGAATAGCGGTCAAGAGGCCGAAGCGCAGCGAGAACCAGCTCGCCTGCCAGAAAGCCGCATCGCTCCAGACCGAGACAAAGTTCTTGAGCCCGGTAAACGTCGGCTGGCGTAGCGTCTCGAAGGAGACCTCGGAGACCGAATAGATCAGGTTGACGAGGGCCGGGAAGCCCAGGAAAACGAGCAGGAAGAGGACGAGCGGCGTGGCGAGCAGCCGGAACTCAGGGGCATTGGATTGCGGTCTGGCTATCGTCATGGCACCGATCTGTGTCTGTTGTCGGTCGGGCAAGGGGACGCAAGGTGTTTCCTCGGTCCACTTCCCAGTGCCTGTTACAGGAGATCTAGCCAGCCCAAATCCTTGAGCTGGATGGCTCTTTGGCACCGCGGACGCGGCGCACCTGGATCCCGTGTGGAGCACTGGCAAGTGGGGTGGAGAAAGATTCCCCGGTACCCGCTTGTCGTTGAGGGCTGCGGCCTCCTGGTGGACGCCGCAACCCTTTCACTTACTTCAGCAGGTCTGCCATGCCCTTTTCGGTGCTAGCGAGCGCATCCTCGATCGATTGCTGGCCGGACCAGTAGCCGGTGAACTCCTTGGCCTGCAGTTCGTAGACCGACAGCGCCTTGGCTGACGTAGCACCGTTCATGACGTAACCGTACTTGCCGGCGAATTCGCCGAGCTTGACGAGATCAGGCCGGGAATCGGCGACCTCGACGACCACTTCCGGCGTCAGGGCTGGTGCGCCGTTGTTTTTGGCGTAGATCAGCGCGGCTTCCTTGGAAGACAGCCACTTCACGAACTTGGCCGCACCCTCCTTGTTTTCGGCATTCTTGTTGAGGCCGAAACCGAGGCCGTGGATATGGGTGAAGCGCCCTTGAGGACCTGCAGGTGGTGCGACCGTTTCGGTCACGTCTGCCACAGCAGGGGATTTCTCCTTGCTCGTCAGGTCGCCGGCTGCCGCATTCCATTGCAGCATTGCGGCCACTTGGCCAGACGCAAAGGCGGCATTCGCCTCGGCAAATTCGTAAGACAGTGAGTCCTTCGGTGATGCGCCATTGTCGTAGAGCAGCTTGTAGATCTCGAGGCCCTTTCGATAGGCATTGGAGTTCACGGTGATCTTGCCGCTGTCGTCCATCCAGTTCGCACCATAGGCGCGTGGTACCGACTGCCAGACCATGATGTTGAAGAGAAGGTTCTTGAGCTGCAGCACCGTGCCGTAGCGGGTCGGGCTGTCCGGGTTGACCGCCTGAGTGAAGTAGAGCGCGGTGGCGGCGTAATCGTCCCAGGTCCACTCGTCCGGGATCTTGGGCTCCAGCTTCTTGCCGAGATACTTCTCCGAGATCTCGGCATATTTCGCCTTGCCGGCGTCATCTTTCAGCAGGGCCTCGATCAGGTCCTTGCGGAAATACATGAAGTGAAGCGAGAGATCGGTTGGCACGCCATATTGCTTGCCCTGGTACTGCATGGTCGACAGTACGGAATCGCCATAGACCGCCTTGGCTTCGCCCGAAAGTTCGACCGGCTCCATGAACGGCGCGTAACGGCCGATCGAATAGGTAGCGAGCAGGTTGAGGTCGAAGGCCTTCGAGCCAGCGGCGAGATCGGCCTGCAGCTTGTCCCAGAAGCCGTCTCGGTTGAAGAACAGAAGTTCGACCTTGTCGTTCTCGGCAACGTCTGACTTGGCGTTGTAGGCGTCGGCGGCAGCCCGCAGTGCCGTTTCTTCCGGGCCGCCCGGCCAGCCGAGCACCGTTACTTCCGCAAGGGCCGGCGTGGCCGCCAGCAGGCTCGCAATACCCGCTGCGGCGAGCAGCGCACGTCTTTTCGTTGTCGCAAATGTCATTTTTGGTTCTCCCTCAAGTTTTGTTGACACTCTGCAAGATTAGCAACGCCGATCACCCCTGCATTCTCCCCAAGGGCGGCGGCGTGTAGCGATGGTCGAAGGCGTGGCGGCACCGGTTCCAGTGCGCGTTCGACGGCGGCGAGATAGCCTTCGGCCAGGCCGATGCTGCCGCCGATGACGATGCGTTTCGGGTCCAACGTGAGCTGGATGTTGCGGCAGAGCAGCGCGGTTCGCCCCGCGGATGTTTCGATGATGCGCCTGGCCCAGTCATCGGCATTTCGGGCCGCGGCAAAGACGTCGCGCGCGGTGGCGCCGGATTGGTGGGGGGATGCCTCCCTGGCGATCCAGTGGCCGGACACGCGATCTTCGAGCACATCATCAGCCCATTCGGCACTACGCGATTGGCCGAAGTGTCCGGCGAGGCCCTCGAGCAGACGCCCGTTCAGGACGATGCCGCCGCCGATGCCGGTGGAGATCGTCAGGAAGACCATGTCTTCGCGGTTGCCTGCGCCAAAGGCGTATTCACCCCAGGCGGCCGCATGGGCGTCGTTTGCAGCCAGTACCGGCACGTCAGCCAGTCGTTCGATCGTCGCTGTCAGCGGAAACCGATCAGGTATGGCGAGTGTGTTGCGGTTGAGCGCTGACCATTGGCCGTTATCGACAATGCCAGTGACCGCGGCGCCGACCGAGCCGTACGCACCGCGCCAGGACGCGATCGCACCGAAGAGTGCGGCGAGCCACTGGGTCGGGTCGCCTTGGCGGGGCGTCGGCATCCGGTGCGTGTCGACGATCTCTGTTCCCCGGATAAGGGCAGCCAGCATCTTCGTGCCGCCGACATCGATCGAAAGAACGGTCCGGGGCTCAGTCATGATCAAGCCTCGCTTCCGGCAAGCGTTTGATCGAGCGCCTGCCGGAACCACGCCGTCACATGTTCGGGACGCGTGATCGCGGAACCGACGACGACAGTGAAGGCCCCCGCCTGCAGCGCCTGAGCGGCCTGTTCGGGCGTGCGCACACAGCCTTCGGCAACCACGTGAGGGGTGAGGCCGCGCATGGCGGCGATGAGCGCGAAGTCCGGCTCCGTCGGCTCGACCGGTCCGGTGTAGCCAGCAAGGGTTGAGCCGACGATCTCGGCACCTTCGGCAAGCGCGCGCTCGGCGTCGGCGAAAACAGAGCAATCCGCCATGGCGATCTTGCCGCCGGCGTGAATGCGCTCGATCAGCGTCCTGGTCGCAACCGGCCGTTCGCGAGCAGTGGCATCATAGGCGATGATATCGGCGCCGGCTGCCGCCAGAGCATCGACGTCCTTGACAAAGGGGGTGATGCGGATCGGCGATGTCTCCAGGTCGCGTTTGACGAGGCCGATAATTGGCCGATCGGTCGCCTGGCGCACGGCGCGAACATAGTCTGCAGATTCGATGCGAAGGGCGGTTGCGCCGCCGTCGAGCGCGGCCAAGGCGAAACCGACAACCATGGCGGCATTGTCCATGACGCCGCCTTTCACCGGTTGGCAAGAAACGATCAGACCGTGCTTGAGGCTATGGATGTCGAAGGTCACGCAGGCTCTCCCAATGGAGGCCTCACGGTAACAGTGTAAGACCAGATTGCAACAGGAATTATACTGGTATTACCTCATCAGCTCGATAACGAAGTCGTAGACGTCACCCCGGTACTTGGTCTGGGTGAATTCGACAATTTGCCCATCGGCCAGGAAACAGCGCCGCTCCATGACGAGCAGGCTCGTGTCTTCGGGCGTTGCGAGCAGGCGTCGCTCTTCATCGCTTGCAGGCTTTGCCTGCATGCGCTGCAGTGCCCGGACAGGCAAAGCGCCGTGGGCTGCGAGATATTCGTACAAGGACGCGCCGATGGCGTCCGGATCCGGCACAAAGCGGGCGGGAAGCGATGCCGTTTCGATCGCGATCGGCGTGTCGTTGGCCGTCCTCAATCGTCTAAGGCGTACGATTTTTTCTCCCGCCGGAATGCCAAGCGCCATCATTTCAGCGGGTGACGGGCGGCTGATTTCACGTGAGATCCAGGTGCAACCGGGTTCCAGCCCGCGCGAGCGCATATCTTCGGAGAAGCTCGTCATCGTGGCCAGGGATTTCTCGACACGTGATGAAACAACGGTCTTTGCCCCCTGGCGGCGGTCAAGCAGGCCATCAGCGACGAGCCCTTCGATCGCCTTGCGCACCGTCACGCGCGAAATCGAAAGGCCCTCGCTCAAGTCCCGCTCGCTGGGGATGACCGAACCGCGGCGGAGTGTCGAGGCGCTGATGGCCTGTTTGATCGCCTCTTCAAGGCGGCGATAGAGCGGCTCGCCGCTGTCGCCCGACATTTGGCTGGCAAGAAACTCGAGCGTTGTCTGATCGTTCATGGGGATCACCTTTCCGGATGACCCCTTATGCAAAATTTTTCATAGGTTTTAAACTGGTATTGTCGTAATCGGCCTCAGCGA
This sequence comes from Ensifer sp. YR511, assembly GCF_900103045.1. Taxonomy (NCBI): domain Bacteria; kingdom Pseudomonadati; phylum Pseudomonadota; class Alphaproteobacteria; order Hyphomicrobiales; family Rhizobiaceae; genus Ensifer; species Ensifer sp. YR511. The sequence goes on from NZ_FNGR01000040.1 coordinate 48,770, forward strand.
CACATGCCGGGCCAATGTGTGGCGCCGATCCGTGGCGGCAAATGGCGTCCTGCACGAGCCTAAAGCAGTGCCACTATCGCTGCGATGAACAGCATTGCGAGCACCGCGAGTGCAAGATGGAGTAGGTTCGCCCGGTGGCTTTGGCTTCTAAAAGTTCGCGCCATGTTCTTTACCTCACGATCTGACATGTAACGCACAGCTCTCATGATGGTTCATGGCCATCGCAGCTGAACCGTCGGCTGGCGACCGCCTATGCATTTCCCACATGGGAGCGCTGAGTTTTGAGCGCTGCAACTTAGGGAAAGCCTGAGCTATAAGGTGTTCATCGAAGCGAAACGAGGCGCCACGGACTGGCAGCCAGGCTTCGAAAGCCCATTGAAAGGGGGATCAAATGAACATAGCACGCTCCATCAACAACTGGCGCAAGTACCGTCAGACGGTCACCGAGCTGGGCCGCATGTCGAACCGCGAACTTCGCGACCTCGGCATCGAACGCGCCGACATCGACCGCGTCGCACGTACGGCCTTCGCCCGCTAAGGCGATCTTAAAGACTGAAGAATTGCCAAGCGCCTGCATCTCCTGCGGGCGCTTTTGCTTTTGAGGTCATGGAGTTTGTTGGGGCGTAGGGAACACCATATGTTCCAGGCTGGCGCGCCCCGCAAAATCGTCCAAAAGAAAACCCCGCCGGGGAAGGCGGGGCAAGGCTCACGCCCAGTTGGCTCGGGGAAGAAACTCCATCAGAAGACTGACATGCGCACGTAGCGAAGAATGAAACAGGCTGTTGCGGATTGCTGATGAGCTCCCTGATGACCGTTCGCCGTCTTCAAGGCGAGCCCTGCGGCACTGGCGAAGGCACGCCGAGTCTTATTGCCTTTGAGAAATTTGGCGACAACCCGTCGTCCCGAGCACGTTGGCCGATATGACTGGCATTTCTGAGTTCTGCGAGCGACACTGACGTATCGACCGCCCCCCGATCATAAGCGTAGTCGGGAAGATACCCGTTGACGATGAGACGCCAGTCGAACGGGATCGAGTCTCCTACAACGCGCATCATCTTGACAACCGTCGTCGTGCAGTTGGTCGTAAGCGAGTTGTAGAAGAGCGGCGTTGTGGCAAGAGCGTTGGCGTCTGTAACATACTCGCGCAGAAGCGCACGCGCCTGGTCAGGTGACGCCTTCAGGCGATAGATTTGAACATCCTCGCTGCGGAAATTTGACCGGACGCCCACCACGTCCCGTTCGTCGGCTGCGATGATCACCAAAGGATTGCTCTTGAACAAATCTGCGAGCGGCGAGAACGCGCCGCCAACCCGCCGACGGACTTCGACCGACCACGGGAGCTGCTCGCCGCCTTCAAATCCAAAGCTGAATATTACATGGGCAATCTCTGGCCCCGCCCAATAGGACATGAACAGGTCGACTGTTCGGAGCTTCCTCATATCGTAGGTCCGCGTGGTCCACCGTTCGACGAATTCCGTGCTGCTGTGCCATTCGAAGTTGCGAACATTGGTTAGTGTCAGCAGGTCGCCGTGAAATTCGCCTGTAACCTGTCGTGCAACATCAGGTGCCCACGAACCGTCTTCGACGGGTTTGATCGTCCTCCACCAAATCAAGACAACTGCGAACGCAACTGCAAATACCAGGAGAGCTTTGAGACGCCAGCGGCCAAACAGCGCGGCGACCGTCAAAAGCCCGACAAGTGCAAAGAGTCCGGCGATAAAACCTCTTGTGAATTCGGAAACGGGAAGACGATACCATAATGCAAGCGAGGCCCATGCGGCTGCCACGGCTAGCAGAATCGCCGGCGGAACAGTCAGAACAACCAGAGCCCAGCGACTCCAGCCACTCCTTTGCTTGTTCCAACCTGGATTCCTCAACACTTCAGGTCCCGCGTAGTTTGCCAGCCGCTTTGTTTGGGCTGCCGCTTGCTCATGTTTGACTCCTCTCGTCACATTCTCGATTGGCCCATTTCAAGAGCCGCTTAAACCACACAGTATTTCCCCAGGTTCGCTCTTCGTCAGCATTATGTCGAATATATCGTACTACTGAAGAACGTAACGGTTACATTCCGCACGAGCGCGTTGCAGCCGCGGTGAGGAGGGAACCGTCAATTATTGACGGGGAAGACCTCCGGAAATCGTCAACCGCCGCCAACCGTAGACTGGCTCGGCATCTTCGCGCGACCGATGCGGTTTACTAAACTGCCTTGGTGCCTGGAGGCAGACCGCGCTATTCGTCCGGTGCAGCAGCATCTTCTGGCGAATCTCCCTAAAAATTTACGGAGCGCTGGACACGGCGCGATAACTTGACTGGCAGAACTTGGTCCGAACCTACCGACCTTGCGATGGAGCGTACATGTCAAGCCGCCTCAAGACATTCACTGCACTGGTACTGTCCCTATCGGCGTTTCTGCCGGCCGCGGCGTCGACCGAAACGGCCTTCCTCGACCACCGCGGCAAGAAGGTCATGTTTGCAAAACCGCCGGAACGCGTCGTGACGACAGTTCGCTCGGCGCCGATCATCTATCGTGCCGTGGACGAAAAGGCCGATCGCATCGTCGGCATGAACAAGGATTCGCTGGTGAGGTACTTTACCAGCGGCATCTATGCCGAGATGCTCCCGGAAATGGCCAAAATCAATGCCAGTGCCGCCCAGGATGGCTTCGTACCGAATGTCGAGGCGATCCTTGCGGAAAAACCCGACGTGGTGATCCAGTGGACCCATGACGAGAAGCTTATCGAACCGCTGGAGCGGGTGGGGCTCACTGTCGTCGGCTGGCAATGCTGCTCCGAGCAGGACCGGCTCGACTATGTCACGCTCAGTGGCTACATGACCGGCCGCAACGACCGCGCCCAGGCAATCCTGAAGCACAGTCCGAAACGTTGAAGGCCCTCAATGAAAAGGTTGCCAAGCTCGACAAGTCGGCGCTTCCTTCTGTCCTTCACATCGACAAGGTCGCCGACCAGATCCAGGTCATCGCCAATGGCTCGCAGGATCTTTCCCTCAGCGGCGTCACCAACCCGGCGGCGGATAAAACCGGTGAATGGTGGCGAACCGTCGATTTTGAACAGTTGCTCGTCTGGAACCCGGACATCATCATCATTCCCGCCTATGCGACCGACCTCAACCCCAAGGATTTCTTCAACAACCCGGTGGAGTTGCCCCCAAAAGACCGGACATGCTCAGGTTTGAGATTGCGAGTTGATGAACTCGCGCGGTGATTGATATCCTAAAGCACTATGCGGGTGAAGATTGTTGTAATGCTCGAACCAGAACGGCAGTTGAGCGATGACTGTTTCAG
>NZ_FNGR01000036.1:0-62283 GCF_900103045.1 Ensifer sp. YR511
CGCGTCGACGAGCGCGTGGATTTTGCTTGTAAGCCCGCCGCGGGAACGTCCCATGCCTCCATCGTCTCCATCCCCTTTTTTCCCGTGGCCGCATGCTGGTGAACGCGGACACAGGTCGAGTCGATCATGACGATATCGCCATCGTAAGCCTCGGAAACCGCCTCAAGAAGCTTGTCCCAGACACCGGCCTTCCGCCAACGGACGAAGCGGTTGTAGCAGGTGGTCGGCGGACCGTAGCGCTCCGGGATTTCCGCCCAAGGCGAACCAGTCCGGAACCGCCAAAGGATGCCATTCAGCACCCGCCGGTCATCGACCCGAGGAACGCCGCGGGGTTTGTTGGGCAACAGTGGTGACAGGATCGACCATTCGTGATCGGTAAGTTCGTAGCGGCGACGCGTCATACAGCCTCCCTTATCCGGAAGCCTTGAATCACGACACGCGAAAAACACCAAGCAATTTTATGAGTTTACGACCTAGCAAAGACTGCGCTCTCCCTCTTTCCCGCCCGTCACGTCGACTTGTGACCATCAGGTTATATTTCGTCAGGTGATTTATGTCAATAATATTATCAATAATTCAAACGATGATAAGTACTTCCTTGTCTCCTCGACGCGTAAGCCTGGGTACCGTATGGGGTCACCCGAACACGCCACGCCGGCTTAACGGTCGTAAACGTTGGCTCCAAGCACCCACCGCGCAAACAGCGTAAAGATGACAAGGATCACAATCTGGACCGTCGCGATTGCGGCCACCATTCCAACGTCGCCCATCTCCCACGCCTGAAGCAGACTGACGCCGAGTACTTCGCTGCCAGGCGAAATCAGGAAAACTGCTGTGGCGTATTCTTTAGTGATCTGAATGAACACCAGGACGAAGGCTGAGATGGCAGCCGGCCTTACGATGGGCAGAACGATGCGGCGGCATCCCGTCCACCAGCTCGCTCCCATGACATTTGCGCTCCGGTCGAGGTCGGCAGAAATCTGATGCATTGTCGGCGCGATCGTTCCCAGTGCAATTGGCAAGAACTTCGAAACGTAGACCACCACGAGAACAGCGATGGTGCTTCTTAACTCGCCCAAATAAGGGATCATGAGTATGATGTAGAGGAAGCCAAGCCCCGAGACGATACCAGGCACGGCCCTCGGTAACATCGCAACATATTCCAGCGGCACTTTGTAGCGGAAAGCCGAGCGATAGAGGACGACCGCAAGGAGTGCCGTAAACGTTGCCGTGGCGATGCCACCGAACAAGGCAATTTGAAGGGTATTGGTTATGGCCCGGCGATATATGTCGTTGTCGATCAGCGATGCGAAGTGCTGCAGTGTCAACACTTTCCAGAACGGGATCAGCGGACTGAGAAAACTAACCACTGACCGCAAAAAGATCGCAGCGACAGGCAGAACAACGTACATAAGCAAATATAGCCCAACCAGGACAAGGATCGGCCAGCGAGCAGCACCAAGCGCCAATGGACGCGGTCGAGTGGCCTTACCCGAAACAGTCGTGTATCGGCCCGCGCCTACGAGCAGACGGTTTTGTAGCCAAACCAATGCGACAACCAGAACCAGAAGGAAGACCGCTATCGCGCCTACCAATCCGTAATTGGAGTCAAATCCACTGAAGGCCTGTTTGTACAAATAGGGCAAGAGCAGTTCGATCCCCGCCGGTTCTCCGTATATGAGAGGGATGGCCAGCATCTCCATGGAGTTCACGAAGATAAGCGTTGAGCTGTAAATAAGTGCAGGGGACATGAGCGGAAAGGTTACGCGACGAAGGATGCGAAGCGTCCCCGAACCGCATACGCGGGCTGCATCTTCCATTGAAGAATCGGCAAGAGCGGCTGAGCCGACGCAATAGAGGAACACCAGAGGTGCCTGGCTGACGCCCGAGACAATCGACATGCCCGTCAAAGAGTAGAGATCCCACGGAGCCCAGCCGAACGTTGTCTTGCTCAAAAGCGTCAAGTAGCCCGCCGGGCCGTACAAAATGAACCAACCGAAAGCGATGATCATCGGGGACACAAAGAGCGGCCACAACACGACGCTTCCAAGAAATCGTCTTCCTGGTACATTTGTGCGCGCGATGAGAATGGCCTGAAAGGCGCCCCCTGCCACTGCAATAATCGTCGACAAAATAGAGAAGATCAAAGAATTGAGGAGTGCAGAGTGAAAAGAACGGCTCGTCACCAATTCGGCGAAATTCTCAATCGTAAACTCATGGCCCGATCGATAGAGGGGCCTATCGATGAGGGCTTGGTAGAAGAGCGGCACGATAGGAGAGAGAATGAGTAAAACGGTCACCAATGACAGACCGTACTGAATGGCGATGGATCTCGTCTGGGACTGGCCCTGGAACTTGCGGTAGCTGGGATCGGTCGCGATGATGGATAGAGACGTCATTGCGTTTTCCTGGAAACTCTAACGGGAGTGGCGCGGGCACTAATGACCCGCTCCGAATATTCACAGCCAGGAGCTTTGTTTAAACGTGGTGTGCCTTCTTCCAACGCTCAATCGTTTTCTCGAACTCCGCACGTTCAGACGGATCGTATTTAACGTAGACCAATTGATCCGACGGCACCTCTTTCTTGATACCATCATAGGTCCAGCCGGGAACATCTCCCTGCTTGATTCTGGAATGGTACGCTTCCCTCCCCCCTTCAGCGACAGCCTTCTGACCATCAAACGAGACGACAAAATCAAGCATCAGCTTGGATGAGTTGGGGCTTCTGGTTCCGGCGGACACGGCTCCGAAGCGCGCTCCGACCGGTGTGCCATCCTTGAAAAAACCCCATCCGGCCAACTGATGTTTGTTAGGATCCCGGTCAGCTGCCACGCCATTGGTAAGGTTGTGGTTATAGGTGAATATATACTCGCCCGAATAGAGCTTCTCCGCCGCAGCCGCCCCGCCGCTTTCCAGTTTCGTCATGGGTCCAAGGAAATCGAGCCATTCCCAGATCTGCTCGCCATGATGTTTCACCATCTGGTAGACGACAAGACTGTAGTAGACGCTCGCTGGCGCGTTGTAGGTGCAGATGCGGCCATTGAAGATGTCCGGGTTGGCTTTTGCCTTTTCGTAAAGGTCCTTCAAACCTGTCGGCACCAGATTTTCAGGCAACAAAAGCTTGTTCCACATGTAGATTTCCGCGCTCAATGTCGCGGCATAGACTCCCGGCAACGGTTTCGCCCAGCCTTCAAGGCTCGCATCTTCGGGGGATTTGTAGACCAGGATTTCCTTGTCGGCACTCAACTCTGACCAGATTTCCGGCGCATTGATGTACAACAGATCCGCCGAGCGGCTATTGGCGCCGCGCTCGGTTCGGTAGCGTTCGAGCGCTTCTCTGGGGTTTAGGTCTAAAACCGACACCTCAATCCACGGGTATTTTTCCCGGAAATGCTTGATGATCGGTGCCCAGTTAGATGTCGCGAAGGTGGTATAGATCAGCAAGGGCTGCTCTGCCTTAGATCCTTCCACGATCACTTGGTATCCTGCCGGATAGAACGCGGGAAAAGCTTGCGTCTGCGCGGACATTCGTGCCGGAAAAAAAGCGGAAGCGCCAAGGGCAGATGCACTTAGAATAAATTGCCGTCTTTTCATGTTGTTCCTCCACTCTGTTTGATGATGAGATGCAAATTCTGATCCTCCTCGATCGGAACTTGCACCCGAGTCCTGCGCGGGAATTGGCCAATTCCGCCTGCTCGATGTGAATGCAGGTGACCATTCGTCGTGGCAGTTGCAAAGCGCGGGCGAAGTGATATCGCCCGCGCAACGAGCATCATCTCATGCCGACGCCAGAGCCTTCGCAGCACTGGGCAAACCAGCTTCACGACACAAACACGCCGCGGCTTCACAGGCTCCTAATGGACGGCGTTCAACGCGCCTAGCTGCCCGTTCATTCCACTGCCGCTTCTCCAGGCGACTTTTGAGCCGGACCAACGATGGCGTGACGAATAAATATTGTCAATATAATTATTAATATTGCCACTTGGATCAAACGTCATTATCAATAATCTTACTGCAGGCCGCTGCCGAGAATCAACCTTCAAGCCATCGAGCACAGTGACCCACGACTTCGGGCCGTCGAAAGCCACTGGATTGCACAGGGATCGCAACTCTCCGATCGGCCAGCCAAACGTCTGAGGATGATCGTTTGCCATCGGCGGCAAGGTTCAAGGAGCGGCGACCGGCAAACATTATCAATCTGGTAGGGAGGAACTCCAATGATGATCAACACCGCAAAGCAGGAATTGCAGAAGGGAAATATCGCACTCGGCTATCAGATCCGCACGCAACGCTCCATTGAAGTCGTCATGATGGCTAAGGCATTTGGCTATCACTTCATTTACATCGACCTGGAGCACGGATCGATGGACCTCGATGTCGCCGCACAACTCTGCCTCGCTTGTGTGAGCGAGAAGATAACGTCTTTTGTACGCGTGCCCACCAACTCTCTCGATATTGCTACGCGCCTTCTCGACTATGGCGCGCAAGGGATAATCGTACCGCACGTCAACACGGCCGATCAGGCTAGATACATCGTTGAAACGCTACGCTTTCCGCCCTACGGCAGTCTGTCCGAATATGGCGGTTCGTTCACGCGCTGGGCTCCGATGACGAAGTACGAGCGGATGAAAATAAAGAACGAAAATGTTCTCATATCCGTATCCATGGAAACAGTGGAGGCGCTCGACAACGTCGAAGAAATCGCCTCGGTTGCCGGCATAGATGTGATCAGCGTCGGCTCGAACGACTTGTCTGTTGAAATGGGGATACCGCAGAACGATGATCACCCAGATCTAATTGAAGCCTATGGAAAAGTCGTGGCGGCGGCCAAGAAACATGGCAAATTCGTGCGCCTTGGCGGCGTCTACACCGAAGCCTTCTTCCCTAAGGCATTGAACTGGGGAACGCAGTTGCTGGTCCTCAGCGGCGATCGCAACATCGAAGACGACATGCGAAGCAAGATTGCGAACTATAAGAAGGCCTTTCCAGCCTGAGCTTCCCTGCCGCATCAGATCAGATAAACGGAGGAATTCCTATGACGAGCAAGTATATCATGCTCAACGGAAAACTCGTCGATTACGACGACGCGAAGATCCACGTGCTATCTCCAGCAGTCGCTTATGCAACCTCGGTCTTCGAGGGATTGCGAGCTTACTATGTCAACGACCGGTTTCTGTTGTTTAGGGGTTTGGAACACTTCGACCGCCTGAATGCCTCGATGCGAGCACTTCGTTTCGAGGAGCAATTTTCACCGGAAGATCTTACACAACAGCTTGCCAGGCTGATCCAGGCAAATGGATGGCGTCAGGACGTCCACGCACGCGTGCTTGTCATGATGGACGGAGCCACGAGCATGCTTTCACGAGGCAGCGCCGTAATAGCAATGACAGCCGGCCCTTTTGCCCCAAATAAGTACCTGGAGCGCGGCCTCAAACTTGGCACTTCGACATGGCAACGGGTCCAAGAGAGCTCGCAACCACCACGCATCAAAGGCACCGCCAACTACAGCAACGGCCGTCTTGCCATGATCGAGGCCGACGAACACGGTTATGACATGCCTCTGATGTTGACCCGGCATGGAACAGTTTCAGAGACGCCGGTTGCATCAGTCTTTATGATCCGCCGCGACAAGATTTTCACGCCCTCGGTGACGGAAGGCATCCTGGAAGGGATAACTCGGGACAGCGTAATTCAACTCATCGCAGACGAGATGGGACTTGCTGTCAACGAGCGGCCGATCGATCGAACGGAGCTCTATGATGCAGATGAGGTCTTTATGTGTGGCACGGGCTGGGAGATCACGCCGGTGGCAAGCATAGACAATCTTGCACTGCGCGCAGGGGCGCCTGGGCCAATTACCCGTGAAATCACGCGACACTACATGGATGCAGTTCGCGGCGCCAATCCCCGATATGCCGGTTGGATCCGGGAAATCGACATGGCTCGACAACCCGCCTGAACCTGTGGCGGCGCGACCTGCGCCGCCATAAAGCGCACGCTTCCAGAGGCCTCGGCACGCGCTCCTCGGCTTTGAATCTCCTTCGTAGCGAACGACACGTCGACGTGTTTCGCAGGTTTCCGTGGCGTTAAGGGAGGTGCACTCCTTGTTTAAAAGGCCTGGATTGGCCTGGCGATGGTGCGTGCAGTTTCTTGCCTTCGGGCTCAAGCGTGGCGTTTGGCAGGAGCGGACGAACGGCAACTTCCTTTTTTTCAACAAGCAACGGATAAACAATGACACACGATTTTCTGAGCGACAACACCTCCGGAATACTGCCTCAGGTCGCAGTTGCGCTCGCAAACGTGGCGATGGAGCGTACCCCGCCCTATGGAAACGACGGTCACACCAAGTCTCTTGACCAACTGTTCTCCCGGCATTTCGAAAAGGAGGTCGCGGTTGTGCTTACGTCGTCCGGAACGGCTGCAAATTCGCTTGCTCTTTCAGTGATCGCCCACCCCTTCGAAGCGATCCTCTGTCACGAACATTCCCATATCCAATTGCGCGAAGCAGGAGCACCCGAGTTCTTCACGCAGGGAGCAAAGCTCGTCCCGCTCGGCGGGGTTTCAGGTAAGATTGACGATGGTGAACTAGCACGCGAGTTTGAGCGTGGCAAAAGCGGCCGTGGACAGATGCTGCGCTACGCCGCGGTTAGCGTCACCCAGCCATCTGACTTCGGTTCACTCTACGACTGTGATGAGCTCAAGAGAATTTGCCAAATTGCGCATTCGAACAATGCCGTCGTCCACATGGACGGGGCAAGATTTCCGCAAGCTGTAGCGTCGCTTGCAACCTCCCCTGCCGATCTGACATGGCGTGCAGGGATCGATGTGCTGACCTTCGGAGGAACAAAAACGGGCGGCTTTGCCGCCGAGGCCATTGTCCTGTTCGATCCCTCGCTTCTTCCAAAAGCCAAATTGTTACAGAAACGCAGCGGTCAGACCCTGTCCAAGATGCGGTTCCTTTCGTGCCAATGGCCCGCGCTTCTGGAGAATGACGTTATCTACGAGGCAGCACGGCATGCTCGAGCGCAAGCGAGGAACCTCGCTGACGGACTGGTGGAACTTGGCTTGGAAATCACCCACGCCGTCGAGATCAACATGGTCTTTGCGAGCCTGCCGATCTCGCTGGTCGATTACCTGCGTGCTGCAGGCGTTTCCTTCCTGACGACGGATGCCGCATCGGAAAGCATGACTGCACGGTTTGTCACTTCATTCGAGACGAGCGCACAGGAACTGGAAGCGCTCCTCGATTTGGTTCGCACCTGGCAAACCTGACGGAAAATGTACTTTCGGGGGTCTCGATGGGGCTTGAACTTCCCACACCCGGTCTTCGTCGCACCGCACGGCGAGGCGCAATTTGGCGAGCTTGAGCAACAGACCTCGCTGGCTCACCGTTAAACCGTTTGCGGGTGGGAATATCAGTTGACCATGGGGGATTAGTGCAGAAGCCGCCAGTGGCCCGGACACTGCGCCGCGCCTCAGCGCGAGTTCAACAGTAGGCGACGGTTACCACTGTTGAACACCGGATCGCACAAGCTAGCCGCACCTGGTTGAAGATGAACGTAGCACAGGTGATACACCGCCAGATGGCACGTTTGAAGGCAGCTTTTGCCGCGGCCTTATGGCAAACGAATGCGTGTCGGCACTGGCGCTGAGCCATCTACCTCGAACAGGCTGCAGGCGCGAGACGGTATCCAGAGCAGAGCCCGGTCCGCCATTAGATCGCGCTGGGTTTCAACCTTGATCCTCCGGTCGTCCCCGAGAGATACCTCATACTGAATCGTGTTACCAAGATAAGTCGCCCCCTCGATTTTAACGTTTATCTTCGCACCTGTCTCATCCATGGCGGTGTCTTCCTTGAGCAGATCAAGACGCTCTGGCCTCAGTGCGATCCGGACCGGCGCGCCCCTCGAAAGTTTTCGATTTGATGGTGCTGTGATGATCTCGCCCGACGAAAGGCGGACGAACATATCGCCATGCGCTGGCGCCTGACCGACGGCTGTACCATCCAAGAAACTCGTCGTTCCAATAAACTCCGCCACCGTCGGGTTACTAGGTTGGTTATAGATTTCACGCGGGGTTCCGAGTTGGGCAATGCGCCCTGAACTCATCACTGCGATGCGATCGCTCAGCGCAAGCGCCTCGGCCTGGTCGTGGGTCACGTAAATCGTCGTTATGCGAACGCGCTCCTGAATCTCCCGAAGCCAGCCCCTGGCACGTTCTCGCAATTTCGCGTCGAGGTTCGACAGCGGCTCATCCAGGAGAAGGATAGAGGGTCTGTATACGAGCGTCCTTGCAAGCGCCACGCGCTGTTGCTGCCCGCCGGAAAGCTGATGTGGGTACCGATCTCCCAGCTTGCTCAGTTCGACAAGCTTCAGTACGTCGTCCACCCGACGCGTTATCTCCGCTTTCGGTACCTTCCTCAACTCCAGTGGAAAAGCCACGTTCTTTGCGACAGTCATGTGTGGCCAGAGCGCATAGGATTGAAAAACGAGACCGCAGTTCCTCCGCTCTGTGACCAGATACTCGTTCCTGGCACCATCGAAGAAGGTTACGTTTCCAGCGACGATGCGACCGGATGTAGGGCGGTCCAACCCAGCGATTGCGGCGAGGGTCGTTGACTTCCCGCAACCGCTGGGCCCCAGCAGCGTCAGGAACTCTCCGTCCTGGACTTCGAAAGAAACATTGTCGACGCCGACAAAAGAGCCAAACGCTTTGACGAGATTCTCAACTATTAGCTTTACCACGGGACCCCCTTCTTATTGATCTTTGAGGGAGAGCTGACACAAATCTCCCGGGGATCGCGTTGGTCCGAAAAGACGTGGCGTCGATCACCGTCCAAAGGGGATGAGCCTACCTTTGGTATGCGTCATGAAAAACTCCTCCGCTGTGAACGTAGATTTTATCAACCATTTATGTCAATAATAATATTGATAATACGAGCATCTTGACCACGGCGGATTTTAATTTCTATGTCAGGCTCAAGAATTGCTCAATTTCCGAACCAGGAACGCGGAAAATGCCAGAGAATGCAGCTGCCAGCGAAGCTTTCAAGTTGAATGAGATCGTCAACGAATTGGAAGAGGACATCGTCTTCGGCAAGCTTCACCCCAATGAGCGGCTAATCGAAGACGAACTATTGGCCCGTTTCCAAACAAAGCGCCATATCATCCGCCAGGTTCTGGTGGAGCTAGAGAGAATCGGGATCGTTGAACGCGTCCCGAACAAAGGCTCGCGAGTCAAATCCTATTCGGAAGAGACCGTGCTCCATCTTTACCAGTTGCGCGACATTTTGGAAAGCAACGCTGCCAAGCTGATCCCACTTCCTGTTGCCGACGGCGACCTTGAGATGTTGCGTCAGATCCAAGCGGAACACGATAGCGCTGTTAAAAGGAAGGACATTCAGTCAGCCTTCCGGATCAACATTCGCTTCCACCGAGCGCTGTTTGAGCTAACAGGAAATCCTTTCCTTACAAAAGTGATCGAAGAGTACGCAAATCATACGCACGGCTTTCGTTTCTACGCGTTCCGCCGACCCGAAATGCTTGCTCGCTCTCGCGACGAACATCATGAGATCATAAACGCTCTAGAGCGGAGTGATCGAGCCATGCTGGTGAAGCTCTGCCGAAACCATCTCATTCCCGCTCGGGATCTCTTCATCCAAGAGAGTTTTAGGACCAATGCGTAAATATCAATAATCTTATTGACAATCCTGACGGCGTTGCTACCCTCACTGCATTCTCGCGATGGAGGGGAACGCCGTGCGACAAGTGAAACTGCCGTCATTAGAAGCTGGCGCTTGTGGGTCGTTGTTGTCGCAAAGCGCTTATTCTGCTCAAGTTCTCACCCCTTCTGGTGCGCGCCAGATTATTTGGTCGGGTGCTCGAACAGCCCAGCATCACCGCACCTGCTATTCGCCTCAGCCGCGAAATGCCTGGGACGCCCAATTCCGCGGTAAAACCCGACAATCCGATGATCAACTAGAGCAGCTTAGAATCTGAATTTCCAATCTTCCGGGCATTCGAGCCAGCAATTTGGTTGGCATCGAAGTGGGATCTAACATCCCTCATGCGTGGCGTTTGCTGAAAGATAGGCCCCAAACAACCTCACCCGATACGCCATCGCATCGGTGCTGTGGCTCATTGTTGCGAAAGATCATGACCAAACGTTACCCCTGCCCCGTTCTTTGCCTCGGCGTAATTCCACAAGACGTCGTAATGCAACTCGCCTCATCAGGCTATCGGGTGATGTCAGAGGATCATTTCAGCACGATAGGCGAACCTGCATTGACCGAGGTCCGCGGCATCCTCCGCCAGGGCAATGCCGTTGTTCGTACGCAGTTGTTCGAGCGCCTGCCGGAACTGGAGGTCATCGCAAGCGTTGGCGTGGGCTACGATGCGGCGAACGTAGCGACCGCACTGCGCCATGGTGTCCTCGTATCCAACACACCGGGCGTGCTCGATGCGGAGGTAGCAGATTTCGCCGTTGCTGTGCTCCTTGCTGCCATTCGGCAAATCCCCCGCGCAGACGCCTACGTCCGTACCCGCGAGTGGCTGAATGGGCCTTTTCACAATACTGCGACGTTGCGCGGACGGACGGTGGGGCTCGTTGGAATCGGGAGGATCGGCGAACAGGTTGCCAAGCGGATTTCGGCTTTCGACGTCGAGGTCGTCTATCACAGCAGGAGCCCACGGTGCGATCTGCCATGGCGGCATTTTCCAAGCCTCAGCTCGATGGCAGGTCACGTCGACACGATGATCGTTATCGTGCCGGGGAGCCCGGCGACTGAACGCTTGATCACTGCGGAAATTCTTCATCGTCTAGGTCCGTCCGGCATTCTGGTCAATTTGTCCAGAGGCAGCGTCGTTGATGAAGCAGCGCTCCTTCAAGCGCTGGACAGCGGCGCCTTGCTTGCCGCCGCCCTGGACGTGTTTGAAAATGAGCCCGCGATAAACGAAGCGTTCCTTGCATTTCAGAATGTCGTTCTCACCCCGCACACGGCGTCAGGAAGCGCGCACACGCGCAAAGCCATGTGGCAGCTCGCCTGTGACAATCTCACAGGCTGGCTCGAAAATCGGACCCTCTTGACACCCGTCCCGGAAGTACTCGGCCTTCTAAAATCCATGAACTGAACGAAAGCAGGAACATGAGCGATCAGCCCACAAAAAAACACGGTCTTCAACGAGGGCTAACCCACTACGGCGACGATGGGTTCAGCCACTATTTGCGTCGTACATTCGCAAGCTCGATGGGGTTCAGCGACGAAATGCTGTCCCGCCCTATCGTGGGCATTGCAAACAGCGCAAGCGGCTTTAACAATTGCCATAGGCATTTCCCGGAGCTTGTGGAGGCCGTCAAACGCGGCGTTCTGGCGGCAGGCGGCCTTCCGTTGGAGTTTCCCACCATTTCCCTTGGCGAAGCGTTCGTCTCACCGACGACGTTCAAGTTTCGCAACTTGATGTCCATGGATGTCGAGGAGATGTCGCGAGCCCAACCGATCGACTCGCTCGTGTTAATTGGTGGATGCGACAAGACCGTGCCGGCACAGCTGATGGGTGCCGCATCGGCGGGAATTCCGGCCATCCAGCTTGTAGGCGGCCCGATGTCTACGACCCGCCATCAAGGGGAACGACTTGGCGCATGCACGGACTGCCGCCGTTTCTGGGCACAGTATCGAGCAAACAAGGTCTCGCAGGAGCAGATCTCGGCGATTGGAAGCAGGCTGGCAACAACCGCAGGAACATGCGCCGTGATGGGAACCGCGAGCACAATGGCCTCAGTGGCCGAAGCGCTTGGGATGATGCCGGCAAATTCGGCCGCGATCCCGGCTATCGACGCCGACCGCTTGCGCATGGCTGAGGAAACAGGCCGCATTGCGATGTCGCTTGTCGATTCCGATCTGGTGCCGCGCGCAATCATGACGCCCGAGGCGTTTGAAAATGCCTTGACCGTGCTAGTGGCGATTGGCGGCTCAACGAACGCAATCATTCACCTCACCGCCATTGCGGAGCGGTTGGGCATTGCCATTGATCTCCAGCGGATGAACGAAATCAGCGATCAAACGCCGGTGCTGGTTGACCTCAAACCTACTGGCCAGCACTACATGGAGGATCTTCACGCGGCTGGCGGTATTCCTGCCGTAATGAGGGAACTCAAGCATCTTCTTCATCTCGACTGCCGAACGGTAACGGGAGAAACGGTCAGAGATCGCATCGAGCGAACTCCCGGTTGGACTGATGTTTCGATCATCAAGACGGTCGAAAGTCCGGTCCGTTCGAACGGAGGTCTGATCGCCTTGTTCGGCAATCTTGCTCCCAGAGGTGCGATTGTTAAGAGGTCCGCTGCCGATCCTCGTCTCATGGAGACCGAAGGCCGGGCCGTGGTCTTCACGTCATTGGCGGATCTTGCTCAGCGCATTGATGACCCTGAGCTCGACGTTACGCCCGAAGATTTTCTCGTACTCCAGAACGCTGGTCCTTGCAGCGACGCAGCGATGCCCGAAGCCGGCTTCATCCCCATCCCCCTGAAACTCGCGCGACAGGGTGTGACAGACATGGTTCGTATTTCGGATGCACGGATGAGTGGGACCGCATACGGAACTGTGATCCTGCATGTTTCACCTGACACAGCTTCGGGCGGTCCGATTGGAGATATTGTGGATGGCGACCGCATTTCAATCAGCCTCTCAAAGCGAGAGCTGATCTTGCACGTCGATGCCACAGAACGGGAGCTCCGGCGTCAGGCCAGGCCTGTTTCCGCTACCGCTCAGCGACGCGGATGATCGTCTTTATCACGAACAAATTCTTCAAGCTGATGAGGGGTGTGACTTCGAATTCCTAAGGCAGGAACCGCATCAGACCCAAGGTATCTGACACGCAATATCCGAAGTTTCGTAGGGAGGCACTGAATGAACCAGCCGATTCTATCCGACGGTGAATATTGTTACCGCGTGAACGCGGAATGGGCCAAGTTTCCGCCAGGTTACGTCATTCGCGACGTACCCAGTGTCGCGGTCGACCACAGCGACAATGTCTATCTTTTTTCGAGAAACGACCATCCCGTGATGGTTTTTGACAGGGAGGGGAATTTCCTCCGCTCCTGGGGCGAGGGTCAATTTGTCCGCCCTCATGGCGCTCAAGTGGGCCCTGACGATTCGATTTATCTCACGGATGACGAGCTTCATGTGGTCAGAAAATATGATCTGTCTGGTCGCCTGCTTCTCACGCTGGGGCAGGAGGGCACTCCGTCAGGCTTTCTGAGCGGTCGCCCGTTCAACCGCTGCACAAACGTCGCGATAGGGCCGAAAGGCGAAATCTACGTATCCGACGGCTACAAGAACGCCAGCGTCCACAAATTTGATCCCGACGGTCGCCTCCTGAGGAGTTGGGGCACACCCGGATATCGACCGGGAGAATTCAGTCTTCCGCACGATGTGGCGTGTGATCGCGACGGCTTTGTCTATGTCGTCGACAGGGAGAACTACCGCATCCAGGTGTTCGATGGAGACGGCAACTTTGAGGGGCAGTGGACAGATATATTCAGGCCACTTGGTGTTTGCGTTGTGGAAGGAAAGGACACAAAACGCTTCTTCGTAGCGGGCGGAGCCCCCAGCACCGGGCCTGTTTCGGACTGGCGTGGGCTTGGCCCTTACATCAGCGTACTGGATGAAAATGGCCAATGCCTTGCAAGGCTCGGCAGCGGAAAACCGAGCCCGGAGCCGGGAGGATTTATTTCACCGCACGGCATCGCCGTCGACTCCCAAGAGAATATCTATGTTGGGGAAGTTGCCAGGAATTCCTGGAGGAAGTATTTTTCGACACCTCTGCCGGACGATTTGAAGACCTTCCAAAAACTTGAGAAAGTTGCGATGCAAGTTCTCTGACAACGCGGAACTTGGTCGAACCCATCTGCTGGAGCTCAATGTTTGGAACGCGACCTCTCGAGAACCAGGTCCGCTTTATTGGTGGGTCTTCAAGTGCAGAACTGACCGGCCCGACGGATTGTCTTACCCTCAGAGTAGGCAGTCCGGCGGCCGAACCGAGACGCAAGGTTCCGGATCAGCGCAGTCGACATCGGGGTGAAGCGCTGGCGACACTTTAGCGTGGATCGAGGGCGTCACTGCTCCCCTTCGCAAGCGAGGTAACCTGCATGACGACTGTCCGTATAGTATCGACCATCCGCATGCCCACTACTCCGTCCGCGGCGACTATTCGACCAGAATTGAGACGCCGTTTTGGTGGACAACTGTTGGATGCCGATCAGTGCGGAACGGCGTTAACAGCGTCGTGCTAATAGCGATGACGTTGTCTTCCTACCCCGCAATATTAATCCATGCGAATGAGCGCCGCGCGAGCCGGGCTTGCCCATGCGCCCCGCTTTGATGGCGTAAGCCCAGATGCTGCAAGCATCTCGGCGAGACGCACAGCCGCATCAACGCCATCTACAATTGGGATGCCAACTTCGCGCTGCAATTCGGCCTGAAAGTCGGACATGCCCGCACATCCCAGTATTGCAGCTTCTGCGCCGTTCTCGATCGCGCTATTGATCAAGAAGGTGATTTTTTCGCGCGCTCCGCTTTCAGGATCGTGCAGTTCGAGTACAGGTATGTCGCTAGCAAGTATCTGAGGGCAACGTCTTTCAAACCCGTAGCGCAGAACGTTTGCCTTCAAGATTGGAACTGAACGAGACAGCGTTGTCACTACACAGAACTCCTGTGCGATAAGACTCGCCACATGCAACGCCGCCTCGCCGATGCCAACCACCGGACGGCTGGACAGCGCGCGCGCGGCATCAAGGCCCGTATCGTCGAAACACGCAATGATATGCGCCATCGCACCCGCATTCTCTGCGTCCTGAAGGGCCTTGAGAAACCCTGGCAGACACATGGCTCCATCAAATGGACCTTCGATAGCCGAAGGACCCGACTGCGACTGGCTGATCAGCAGTTCCGTCTCAGAAGTGGCGGAACGGCGGGCTGCCATACCAATCGCTCTCGTCATTTCTTTTGTCGTGTTGGGATTGATTACGGATATCTTCATTTCGATCTCAATTTCCATTGAACGGATCAGTTGCGTGTCCACATGTCCCAAGCTTGGGACATGTCCGTAAAGTGATTAGGATGCTGCTAGACGGTCTCGCCCGGCTTGCTATGGAACGACTACGTCCTGCAGATTGCGCTTGGGGCGTTGAAACCCACCGACGCTGCATCCGGCATCACTCGCAGAAGGCCGTAGCGCACCATCATCGCTGCGTACCGATCGGTAGCATCGGCGCAGATGTTCAGATTTCTTTGCCATGTGCCGCTGGCGATGAGATGCTGCACAGTGCGCTGCATCACAGTGGTGTTGCTCTGCTTAAGGCGCTCTGCAACAATCGCAGCAGTGTCGCTCGCATGGCCATCGAGTATCCAGTCGACCGCGCGCGCTATCGCCCGCTGAAAGCGGTGCATCGGCGAGTTTGCAAACACGCTGCCGCGCCGGGCATAGTAAACGCTCCAGGGAACGGGGCCGGCGGCGTCCGCCATGGTCGCGGCAAGAACGTAACCGGCATCGATCAGCGCGAGGGCCGTTGTCGGCTCGGCAAGGAAAAAATCACCAAGGCCCTCCTTCCACAGGCGCTGCATGGTTTCAATGTGTAGATCGCGCACGACCTGAACCCGCCCCAGATCGACCCCGCGTTCCTGGAGCACGCCCTCGAGAAACATCCATTGACTGGTTGCCGCGAGCGCGAGAACTAGGCGCTTGCCCTCCAGTATCGCCCAGTCGAATGGGCCATGGATAGGCGTGCGGGAAACCAGCATGGCTGGATTTCGGTGGCAGACGGCCGCAAACGGGACGAGATCCGCTATCCCGAGGTCGCGATAGGCGAAAGGCAACCATATCCCACCGAGTGCTATGTCGGCCTTGTCCGCAACGAGATTGTCGGCAAGCCAGGAACCTGCCGGCCCAGCATCGACGCCGAAGGTCACATCCAAGTCTTCGTCACGGAAGTACCCCAACGACTCGGCGACGTATTGCGGCGCAAATTTCGCCGCCGGAGACGATTCAGTAATGCGGAGCTTGTCTGGCACGCGGCAACCTCTAAAGAACGCTGGCGAGGAAGGCGGCTGTTCGCGGATTTTTGGGTGCCGCGACCACTTCCTTAGGTTTGCCCTGCTCGACGATGGTGCCTTGATCCATCAGAACCAGTGTGTCCGCCACCTCCAGCGCAAAGCCGATCTCATGGGTGACAATGACCATGGTGCGGCCCTCCTTGGCCAGGTCCTGAATGACCGCAAGCACCTCGCCGACAAGTTCGGGGTCGAGCGCAGATGTCGGCTCGTCAAACAACATCAGCTTGGGTTTCATCGCCAGCGCGCGCGCAATAGCCACGCGCTGCTGCTGGCCGCCGGATAACTGGACCGGAAAATTGTCACGCTTGTCGAGCAAGCCGACACGCCTGAGGAGCGCAGTCGCCTGCGACACAGCTTCCGGCTTGGTCATCCTCCCGAGCAAGACGGGCGCTTCGATAATGTTCTCGATGACTGTCTTGTGAGGAAAAAGGTTGAAACGCTGGAAGACCATACCGATTTCTGCACGCCGCGCCGCAAGCTGTTTTTCTCTCAGCTCATGAAGCCGCCCTGCGCGTTCTTCGTAACCAACAAGCTGGCCGTCCACGCGCAGCTTACCGCGTTCGATTGTTTCCAAATGATTGATGCAGCGAAGAAACGTGCTTTTCCCGGAGCCAGAAGGCCCGACTATGCACAGCACCTCGCCCTTTTCGACCTCCAGATTCACGCCACGCAGTGCCTGGAACACTCCATAAGACTTCCAGATGCCTTCTGCCGATACCATCGTGCTCATGAGGCGGCTCCTGCGAAGGGATTGACGGACCGCCCGATACGGCCGATGAGAGTTTGCGGCTGCTGGCGCACGGTGTCACGCTGGAAATGCCGCTCGAGATAGTACTGGCCGATACTCGCAACCGTTGTGAGGGCGAGATACCAGATCGAGGCGACAATCAGCAATTCGATGACCAGGAAGTTGCGAGCATATGTGTTTTGCGCCTGCGTTAGGAGATCGTGGGTGCCAATGACGGAGACCATGGCGGTCGCTTTCAGCATACCGATCGCCTGGTTGCCCGTAGGCGGAAGGATGACCTTGACTGCCTGCGGCAGAACGATGCGGCGCATGGCTTGCCTTCTCATCAGTCCAAGCGCGAGCGACGCTTCCATCTGTCCATTGTCAACGGACAGGATGCCGCCGCGCACTATTTCGGCCATGTTTGCGGCCTCGTGGAGCGCCAGCGCCAGCAGACCGGCGCTATAGGCCGAAATCAGCATATTCGTGGAGATGGAGTATTCGCCGATCTGTACCACGGGAATGAAGAGCGCAATGTTGAACCAGAAGAAAATCTGTACCATCAGCGGTGTGCCGCGGAAGAACCAGACATAACCTGCCGCCACACTACTGAGCACAGGGTTGGCGCTCATCCGCATCACCGCAAGTACGACGCCGATCACCGTACCGATAACCATGGCGAGAACGGTCAGCTCAATCGTGACCAACACGCCCTTGAGGATCGCCGGATTGAAGAGATATTCCGCAATCGCGCTCCACTGGATGCTTTGGCTTGATGAGACGATGTATGCGAAGAAGGCGAGGAGCCCGAGCACCGCCGCAGCCCCGAAAATGCGACCCCAATGGCGCAGGGGCACAGTTTCAAGCTCGGCCCCCGAGGGGGCGTTGATATTGTCCAAAATGCCGGTCGACATGGCGTGCCTCTCCACTTCAATCAATTGTTCGGAAGATTTGACGCATCGTTAAGCCGCGCGTTCTCGATGGCGAGAGGAGCCAGTTCCCACTTCGCCAGCATTTTCGCGTAATCGCCGGAATCGATCAGCTTTTGAAACGCGGCCATCACGGCATCGCGCAATTCGGAATTGTCCTTGGCAAGTGCTATGGTGTTGTAGCCGACATCCTGACGGACTTCGGGAAGCGCTTCCAGTCCGACGCCGTTCTGGATCTGGTGCTTGGTCGTGTAGACACCCGTGGCATAACCTCCGACCGTGGCGGCGGCTCGACCGGTGCGGACCGCGATCAGCACCTCAGGCTGCTTGGGGATCGAAAGCACTTCGATGGGCGTCTTGCACTTCGTATCCGACGTCTTCTTCACCAGGGCTTCCTGGGCTGTCCCCACGCCCACTGCGACCTTTTGGCCACATAGGTCTTCCATCGTTTTGATGCCCAGGGGATTACCCTTTTGAACCATGATGGTCTTGCCGTCATACATGTAAGGGATCATATCGAGCTGCTTCTCGCGCTCGAGTGTGGCGCCCATGCCGGAAATCGACATGTCAAAGCGCTTGGCTTTCAAGGCGGGGATGAGTGCGGCGAAGTTGCCAAGATCGGCGATCTCAAACTTGACACCGAACATGACGCTGAAGGCGTTGATGATGTCGGCATCGAGGCCGATGATTTCCGTGTTGTCTGGTCCCATGAAAACAATCGGCGGCGTATAGGCCGTGGTGGCAACTGTCACCTTGCCTGCATCGCGAACGGATTTAGGCAGCTTGTCCTGTAGCGCCTGGTCGAAGACGACCTCGGCAACAGCCCCTTTAGGCAGTCCGGCAAAGCCGGAAAGCAGCAGAAGAGCCGCAGCGATTCCCTTGTTCACATTCATGCGTCGTTCCCTTTTTTGATTGTTGGCCTAGCTATCAATCGCCATTGCCTTATATGCGAATTGTTGGAACAAAAGTTTCAGCTTGTCAACGTCAATTTCTCCTCCATCTGCGCCTCTCTCCAACTGTTGCGGCTCAGGATTGTATATTGATTCCCCAGCAATTCGAGGGTTTGAGCACGATGCCACTTCGATCTTTGCGCGAAACGTTTCGGAAAGAAAGCACTGAAGTTCGCCCATTCCTCTTGCCCATGGGCCGCCCCTCGTGCATTCTTTTGGAAACTTTTGTTTCATGATCTAACGTTTGAGGGTGCTGATGTTGACGAAAATCGAGAGTGATGCCACGCGGAGATGGGAGGGCTTGCTCGACGGCTTCACTCCCAGTTTTGACTTTGAACCGGTCCCACCATTACCGCTGGAGGAGTTCCAAGACCGATTGCGACGGATTCGCCAGGAGGCTTCGCAGGCCGGACACGACGTCATGCTCGTCCACACAGACGTAATCGGCTGGTATCACACCTCCAACTCCTACCTTCGCTATATCTGCGACTGGATGCGTGAGGGAATGCTCATTATTCCCACGGATGCCGACCGCCCGCTGACGCTCCTGTCCTTCTACGGCAGCTCGGTCATCCTCCCGCCCGCAGGCGAGCCACTTCTCGTTGAGGACATCTGGCAGATCGCCCCCTGGGGCCGCGAATATCTTGACCGGCCGGGGTCCGCCATCGACAAGACGGCCCAAGCCTGCACGCAGCACCTTGTGGCAAACGGGTTGGATCGAGCACAAATCGGCCTCGTGGGAGACCACACATCCGAGCCGTATTGGCACGCACTCAAGGGCGAACTGCCGAAGGCGAGGTTTGAGCCGGCGCGTAGCATCCTCGATCGCATGCAGCGCGTGCGCTCACCGCGCGAAGTTGCGCTCGTTCGTGCCGCCTCGCAGCTAATCAACATTGGTTACGAGGCCGCCTGTCACGTTACGCGGCGGGGCGTCACTGATCACGAAATCTATGCCGCCTTCACCTACGCCCAACTCGCCCGCGGCGGGGAAACGGGCGATGGCTATCAGATTGGCATCAATGAATTCGGCACCCATTGCGGCAAGCCCTATGGACATGTCGTACGGGACGGCGATCTGATCAACCTGTACGTCTCCAATGTCACCTATCGCGGCTACTATGCCCAGACCGCCCGCATGATAGCGGTCGGCAGTCTTACGGATCGTCAGGAGGAGGTGATTGCCGTCTGCCTCGAAGGCATGCGGCGAGCCGAGGCCGAGATCCGTCCCGGCGCGCTTGCACGGCAAGTCAACAACGCGGCCTTCACCGCCTATGTAGACCGTGGCCTGCTAGAGAATGCCGAGGCCCGCACGATGCCGTTCAACTGGGAAGCGATGCCCAACGGTTCGCCACGACTTGTGCCCCGCCAGTATGTCTCCTCGCCTAGCTACGAGGCACAGGGACGCAAACTAATGCATGTCTACCCCGCCACCCACGGCCCGCATAATCCCAATCTCGGGCATTCGGTCGGGATGCCCAAGACATCGAGCTACAACATATCCTCCAACAACTACGGAGCACTGGAGGAGGGCATGGTCTTCGTGCTCCATGCCCAATGGCTGGAGCCACTCTCGGCAGGCTGCAACATCGGCGATTGCTACGCAGTGACGACCGAGGGCTACGAGAACCTCAGTCGTCACACCCCACTGGAGCCACATCGCATTCGCTAAACGGCCCGGTTTCTGTGCGAACATTAAGGCTTCGCAACGGGGCGACGCGGCGAAGCCTTGCGTTTATCGTCGGGACCTTCGACGCGGTCGATCGAGACGACGAGACGTTCCAAGTTTTGCAGGCGTGTCCGGGCGGTCTCTCCCGCCGCGTTGAAAACCGCCCAGCCCAGGTAGTTCAATATCGTCACGGCCGAGGTGAACGAAGTGAAAAGACCCGGGATATGCGTGTGGCATCGGAGTACGATATCTTCGCTCGGATTCTCGAGGCTCAGATCGCCGATCACAAGAATCTGCGCCCCGGTTGAACGGACCTCGGAAAAAACGGTCTGCAGATATTCGGGGCGTCTCTTGAAGGCGAATACCATGAAAACATCGCCCCTCCTGAGGGAGGTGATATCATCGCTGATGTTCGATCCATTGGCGAGGACCTGCACCATATCTTTGCCGAAGCCCAGCAGGTTCTTTGCAAGATACGCCAAGCCATAACCATGCCGCACACCGAGAATGACAACCCGATGAGCGCCACTTATAGCCGCACATGCCCGGTGGATTTCCGAGGCCTGATTACCATCGAACGTGCGTCGTAGGTTCTCCATGTCGGCCTGGATGAAGCCTTCGAACGACTGGCTCTGCCCGGGCGCATCGTTCTCCTCTTCGACCCGGATGAGCGGTGAGCCCCAGAGTTTCGAGTTTCGCGCGTCACGCCTTGCCTCTCCATAGGTCTTATAGCCAAGGCTTCGGAACAACCGCGCGGCCGTCGCCTTCGACACCCCGGCCTTTTCCGACAGCTCGGTGGCAGTATAGCTTGAGAAGTCGCGCTGGTGCTTCAACAGTACGTTCGCAAGCTGGCGTTCGCTCGGCGAAAGCTCATCATAGCATTCGTAAATGCGGGTTTCTATCGACCGCATGACTTTCCAAGCATTTGGCAATGTTGCAATTTTTCTTCCTAACGCAACCGTCTTTCTGCGCATAGGATATCAAGCTGACGCTCCGTGTCCACCTGCCATATGAAAACCCGCACTCCCAAAGGTCGCCACGAATTCCTTCGGAGTACGAATCTGCAGTCCCGGGCGTGTGAGCCGTTTGATCGCTCCCTCGCCGTCCTCTGACACAGACAATGCCGACTTGACGGGTGTTAAATCAAGGCGCAATTCTCTTATGGGAGATGATCGTATCATTCGTCTCATACGCTCGAACACAATGATACAATTCACATCATGCGGCGATAATCAAGAGACCGACGATCCGCGACCTTGCAGATAGGGCCGGCCTGTCGATCGCAACCGCAAATCGGGTCTTGTCTGGATCGGAAAGCGTCCGAGAGGCTACGCGCGAAAAGGTCCAGTCAGCTGCCGAAACCATCGGCTTCTATGGCCTGGGGGCGATCCAGGCGCGCAATGCCGCCGCACGCCCGAAACTCCGTTTTGGCGTGATACTTCTCCAGCCGCACCAGCCGTTTTATCAACTCGTCTCCCGCGCTTTGTTGCAAGAGGCGGGCGCAATCGAAGCGGTTTATGTCGAGTTGTTGATTGAGCATCTCGAAGACCTATCGCCGCAAAATACAGCAGAGCGGGCCTTGGCGCTCGCCAGCGAGTGCGATGCTCTCTGCATCACCACCGCGGTCCATCCTATCGTCACCCAGGCCCTCGAAAAAATTCAGGCACGAGGTATTCCAGTTTTCGCGTTGATCTCCCAACTCGCGGCGACCGGCCAAATCCACCACATCGGCCTCGACAACTGGAAGGTCGGGCGAACCGCGGCCTGGGCCTTCGACCATATCTTCAAGAAACCAGGCAAGATTGGCCTGCTGATGGGCAATCCTCGGTATCGAAACCAGGAGATGAACGAAACCGGTTCCGCTCGTACTTTCGCGAACACGCCCAGGATTTCCAGTTGCTTGAATCCTTGTCGACCTTCGAATCCTCCGCAGTCGCGCAAGAAATGACCGAACGTCTTCTGGAACAGCATCCTGATCTTGGTGGCCTCTATGTGGCGGGCGGCGGCATCAGCGGGGTACTTGCAGCCCTGCGCGCGACCGGACGGGCGGGTACGCTGGTCGTGGTTGGCTACGAACTCATGGCCAACGTTAAGACCGCGCTCATTGACGGCGCCATGACATTGTTCATCGCCCACCCACTTGAGCGCCTCGCCGCTGAGGCGATCAGGGGTATGGTCGCCGCGGTTGCGTCAAAAGGGGACAATGCGAGCCATACAAGAATCGTCCCCTTCGAGATTTTCACGCGCGAAAATCTCTGAGCAACCAATCAAGGCGGTCCTGACGTCGCAGCCTAAGGCGACGTGGTCGAACACCAGCATCCGCCTCATCGCCCTGGCCTGGAAGTATAGCGGCGGGTATTTCGAGCTTCGTCGCCGACGCCCTGTTGTCGTCGGATCGCCCGGAGCTGACGTCCGCCAAGATCATCATCTCCGGTGGCCGTGCGCTCGGCTCGTCCGAAAAGTTCAGGCAAGTGATCCCGCCGGTTGCCGACAAGCTCGGCGCTGCCGTTGGCGCTTCGCGCGCGGCCGTCGACGCCGGCTACGCCCCGAACGACTGGCAAGTTGGCCAGACCGGCAAGGTCGTCGCTCCCGATCTCTACATCGCCTGCGGCATTTCCGGTGCCATCCAGCACCTCGCCGGCATGAAGGACTCGAAGGTCATCGTCGCCATCAACAAGGACGAAGAAGATCTTCCAGGTCGCCGACTACGGCCTGGTTGCCGACCCTTCGATGACCTGCCGGAGTTGCAGAAGGGCTTTAGGAATGGATCTGGCTTCACATCTTTTCACCTGCCCGGCCAATGTTAATGATGTCGTCCCCGCTCGGTTGGAATCCTCTTTTATTCCAAGCGACACGACACAAGGCACGTATGCGCGTGATGGTAATTTATATCCTCGCCACTTTCCCGTTTGCCGCTGCTCACTTCAGTCGCTAAGGTTTTGTCGGCAATTGGCCATAACACCAGGGGGACACCGTGGCATCAGGTACCGTTAAGTTTTTCAATCATGACAAGGGTTTCGGCTTCATCACTCCAGACAACGGCGGCGCGGATGTGTTCGTGCATGTCTCTGCCATCGGCTACGGTGGCACGCTGCGTGAAGGCCAGAAGGTCACGTATGAACTCGGCCAGGATCGCAAGACAGGCAAGTCGAAAGCCGAAAACGTCGCCACCGCTTGAGGTCGTCCGACGGGAACCCACATTTCATCAAAAGGACGCGGCCCGATCCAGGCCGGAATGACGGCGCGGTCCCGGCCCATTGGCGCCGGGGCTTCGACACCCCTTCGGGGCCTTACCAGTGGCTGCCTTCGCATCCCCTGTTTATGCGCTCACCAGACGGGCGGTTTGAGGGGCCAAGAAGGATACGGCGGGCTAGTGGCGAAAGTTGGGGTGGAATGCGACCCCGATTGATCCGCGTCGCAGATCCTAACACTGAAGGCGGTCCTCCTGGATTTGAAACGGTGTTCCTTTGTGCCGGCGGAAGTTCTGCAGCCGAACGGCCTTACGCAACATCAAGGCATAGGTACTTCAGCTCAAGATAGTCCTCGATGCCGTACTTTGACCCCTCTCGTCCTTGGCCTGACTGCTTGATCCCCCCAAACGGCGCCACCTCGGTCGAAATCGCACCGGTGTTGACGCCGACGATCCCGTATTCGAGTGCTTCCGCCACTCGGAACACTTTGGCTAGGTCCTTAGAGTAGAGATACGAGGCCAATCCGAACTCCGTGTCGTTGGCAAGTGCTACGACCTCTTCTTCCGTCTCAAACTTGAAGAGCGGTGCAACCGGGCCGAATGTTTCCTCCCGTGAGACCTTCATCGCGGCCGTCACGCCGGTCAGAACGGTCGGCTGAAAGAACAGGCCGCCCTTCTCGTCCCTTTTGCCGCCGAGCGCCACCGTCCCTCCGTTCGATACGGCGTCAGCGATATGGTCCTCGACCTTGGCGAGCGCATTTTCATCGATAAGCGGTCCGGCATTGACCCCCTCATCGAAGCCGTCCCCGGTCTTGATCGAGGCAACCCTGGCTGCAAGCTTTTCGGCGAACGCGTCATAGACGCCCGCCTGAACGTAGAGCCGGTTGGCGCAGACGCATGTCTGCCCATTGTTGCGGAACTTTGACACCATCGCGCCTTCGACCGCCGCGTCGAGATCCGCGTCGTCGAAGACTATGAACGGCGCGTTGCCGCCGAGTTCTAGGCCAAGCTTCAGGATCTTGTCGGCTCCCTGACGCATCAGAATGCGACCAACTTCGGTCGAGCCGGTGAAGGTGAGCTTTCGAACCTTGTCGTTGCTGGTGAGCTCCTTGCCGATTGAAGCAGAATCCGTTGACAGAAGGACGCTGAACACACCTGCGGGCACGCCGGCACGCTCCGCAAGCAGTCCAAGCGACAGCGCAGAAAGCGGCGTTTCAGCCGCAGGCTTGGATACCATGGCGCAGCCGGCCGCGAGTGCTGGCGCGAGTTTGCGGGCGAGCATCGCGTTCGGAAAGTTCCATGGAGTTATCGCTGCGACGACCCCGACCGGCTGCTTCAAAACGAGGATGCGTTTGTCCTGCTGATGCCCGGGAATGGTGTCGCCATAGACGCGTTTGGCTTCTTCGCCGAACCACTCCACATAGGAGCCTCCGTAAAGGATTTCGCCGCGCGCTTCCGCAAAGGGCTTTCCCATTTCCATCGTCAGGATCGAAGCAAGATCGTCGGCATTTGCGACCATCAGATCGTAAAGCTTTCGTAGGATCGCGGCCCGCTCCTTGCCTGTCATTTTAGCCCAAGACTTTTGTGCCTCGTAAGCGGCATCGATGGCTCGTACAGCGTCCGCGGGGCCAAGGTCGGGCAAGGTCGCGATCGTTTCCCCGGTAGAGGGGTTCGTCACATCGAATGTCCGACGCCTCTCCCCTGGTCCGACCCAGCGTCCTCCAACCAGGGCCTTGTCTGTGACAAGAGAGCTATCTTGCAGTCTGGAAAGCAGCGACTGGGCAATGGCCATCGAGTAGAACTCCTGATCAATTACAGCACACGCTCCACAGCGTCACGTCTTTGCCTCACGCAAATGCGTGGGTCGACCGCGTGTCAAAGCTCAGCCATGCGCGATCACCCCGCGTGAGTTGGGAAATCGCCTGGTGGCCGAACGGCAGCCGAACGGACAGGCTATCACCGCTGCTCGTTTGAGTGGCCACCTCGATATTGTTGCCAAGGAAGGTGATATCGTTGATCGTGACCGAGAGGCCCTTATCAACTGGCACGTGCGAAAGGGAGAGGCGCTCCGGCCGTAAAAGAAGAGAGGCCTTTTTGCCGGCCGGCTTTCCGCCATGCATTGGAACGCCATCGACAACCGTGCCTCCTGGAAGCGCGAGCCTGGCTTCCCCACCTTCACTCGCAAGGATTTCCGTCTCGATGAAATTGCTGTCTCCGATAAAGCCCGCGACGAAGTGCGTGGCTGGATTGGCATAGAGTTCCTGGCCGGTACCGATCTGATCGATTTCGCCCTGGCTGAAGACAGCAATGCGATCGGACAGACGCAGCGCCTCCTCCTGATCGTGGGTGACATAGAGAATGGTGACGCCGGTTTCCTGGTGGATGCGCCGGATTTCGAACTGGATCTCCTCGCGTAGTTTCTTGTCGAGGGCCGACAGCGGCTCGTCCATCAACAACACCGGCGGATTGTAGACAAGGGCGCGCGCCAGCGCGACACGCTGCTGCTGGCCTCCCGACATCAGCGCGGGTTTCCGGTCCTCGAAACCATCGAGCCTCACCAGCTTGAGTGCGGCCTTCACACGCTCTGCAATCTCTGCCTGCGGCCTACGGCGGATGCGCAACGGAAAGGCCACGTTCTCGCCGACGGACAGGTGCGGAAAGAGCGTATAGCGCTGGAACACCATGCCGATGTTGCGCTGGTGGGACGGCGTCGACAAAAGGCTCTTGCCGCTCAGCAGGATGTCGCCCTCGGTCGGGTCCTGGAAACCGGCGAGAATGTAAAGGGTCGTCGACTTGCCGGACCCCGACGGGCCAAGGAAGGTCATGAACTCGCCCTTGGCAATGTTCATAGTGACGTCCTTGACGGCCGTGAACGAGCCGAACTTCTTGCGAATACCGCGGATGCTGAGGAAGGGTTCAGTCATGACTTTTGTCCCTTGCGAAAGAGTGACGCGAGCACCATCAGCACGATGGTGAATGCGATAAGAAGGGTGGAGGCTGCCGCAATAACCGGCGTCAAATCCTGTCTGAGCGTTGCCCAGATTTTGACCGGGAGCGTCTGCAAGGTCGGGCTTGCCATGAAGATCGCCAGCACCACCTCGTCCCAGGAGGCGAGGAACGAGAACACTGCCGCGGCGAAGATGCCATGACTGACGGCCGGAACGGTGACCCTCACGCGCGCCTCCCAAGGGTTCGCACCACAGAGAACCGCAGCGTCCTCGATCGATTTGTCGAAGCTCTCGAGCGCGTTGCCGATTGAAATGATCGAAAATGGCAGTGCGATCAGCAGGTGGGCAATGATGAAAGCAAGCGTCGTTCCGGCGAGCCCGAGCTTCAGGAACAAGGCGTAAAGCGCCACCGCCAAGACAACCACTGGCAAGATCATCGGCGTCAGGAACAGCGCACGCAACGCTTCGCGACCGACAAACGTACCTCTGTTGAGGCCGAGTGCCGCCAGGAACCCGATGACGACCGACAACACAGTCACGATTGCCGCGATCTTCAGACTGGTCAGCGCGGAGTAGAGCCAACGCGGGTCCGCGAACAATTCCTGATACCATCTGAACGTCCAGGATGGCGGCGGAAAGATCAGCCATTGCGACGAGCCGAATGACAGCGCGGCAATAAAGACGATTGGGAGAACCAGGAAGAGGCAGACCAGAACCGTGAGGCCGATCAAGAAGGTCCGAAGCCCGCCGAGTTTTTCGAAATCGAGCAGCATGATCACCTCGCCCTATTAGGATTGAAGTACTTGAGCTGCACCGCGTAGAGCACCAGCGTCACGACGAGAAGCACAAGTGCCGCGGCTCCACCCATTCCCCAATTGACAAGCGATTGCACGAACTGCGCCA
Organism: Ensifer sp. YR511; assembly: GCF_900103045.1. Classification (NCBI taxonomy): domain Bacteria; kingdom Pseudomonadati; phylum Pseudomonadota; class Alphaproteobacteria; order Hyphomicrobiales; family Rhizobiaceae; genus Ensifer; species Ensifer sp. YR511. Next base: position 27,422 of record NZ_FNGR01000036.1, read on the forward strand.
CGAGTTCGGCGAGCATCATGTTGGACGTGCCACCGAGCAGCGCCGGAGTGACGAAGTAGCCAAGCGACATGACGAAGACCATGAGCGCACCGGAGGCGATACCAGGCAGGGAAAGGGGCAAGAGTACGCGCAGGAAACACTGCAACCGGGTGGCACCACAAAGGGCTGCCGCGCGCAAAGTTGCGGGATCGATCGAGCGGATGACGCCCATCAGCGGCAGGATGACGAAGGGCAGCATGATGTAGGTCATGCCAATCGTCACGCCGACGAGATTGTTGACGAGCGGAAGCGGCGCGTCGATGAGACCAAGTCCAATTAGCGTCTTGTTGATGAGACCCGTGCGTTGCAACAGCACCATCCACGCATAGGTACGCGCAAGCAGATTGGTCCACATCGACAGGATGATGATCGCCAGCACGAGCCGTGCCCAACGCTCCGGCATGATCGCGAGCAACCAGGCGACCGGATACCCCACGACAATGGAGATCACTGTGACGACGCCCGCGACAATGAAGGTGTTGAGGAAAACCTTCAGGTAAGTGGTCGATCCCAAAAGGGTCGCGTAGTTCTGCAGTCCCGGCTCAGGCTCCAATACGCTTCGCAGCAGGAGCATCAGCACCGGGAGGATGAAGAAGATCGCGACGAGCAGCAGCGCAGGGACAAGATAGCCGAAGCCGCTGCCCTTCGTTCCGCTGTTTACTGGGCTGGCAGTCGCCGAAATAGCCATAGTCGATCATCCGTTGGTTAATGGCGGACCGGCTTCAGGGCCGGTCCGTAGGCGTCTTGGGAGACCGCTTTTATTTCGCCTGCCACGCGTACCAACGCGTGCCAATTTCGTCGCGATGCTCCGCCCAGTAGTTCATGTCGGCATTCACCTGGGTCTCGGCCTGCATGTCCGGCAGGCTGTTGCGCTGATCGGGCTTCATGAGCGCAGCCGACTTCACGTTGATTGGCGCATAGCCGGTTTCAGTGGCAAACTGCGCCTGGGCTGCATCGCTGGTGGCGGCAGCAATGAACTTCATTGCCGCTTCCTTGTTCTTCGTGCCCTTGGGAACGACGAGTGCGTCAGCCGCCGTGATATTATTGATCCACGAAGTCTCAACCGTGACCCCGGTTGCAGCCAGAGCAGTCAGGCGACCGTTCCAGAAGGAGCCGAACGGTGCTTCTGCCGAGGCCAACAACTGCTGGGATTGCGCGCCGCTATCCCACCAGATGATGTCTGCCTTGATCGTGTCGAGCTTCTTGAACGCACGATCGAGGTCGAGTGGATAGAGCTTGTCGGCCGGGACACCGTCGGCAAGGAGTGCCGCCTCGATCACACCGGGAGCGGACCACTTGTAGAAGGTGCGCTTGCCCGGAAACTTCTGTGTGTCAAACAGATCCGCCCAGCTCTTGGGGCAGTCTTCGACCGCATCCTTGTTGCAGCCAATCACAAAAGAGTAATAAAAGCTGCCGACCGAATAATCGGTAACAAAGCGGGGATCGAGGTTCGTCTTGTCGATGACCGAGAAGTCGAGCTTCTCGAGAAGGCCGGCCTTGCCAGCCTGGACTGCATAATCGCCCTCCACATCGACCACGTCCCAGTTGACGTTGCCCGCCTCCACCATGGCCTTGAGCTTGCCGTAGTCGGTCGGGCCGTCCTGGGTCACATTAATGCTGGTTTTTTTGGCGAATTCGTCGGCCCAATGCGCTTTCTGCGCATCCTGCGTCGTGCCACCCCAACTCGTGAAGACCATGTCTTCGGCCGCGGCACTTCCGGCAAAGCCGAGCGCTACCGACAAAAGCGCGCCTGTAAACTTGTATTTCATGTTCTCATCCTCCCAGTTGAGTGTTCCAATAGTCAGGCCGGCGCCGTGCCGCCAAGCGGCGAGAAGGGAGCCGGCGTCATGATCTTGTTGTCCGCGGTGACGATCAGGTCGCGGATCTTCGGCAGAAAAGCCTGCCAATCAGGGTCGGCAGCAAGGCGAGCGCGCCGTGCCTGCCTGTCGTCGAGGCTTTCGAAGCCCCAGATGTGCACGATCTCGTTGATCGGGCCGATCTCCGAGGAGAAGTAGCCAACGAGGTTGCCGAGGTGGCGCTTTTGAATGGTGATCCCCGTCTCGCCCACGACCTTGAGGTATTCGGGGACGCCACCGTTCTTCAGCCGGTATGAGCGGATTTCGTAGTACATGGGCTCACCGCATCACGAAGGGATCGGGGAATGGCTCGTCCGAGGTTCGGAGCCAGACCGTCTTCGTCTTTGTATAGTCGAGCGCCGCCGCGAGCCCGCCTTCACGTCCGTGGCCGGACTGGCCATAGCCGCCGAACGGCGCAATCGGTGAAACGGCTCGATAGGTGTTGACCCAGACGATGCCGGCTCGGATTCGCTTGCTCATCCGGTGTGCGCGGGTGAGGTTCTGGGTAAAGACCCCGGAGGCCAGACCATAGGGAGTTTCATTGGCGAGCCGCACCGCTTCGTCCTCGCTGGAGAACGACATCACTGACAGGACAGGGCCGAACAGTTCGGTTTCCACGGATGGCGAATTGACGCCGTCGCAGTCGAGGATTGTCGGCAGGTAGAAGAAGCCTGGCCCATCCCCTGCCCGACCACCGGTAACCGTCTTCGCGCCAGCGTCGACAGAGGCAGCGACGATTTTCTCGATGTGCTCGCGCTGGCGGCGCGTGCAGAGCGGGCCAACCTCGGTCGCCATGTCGAGGGGCGTGCCAATTCGGATTGCTTCGGCCTTCACCTTCAGCATGGCGACGAAGCGATCCTTGATCGACGCCTCGACGATCAGGCGCGACCCCGCGACACAGCTCTGGCCGGTGGCAGCAAAAATGCCCGCGATCTGGGCGTTGGCGGCACTTTCGAGATCTGCATCGGCAAAGACGATGAAGGGCGACTTGCCGCCGAGTTCCAGCGACGTGCTCGCAAGGTTTTCTGCAGAATTGCGCACTACCTGCGCCGCGGTGGATGGCCCCCCCGTGAAGGCGATATGCGAAACACCAGAATGCCGGGTGAGTGCGCTGCCGCAGAACGGGCCAAAGCCCGTGACGACGTTGACGACGCCGTTGGGGAAGCCTGCCTCATGCACAAGGCGGGCAAACTCCAGCATCGGTGCTGGACCATCCTCGGATGCCTTGACGACGAGTGTGCAGCCGGCAGCCAGCGCCGGACCGATCTTGACGGCAGCCAGAAAAAGTTGACTGTTCCACGGTACGATCGCAGCCACGACCCCGATCGGCTCACGCCTGGTCCAGACATCCATGTCCGCCTTGTCGATCGCGAGGGTGGCGCCCTCGACCTTGTCGGCGAGGCCCGCATAGTAGCGGTAGTATTCCGCGACATAGGCGATCTGCGCCGAGGTTTCGCGAATGATCTTGCCGGTGTCGCGGGTTTCAAGCTCTGCCAACCGAGGCGCGTTTGCCTGTACTAGGTCGGCAAGCCTGTAGAGCAGCTTGCCGCGGGCGCTTGCCGTCATCGCCGGCCAGGCGCCGTTCCAAAGCGCGCGTTCGGCCGCTTTGACGGCCCTGTCGACGTCGTCCTCTCGCGCTTCGGGCATCGAAGCCCATGCGTCGCCGGTGGCAGGGTCTATCGAGTTGAAACGGGCTTGTCCGTCCTCGAATTGCCCATCGATATATTGCTGGAAGCTCTGCATGGCGGCCTCACTTAAAAGCCGGCATCACGTCGGCGATGAAGCGTTCGAGCGACGCCTTCTTGCGCTGGAAGCTCATGCCTGTGTCGATCCAGAACGAGTATTCGTCGAAGCCGAGGTCTTCGTAGACCTTCAAACGCTGGATCACCTCGTCCGCCGTACCGATCGGCATATTCGCCCGCATCTTCGCGGGCGTCAGATTGGGGTTGGCGGCAAGCTCCTCATCACTCAGACGAGAGATTAGTCCCTGGTTGATAGGTCGTTCATTCTTGAACCAGGCGAAGAAGTAATTGTAGTAGGTGCTGACCTCCTTGGCCGCTTGGTCGATATCGGCCAGACCGCTGCCGACATAGGTGTGGAGGAGCAGCATGATCTTCGGCCGTGCCACCTCCGGCGACTTATCGCAGGCCGCATTAAAGCGTTCCATCAGGCTGGCGATCTCGGCCTCGCCGTTGGCGAGCGGCGTGCACTGGACGTTGCAGCCATTGGCGACGGCGAATTCGTGGCTGTTTGGATCGCGCGCTGCCACCCAGATCGGCGGATGCGGCTGTTGAGCCGGCTTCGGCGCGGACGTGGTCGAGGGAAACTTCCAGAACTCTCCATCATGCGTGTAGTCACCGGCCCAGATGCCCTTGACCGCCGGGATCAGTTCGCGCATGCGCTGGCCCGCACCCCAGGGATCAAGACCTGGCAACAGACGCTCGTACTCGAAGCTGTAGGCACCGCGGGCGATACCGAGGTCGAGGCGGCCGCCGGTGATGATGTCGGTCATCGCCGCTTCGCCGGCAAGCTTGATCGGATGCCAAAAGGGCGCAATCACAGTACCGGTACCAAGCCGGACGTTCTTCGTCCGCTGCGCGAGGTCGGCGATGTTGATGAAGGGGTTCGGGGCGATGGTAAAGTCCATGCCATGATGCTCGCCGGTCCAGATCGCGTGCATGCCGCCCTTATCGGCAATTTCGCAAAGCTCGATGAACTCCTCATAGAGTTCCTGATGGTTCTGGCTGGCGTCCAGGCGTTCCATATGAACAAAGAGCGAGAATTTCATCGATTTATCCTTTCGCGGCCACGGCATGGACGCGGCCCTTTTCCTGATTGCCGAAGTAGACTCCGAAGTTGCCGAGGGTGCTTTCGACGCCATAGCGTTTGACGATATCGCGCACAGCGGAATCCGAGATTTCGGTCAGCGGGGGAGCGTCTATCGGGAAGAACTGACCCGTTTGAGAAGCACCATCTCCGAGCTCGACCCGATAGACGACGTGCTGGCGGCCCGTTTTCGTATCTTCGTAGACGGAATAGAGCAGGCCCGTCTGGACCGTGAGCCCGCTCGTCTCTGCAAGGTGGCTCTCCAATCCTTCAAGGCCCTGGCTCTCGGCCTTCTCGACGAAGGGCAGCGTCCACCCTCCCTTGCCGTCTTCGACGAGCAAAACTTTGTCGCCTTGTAAGGCCACAGCGCCAAGCAGAAGAGCGCCGTCTGCCGAAGCGAGCAAGGTTTTTTCTGCAAGCGCAGGTGTAAAGTAGCCGCCGCGGGCGTAACCGAGGCCGGTCATGCCGCTATTTTCGAAGGCCTCGATGCGGCCGATCAATATCACATGGTCTCCGGCATCCACGACATCGTGTGATGCGCAGTCGAACCACGCCGCGACGTCTGCGAACACCGGCGCGCCATGGGGGCCTTTGCGCCATTCGACGGCGGCAAAGCGATCTTCAACGGGCCGGGCGAAGGTGTTCGATACCTCCTTTTGGCTTTCGGACAAGATGTTCACGCCGAAGCCTTTGGAACTGGTCAACGCCGCGCAATTCCGCGAGGTCTTCGCAAGACAAACAAGCAACAGTGGCGGATCGAGAGATACGCTTGTAAAGCTGTTTGCGGTAAAACCGATCGGCGCTCCCTCTTCGCTCCAGGACGTGACCACTGTCACCCCTGTCAAAAAGGCACCGAATGCATCCCGCAGCGATCGGGCGTCAAAAGTCATTTCTCCACCTCCCAATTCAACCAATTCATGAGTGCCTCGTTCACCTCCTCCGGTGCTGTGAGGTTCACCATGTGGCGATGGCCAGCAATCACCACCGCTTTGCCGTTGCGCGCGGCTGCGGCCATGTCCTTTGCCATGGCGGCAGTCGAGTTCAGATCGCCGGCGCCAGTCAGAAAAAGCGCCGGGCACGAGACATTCGGCCAGCAGTCAGAGTAGACGGAATCTCCGGTCGCAAAGGCGCGATAGGCCGCCGCGTAGCCGAAGGCATCGACTGCCTGCAGCAGCTCGCTAACGCAGCGATAGGCGTCGCCATCCCTTTCGTCCGCCGAAAACCATCTACTGAGCGGCGCATGACGATCAAAGGTGCCACTGAAGATCTCGTCCGCACGCGCTTCGACAGCTTTGCGGGCGGCGAGGCTGCGCTTGTAGACGCCGTTGAGTAACGCCACTCGACCAACCTTCTTGGGAAAGGTGACAACAGCACCTGTTGCGATCAACGCTCCCATCGAGTGCCCGGCGACATTGACGCGGCCGAGGTCCAATTCGTCAATGAAACTCCCAAACCACTCCACAAAGTTCGGCAAATCCGCGGACTTATCGAGTGGCGCAGACGAGCCATGGCCAGGCAGATCGACCGCAACCACCCGTGCGTGGCGCGCGAGAAAGTCGATCTGTGGCTGCCACGCCTCGATCCGCATCCCTACTCCGTGGATGAGGATGACGGTTTTGTCACCCTCGCCCTGATCAACATAGGCGACGCCCGAAGGGGTCTTAGACCGCTGCAGGGTTTTCAACATTGTGACCCAGCTCCTTCAGGTCCTGGTAGCGGTCGCCAATTCGGTGATGTGGCCGGCCACCGATGGATGCGCCAAGCGCCACAACAATCTCGTCGGCTGCCGGAGCATCGGGAATGGCGCACTGAATGGTCAGGTAGTGCGAGCGGCGCCCCTCATCGTTCTTGTCCATCAGAGGGATCGTGATTGGCGCATTGGCCGGGCCGCGCGTATTGCAGAAAGCGAGGTAGGATTTTGCGCCGACGGCGCTGCGGTAATGGTTGCCGAAACGTAGAGTATGGATCAGCGCTGAAGCGTGCTCGATCTCGCCATCAAGCCCGACCACCGCAGACTTGCCGTAGGCTTCGACCTTTTCCCCGGATCCGGCCGTATCGATAATCATCTTCGTCAGGAGTTCGCCAAGCACCGGCGCGACCTCATGTATTTCCGGTTTGAGGTCTTCGACAAAACCTCGTCCGGCCCAGGGATTCTTCACGACCGCAATGGCGGCGATCAACGTCAGCGGCCTCACCGTCTCTTTCCCCCCTTCGATGAACGTCTGTTCCACATGCAGAAGAGTTTTTCGAACCGTGGCGGACATTGGCGATCTCCAGTAGATTTGTCTTCTCGTATGTTGGTATACCGTAAGACCGCGTGTCAAGTCCTTGCGTTGAAGATTTTTTGCAGGTAGAGGGAGATATGACCAAAAACACTGACACACTGGCCGCCCTGCGGATCGAAACCCCTCCCGCAACCCTGCGAGAGATTGCGCTCGGGCGCATGCGGCGCGCGATCATCAGCGGCTTGTTCGAACCGGGCGAAAGGTTGGTAGAGAGAACGCTCTGCGACCAGCTCGGCGTCTCGCGCTCGGTCATCCGCGAGGTCATCCGCCACCTGGAAGCGGAGGGTCTTGTGGAGATGCTGGCAAAGCAGGGCCCGATCGTTGCCACGATCAGCTGGGATGACGCTCGGCAGATCTATGAGATCAGGGCAGCGCTCGAGGCGACCGCCGTCGCCGATTGCGCCCGTGCCGCGGATGCGGGCGTCAAGGGCAGACTACGTGTTGCGCTGAACGAGCTCGACCGTACGTCCAAGGAAAACTCGCCACCCGGTATCCTCGATGCGACGACCGAGTTTTATCGGATCATCTTTGAAACAGGTGGCCACAACATCGCTTGGGACATCGTCAGTCGATTGAACAGCCGTATTTCGCGCCTTCGCGTGATGACGCTTTCGACCACCAATCGGACAGTCTCGGGCCCGGCGCAGATCCGGGAGATTTTCGCTGCGATCGATAAGAACGATCCTGACCGTGCCGAAGCCGCTTGCCGGGCGCATGTCGGTGCGGCCGCCGATATTGCCAGGACCATTCTCGCGTGACGCAACCCCAGCCTGAACGTCCTATGGTAGCAGTGCCCACAGGATGTTCGCTAACGGCTTGATCGCCGCGGCAACGATCGGCGGCTTCGCATTCGTGGATGGAGAAACGCCGCGCTCGACAAGCTTGGAATTGATGCAACGTAGGCGTCCGTGTCGGTAGTTCGGGGGATCTCGCCCAGTGAAACCTACCCCATTACTTGCCAGGAAGGATTGCAGCCGATCACCATGCTGTCGAGTTCCCGATGGACGCAGTCGTGTTCATCCCAGCGGCCGCCTGGCTGGCCGAACGGTTTGGCCCGCGGGACGTTTTTCTTGCCGCTATCGCGCTGTTCACGCTCACCTCCGTTGCTTGCGGCTTCTCAGGATCACTCGGTGAATTGAAGGTAGCTCGACTCTTCCAGGGTGCGTCCGCCGCGCTGATGACTCCGGTTGGGCGTCAACGCGTGCTGCGCGAGTGCCGGCGATACTGCTGCAGTTCGCTAGCGCGTAAGTTCACGACATCCACGTTGTCGATAAGGAGCTCGCCCGTTGTCGGCTCAATCAATCGATTGATATGGCGGATGAGGGTGGACTTTCCGGAGCCAGAAAGCCCCATTATGACCTCAATGCGACCTGACGGAATCTCGATGTTGATATCGCGTCGACGATGTGACCGTAGCGATCATTAAGTTCTGCCTTCGACAGGCCCGATTGCACGGAAGCCTTGGGATCAGGGCCGAAAAGCGGATTTTGATTCCATCAAACGATCGTTAACCATGGGCCGCCTGCCGGTGCTGCTGAACCGAGGCCATGTACGCCAATCATCGACGCCACGACGACCATCGCCAAAGCCATCATGATCGTCTGGTTATTCCTGCCATTATCGTCGGAAGCGCGAGTGGTAACTGGACCTTGACGAGCTTTTGACGGCTCGATGCACCGAACGTGTCGGCAGCTTCGTGCCGCACTCAGCAGCATTGGCGGCAGGCGTGAGGTCAAAAAGCTCAGTTATCAGACATGTTGACGTTAGAAGTGTTCGCATAAATGTTCCCTCTTTTCGTGGCGCGTGATCAAGCGGGAGGTGCCACTGGTCGCCCACTCAGCGGGAGGCGGGAGATTTGCTCTCCCAAACTCACCGATTTCCTTTCGGCCGCCTGGCGGCCACGAGCGATTGCGGCCGCAAATCCGACCTTCTCCATAGCTTCATCGCTGCGGCTGTGGTGCCTTGAAAGTCGTGGGACGCGTCTAAAGGCCTGGAAGGTGAACCATTCTGTCGCTCGGACAGTCTGCCTGTTCCCACCAACAGAGACACAACTGCCGGTTGGTAGAATTCATCACTCAACTTGATCGACTTCTGGTGAAGCCACCCACGGTGTCCATGACCCGCGAACGTCCGCAGCTGCGTTGGGCATTGCACGAACGACACGGTTTGTTCCGTGGGGGTCGACAGTTGGCGGACGGTAATTCCCGCCAGTACGGAAATGACCAGTTTGGAACCCGCATCGATGAGAGACAAGCCCATTCAGCGGGACGAATTCGAGAGGATGATCACGTGCGAGCGATCGGCCAGCTCCTGATTATCGGTTGTCCAATGCACCCCTGGAATAGGTCCGAACGGAACGGTACGAAAGTGTCAATGCATCGCGAAGAACGAACCTCAAATCGAGCACGGATTTGGCAATAGCGGTTGCCAGCCAGCCACTTCCACCACCCACTCCGACCCGCAATGATCCGCTCATGTCCCGGCGCTCTCTTAGGTCGAGTAGTTGTGGCGCGCAAAGAAGCGGTCGAGCTCTCTTTGCTGCGGTGCTTGTCCAGTAAAAATCGTGACGTATTCGCGTATCCGGGCCATGCGGACGGCGAGATCCTCGCTCGTCTGCATCGAAATGTAGCCGATCTGCGCCATATAGGTCGTGCGAGCACGCACATCGGCAGTGATGTCTTCGCATCCAAACCGGATGAACATCTTTTCGAGCGCCCGAAGCCTCGCGTCGTCCGCGTTCTGGACCTCAGAGAGGATATCCTCGGACTGAAGCGCCCAGCTCCGGACCGCGAATTCGAACTGGGCGTCGAACAGTTTATTGTCCAACCAGCAGTCGATTACATTCAGCATCGCTTCAGCGATAGACTCAGCATAGGCCTCCGACTGCTTGACGATGTTTCCTGTGTTTAGGTCACGCCAGCGCCCAATCAGCGCCTCTAGCAGTGTCTCGCGATCTTTGAAGAACCAATAAAAGCTCGTGCGTGCCGTATTGAGCTTCTTCGCCATCGGTAGAATCTTCACTGAGTCCACACCAGATTCGATCAGGATCTCGTAGGCAGCCTCTAGCCACCCCTCCCTCGAACTGCGCGCTCCGTTGTCACCAGACAAGTGTTCCATGGGTCTCTCCTAGCAAACGGAGGTGCTAAAAACAATAAAAATGTACACAGTCGTCGTCAAAAGCGACTATCATGTTATGTAGGATGACTTTTGTGTCTTCTAACACGACTTCTGTGTTTTCTAAATTGACATTAGTGTACATTTACGATTACGGTCTGACGAATTTGTCTTAGTTGGAGCCAGGCCGATGTCGAATGACCCCCTACTGCAACCATATAAACTTAAGCATTTGGCCCTTCGAAACCGCATAATGATCACGTCGCATGAGCCGGCTTATGCCGTGGATGGCATGCCTAAGGAGCTCTACCGCGCATATCACGTTGAAAGGGCGAGGGCCGGCGTTGCACTGACAATGACCGCGGGATCGGCGGTCGTTTCGAAAGACAGCGTACCGGGCTTTAACAATATCCATGTCTACAAGGATGAAGTCGTCCGGTGGACCAGGGACTTGACGGATGCCATTCACGAGCATGGCGCGGCGGTGATGATCCAAATTACACATCTGGGTCGCCGCACACGATGGGACGCCGAGCATTGGTTGCCGATTGTCTCTCCCTCGCACGAGCAGGAGCCAGCCCATCGCGCATTTCCAAAAAAGATCGAAGACTGGGACATCGAGCGCATCATCAGCGACTATGCTGATGCAGCCGAGCGTATGCAGGCAGGAGGAATGGATGGTATCGAGGTTCAGGCTTCCGGCCATCTGCTCGATCAGTTCTGGTCACCACTCACCAACGAGCTAGATAGCCCATATGGCGGTTGTCTTGAGAACCGGCTGCGATTCACGTTTGACGTCTTGAAGGCCATTCGTAGACGAGTGGGCACTGAGTTTATCGTCGGGATTCGATACACCGGTGACGAACGGCTACCCGGGGGTTTGGACAAGAATGAGGGGATCGCGATCTCACACCGGCTTAAGGATAGCGGCCTCATCGACTTTCTGAATGTTGTGCGCGGCCACATCGACACCGATGCAGGATTGACCGACCTCATTCCTATTCAAGGCATGGCTAACTCGCCGCATCTTGATTTTGCGGGCGAGATTCGAGCCGCGACCAATTTTCCAACCTTTCACGCGGCTAAGATCCCTGACGTAGCAACAGCACGTTTCGCAATTGCCTCCGGCAAGGTTGATATGGTGGGCATGACGCGCGCGCATATTGCTGACCCACACATCGTCCGCAAGATTGTAGAGAAGCGAGAGGACGACATCCGTCCGTGTGTCGGTGCCAATTACTGCCTTGACCGCATTTATCAGGGCGGCGCCGCCTATTGCATTCATAATCCCGCTACAGGACGTGAAACAAGTCAGCCCCACACGATTGAGCGAGCGGCCACCCGCAAGAAAGTCGTCATTGTCGGTGCGGGGCCTGGCGGCCTTGAAGCCGCCCGCGTTTGTGCCGAGCGCGGTCATCATGTCGTGGTCTTCGAAGCGGCAAACCAACCGGGCGGCCAGCTTCGCCTGACGGCGCAAAATCCCAGACGACAGGAAATGATTAGCATTATCGACTGGCGCATGAGCCAGTGCGAGAAACTTGGCGTCGTGTTTCATTTCAACAACTGGGCGGAAGCAGACGTGGTTCTCGCGGAAAAGCCCGAGGTCGTGATTGTGGCGACGGGGGGATATCCACATACCGAAGTCCTGTCACAAGGGAACGATCTTGTCGCCTCTTCCTGGGATATCATTTCGGGCGACGTAAAGCCTGGGATGAACGTGCTGGTTTTCGATGACGCGGGAGACCATGCAGGTCTTCAGGCGGCAGAGATACTGGCGACAGCCGGCGCAAGGGTGGAAGTCATGACGCCGCACCGCTCGTTCGCGCCAGAAGTAATGAGCATGAACCTCGTGCCATACATGCGCTCGATGCAGAAACTGAACGTCGCTTTCACGGTTACCTACAGGCTGAGCAAAGTTGAGCGCGATGGCAATCAACTGGTGGCGTCCGTTGGCAGCGATTATGGAGACGTGCAGCAAACGAGAATTGTTGACCAGGTTGTTATAAACCACGGGACTAGGCCACTCGATGACCTTTACTTCGAACTGAAACCGTCGTCGAGCAATCACGGCGAAATTTCTCACGATGCATTGATCGACGGTCGACCGCAATCGATCGTGCGCAATCCCGAGGGCGCTTTCCAACTCTTTCGAATTGGCGATGCGGTCGCCGCAAGAAACACGCATGCGGCCATCTATGATGGTCTGCGTCTAGCCAAAGCAATCTGACGCCTTGGCGTCGAAAACATCATCAGATCAGGACGAATACAATGACCAAGCGAAGTGATAAGCTCGAAGCCTTTACGGCAGCCGCCCTGGCATTCGCCCTCGTCGCTCGCACAACATTCTGAAATTCCCGTCACCGCAACCGAGCACGTAGTCCCTCGCCTTGACTGGATTCGAACCGGTGATCGCTTTTGCTTCAGAGGCTGTCGGACCAGAAATGCAGACGCGCGTCTTGGTCGCGCGAACCACTTCCCCCGCTTCGATGCGATTTCAAGTAACGCTCGTATGCCAGCAGGCCTTCTCGTCAGTTCACAGGTTGTGAATTAGGATCGACCGGCGCGGATCATCGAGAAGTAGTTGTCGCCGCCCACTTGGCCGCCCTTGAGCGCGATCTCCAAGCCGTCCAATGGACCGCCATGCGCGATGCAGAGCGGCGAACCGGGCGTCTGGGGCAGCGGCATTTTAAGGGTCAAGGCAGAGATGCCCATCTCGCCAAGGGCATGGCTCGACGTGTCCCCGCCGGCGACAACAGCCCGCGCCAATTCCGCACGCGAAACAAGCGCCGCCTGGATGCGGCCAAGCGCACGGCCGAGTCGGTGGCGCGCACTGTTCGACAGATCGCCGCCCCTGTCGGCTGCCGGCCCGAGCGCAGTATACAGAATGACGCTACGGCCCTCCTTCAACACCTCGAGTGCGGCCTCCACGGCGATCGCAATCGCCGGACCCTCCGGTTCGCGCGACAGCGCAATGGGATCGAGCATGATGCCCTCGAAGCCGTTTGCTATCGCGTGCCGGATCTGCCGCTCGGTCGTCGGCGAAACGCTGCCGGAAACGACAGCTAGTCGGTCGACCGGGCCGGCTGCGGCAAAGACGGGCTTGTCGCCAAGGATCCCCTCGCTTCGCCAGGCCGGCAGTAGTGCGTACTCGACGCCCGAGGAGCCGCAAACGAAGCGGCCGTTCTGGCGCCGTTGGTTCCAGAGCAGCGAACCGGCGGCGGTTTGGGTTGCCGCATCGAGGACGTCGAGAAGCATTACATCCGTCTTCTCCGGCCGGGCGTCCGTGAAAAGCGAAACGACATCGACGAGGGCCGATGACAGCTTCGTCTGGCGGGAAAGATGCCGCAGTAGATTTGCCTCATCCATCGGCGTGACCGGATGACGCGACATCACCGGGTGACGATCGATGCGATGGTTTACGCCCTGGTACGCGGCAAACAGTTCGCCGAACGCCGTATAGCGACGTATCTGCGGAGCGCCGACGATGAGCGGTACGGTCATAGCACCAAAGACGGTGCGGCCGATCTCGATCGCCCGACCAATATTGCCAACATGCGGAGCGGAATCGAAGGTCGAGCAAACCTTGTAGTGGCAAAGTTCCGCGTCGAGTGTTCTCAGCCATTCAAAGGCTTTGCGCAGATGCACGTCCATCCATTCCGGCGTCTCGCTACGGCTTGTCCCGGCCAGTCCGAACGCGCTTGCCTCGGGGAAACGCGACGATAGCGCCGCGTCCGGCACCTTTAGAAACAGCACGGTCTCCACACCGTTGGAGGACAACGCCTCCATGACGTCGGTCGAGCCGGTAAAATCATCGCCGTAGTAGCTGATCAGCGGTCGCGTCATGTCTCAGGCCGCCCTGCCATCTGCAAATTTCTCAATGGATTGTGCAAGCTCGGGATGGTCCATCGCGTAGGTTTCCAGCGGTACTCCGGCGACGGCGGCTTCCCAGGCCTGCTTGACCGCCTTCACGCCGGCGCCCGGGCCGCCGGGATGACTGACGATACCGCCCCCACAAAGATAGAGAAGATCGGTAGAGCCCCCAGTAGCCGCAATCGTATCCGGTGCCTGTCCACCCCATTGGCCCGAGCCGACAACCGGCAGCACCACGTCCTTTTCGGAAAACAACGGCGTGCTAACGGCCTTGTAGGAGCGGACGAAACTCTCGTCTGGCTCCCAATATTTCACGCGAATGCCGTTGATCTGGAATTGGTCGACACCGAGCAGACGCCAGAATTGCTGCCAGACCGAAAACTCGAAACCAAGACCGGGATGGCGCGTGAGGATATCCCAGCCGTTGCGATGGGCATGGAGCACGAGGCCAGAGCGTTTGCGCAGAAAGGCGAGACCGCCAAACCCGATCGAGTTGATATTGACCACGGCGCAGTTGCCGCCGGCTTGAAGCACAATGTCATGATTGCGCATCATCTCGTCCGGATCGGCATGACTGATGCCGAAGGCATACATGACCTTCTTGCCGGTCTTCTGCTCGTGGTTGAGAATGCGTGGCATGATTTCGGCCACGCGCTCCCTAAGCGGCGAATAGGCCGGGCTCATCAGCTTTTCATCGTCCTTGATAAAATCGACGCCCGCGTCGATCAGCTCGCCAACCATCTCGGCGGTCTCGATTGGCCGCAAGCCAAGCGCCGGCTTGACGATGGTTCCGATGATCGGGCGCGCACTCACCCCCGTCAGAGCCAAACTGCCGCGCGCGCCGAACTGCGGACCAGGATGCGCTGCGGCGAACGCCTCTGGCAGCTGCATACCGACTACGCGGATGCCGGTCATGCCCTTGATCGAGAAAACCCCACCGATCGCGACCGTCATCAATGCCGAGAGATCGGTCCCGATGGCATCCAGGGGGAAATCAATGTCGACATCCGCACGGTTAAAATGCGTTGCTCCGTGGGCCTCATCGGGAAAGGACGCGCGATCCGACGAAACGAGGGGGCGTATGGCGACGACACGGGCGGCCACACGCGCCTTCAATTCCTCTGTCTCGCCCGGCAATGCGACGAAGGTTCCCGTCGATTGATCGCTGGCAATCTTGGCCGCCAGCGCTTCCACCGAGCCGGGAGTCTCTATGCGATAGGTCAGGCGGATCATGGTTCTCTCAGACCTCAAGTTAAAGCTTGCTAACTGGTATAATGAGTATTTATGTTATTGCAAGCCATCGGCTGACAGGCTATTGCGGCGATCTAACTTGATGCATATTCAAACCTGTCGAAATCAGGTGACTCATGAACGTCGTTTCCGAACCGATTGTGCGCAAGAAACTGTCCGACGAGGTCTTCGCTCGTCTGAAGCAGATGATCGAAGCCGGCGAGCTCAAGGCTGGCGACGATATGCCGTCCGAACGCGAACTCATGGAACGCTACGGTGTCGGTCGTCCGGCCATTCGCGAAGCTATGCAGGCGCTCGCCGGAAAGGGACTCGTCGAAATCTCGCAAGGCGAGCGCGCCAAGGTGCTGCGCATTACCGCCGAATCCATCATCAAGCAGGTCGACCTGCCGGCAAAACTTATGCTCTCCGGTTCCGCAGATACGCTGGAGCATCTGAAGAACGCGCGCATCTTCTTCGAGCGCGGCATGATCCGGGAGGCGGCGGCCAAGGCAACCTCGTCGCATATCGATGAACTTTACGCACTTC
Source organism: Ensifer sp. YR511 (assembly GCF_900103045.1). NCBI lineage: Bacteria > Pseudomonadati > Pseudomonadota > Alphaproteobacteria > Hyphomicrobiales > Rhizobiaceae > Ensifer > Ensifer sp. YR511. The sequence goes on from NZ_FNGR01000036.1 coordinate 43,188, forward strand.
TCGACAAGCAAAAGCAGAGCCTTGGCGACGCGGATGCCTTCATCGATGCGGATATGGAGTTTCATCAATGCATCGCCAGGATTTCGGGTAATCCGATCTTTGTAGCCGTCAGCGGCGCGATGCTGGGGTGGCTGAAGTCCTACCATACCGAAATGCTCATCTGGACGGGTCGCGAGAATTTTACGCTCTCCGAACATGAGGAAATCATCCGCGCCATCGAGAGCCGCGATGCCGATCTGGCCGAACGGGCGATGGTCAAGCACCTCGAACGCTCACGCGCGCTCTACGCTCTCAAGACCCAGGGATAGCGCTCAAAGAGCGACATCGATACAGGCGTAAGGCGCCAACGTAAGCTGATGCTGCGCTGTGAGCTCGCCACCATCCGCGATCGTTGAGACCTTCCTTGGATTTGCCGGCAAGATGACCGTCTGCTCATCGCAGGTGATATTGACCAGGAGAAGCCGCTTCTGTGAGGCCAGTCCCAACACGGCATCGGGCCGGGTAGTCTCGACGGCGAAGAGCAACTCGTGGGACATGGACGCAAGTCGCGCAAGGACATGCGCCAGCGGTCGCAACTCGCCGCTGACCGTTCCTTCTCCCTCGCCGGCCAAAAGCCCGAATGGACCCGCAAGCGTCGAAAGGGTGAGAACGTCCAGCGCCGCCGGCGCTACCGTTGCCGCATAGGCCAGCGTCCAGGCAGCACCGAACTGGCCATTGTGCCGCGGATCGACATTCGCCATGGGGATACGCGAACCCATCGGATTGTCCTTGGTGGCGCTGCCGTAAGGATTTTGACGCATCGCGATCGTCGAGGGCCCAATGCGATACGGCTTGTTGCCGTAGATAGCGCGGGTGGAGTTGACGACATGACGCAGCGCCTCGAAGGTCTGCATGACCGAAAGATCATCGGCAGCATGCACGATCGGGTTGGTCGCGTGGCAGATATAGTCGATCTGATCCGGCGGCACGCGCTTGCGATTGAGTTCGGTGAAGTAGCTCATCATTCCGCCACCGAGCCGAAGGCCGGGAAAGGCGACGCGCGCAGCAGCGTAGACGTCGCCAAGCGCGGGACATTCCGGCCACTTGCTCCCCGGCGGCGTCGATTGTCGATCGACCGACGGGCAAACAAACAGCGTATCGAGTAGGAGCTTGGCCTGATCAACCATCGTGGCAAATTGCGCCATCTCTTCTTCGAGAGGTCTTAGGCAAGGCACCGCAACCTCCAGCGTCACCTTGAGGCCGGACCCGGCCGCAATCGCAGCGTAACCCTTCAGGGCCTCCACGCCATGTCCCGCAGCGGGATCGAAATGGGCGATCAGATGTTCCGCGCCGATGGCCTTCAAAATATCGAGCGAAGCCAACTCTTCCCGGCGACACTCGGGTCGCAGCCCTACGCCGATCGCGGGAAGTCTTACATTCGTCGGGATGAGCCTGATGGATATCGCATCCGAGCGGTCGGCTGCAATCTCCGCATTCCTCTCGGCAAGCACCTCTACGGAGATCCGCTGGCTGAAGCGCTCACCCTGCGGCACGAGATAGGGCCACGGCAAAGCCAAAGGCCGCACGTAGGTCTTGTAGGAGGCGTCGGTCCAGTTGCGTTGATCCTCCATCTCGAATACATTGCCAATGAACTTCGTTGTCGCCATGATACCGGGCGCCACACGGTGGGTGATCTGAGAAATGTTCTTGAACGGTTGCCAAGGTTCGATCGTATCGGGCCAGCGTGCCTCTTCCGCCGAGCCGTCATCGTGGGTGATTGCGACCGGTTGTCCTGCAACACCGATGACCGGATGCAAGACCACGAAACCAGCACGGGCGGTTTCGAAATCCGCATCGCTCATATAGTCAGCCGAGAAATGCACGCTCGTTGCCGAGCCGGAGATGGCGACATCGCAATCGAGATTGGCCCCGGAAGGGGCTGTAAAGCGTGCGACATAGGTGAGTGAGAAGGCTCGCTCGTCTTCCGCGATCCTCAGGTCGCTCAGCCGAGCCCTGCAGGTGCCCCAATCCTTGTCTCGCACGAGGAAGGAGATTGCGCGCAGCACCTCATGGCCGCCGAACCGCAAGCTGCGCAGGCTGCCGTCCTGAAAAGACATGCTCAGATTGCCGGCGACGAGCGTGCGGCTTTCCGGCTCGCGTTCGGCGGTGCCATAGAGCCGAAACAGCTCATCCTTCATCGCAACAGGTCTCCGACGACGATGGTCTCGTCACGCTCGGCGCTGAGATAGGCAGCCTCCACCAATGCGAAGGTCCTGAGGTTGTCGCGCCCGGACGTATCAGGCGCGCGGCCGGAAGCCAGCCGCTCGATCCAGTGTCTCTGGATGAGAGCAACGCTTTCCTGAATGTTGTGCCACGGTTTCGAGGCCCAGGGCAGCAAGTTCGGTGCGACGTCACGCTCGACCGCTCCGGCCGGACCGTAAACGACGAGCTTGTAGCCGAGCCCAAGGCGCAGCGTACCCTCGCTTCCGTCGACCTCGATCAAGGTTTGCGGGAACGGCTCTTCGGCAAGTTTCGTCGCATAGCTGACGTCGACGATCGAGGTGACACCGTTGTCGTGGCCGAGCATCATCGTCGCCACATCCTCGCCGGCGATATCCGGATTGATCCGGCACGTGCGGGCAGACAGCGTTAGGGCGTCGCCGAACAGAAAGCGAGCGATGTCGAGCGAATGGATACCGAGATCTTCGATGATGAAGCGCTTGCCCTTCGCAAGATAGGGCTGGCCTGAAAACACGTCGAAGCCGGAGCGGAACGACACGCGCCCCCAGAACGGGGTACCAATCTCGCCACTGTCGATGACTTCCTTGACGGCCAGGATGGGCGTCTGCCAGCGGAAGTTTTCGTGGATCATCAGCGCGATCCCTGCCTCTTCCGCCGCGGCTACCATCGCCTTGGCATCGTTGAGCGTCGGCGCGAACGGCTTCTGGCAGATCGCCGGCACTTTGTGGAGCGCGGCGAGTTCGACGAGAGCACGATGACTGCCAACGGTCGTGGCAATGTCGACAAAATCGAACCCACCCTCGGCGAACATCTCATCCGCCGACGCGTAGCGACGAGCCACGTCGAACTGATCGCCGACGATCTTGAGGCGTTCGGGATCACGATCGCAGATCGCCACGATCTCGACTTCCGACAGCTCGCGCCAAGCATGCATCTGGTTAATGGCGAAGAAGCCGCAACCGATCAACGCGCCCTTGATCCTCGCCATTTTCAGCCCGCCTTTGCCATTTGCATGAGCGCGACACGCTGCTGCAGGCGGCGCTGAGCCTGATCCACCACGACGGCCACGATGATCACCAGCCCCTTGATCACCATCTGCCAGAACGAACTCACACCCATCATCACCAACCCGTCAGAGAGAATGCCGATCACAAAAGCGCCGATGATCGTGCCGCCGATCGTGCCACGGCCGCCGGACATGGATGTACCACCGAGAACGGCTGCTGCAATGGCATTGAGTTCGAGATTGGTACCGGTCGCCGGATGCGAGGCCATGAGTTCCGACGAAATCACCAGTCCGACGATCGCCGCGCAGAAGCCGGAGAACATATAGACGAACATCTTGACCCGGTTAACCCGGATGCCAGACATGCGGGAGGCACGCTCGTTTCCGCCAACTGCGAAGATATGCCGGCCGAGCGGCACGAAGCGGGCGAAATAGGCAGCCCCCGCAGCCACAGCGATCAGGATCCAGACAGACACGGGCAACCCCAGGATCGTGCCGGAGCCGAGATAGCTGAAGCCCTGATTGCCGAGGTCCTCGCGCCCGGTGAGATTGGGCAGGGTCTGGCCATCGGAATAGAGCAGCGCCATGCCACGCGCGACATAGAGAGTGCCGAGCGTCGCAATGAAAGGCGCTACATTCAATCGGGTGATCAACAGGCCGTTGACTGCGCCGATCAGGATACCGACGATCGCAACGATGATGGCAACCTCGACGACGTTGAAATACATCGTGTAGCCGAGTGGAAGCGCCACGCCGTACATGATCAGGCCGCCCGCGATCATTCCGCAGAGACCGACGATCGAACCGACGGACAGGTCGATGCCGCCGGTGATGATGACGAAGGTCATGCCGATCGCGAGAAACGCGTTTTGCGTCGCATGCTTCGTCATCAGGATCATGTTCGCGGTCGAGAGGAAGTTCGGTGCGGCTATCGAGAAGAAGATTATCACCGCAAATAGCGCGATGAATGTCCTCAGCTTCATCAGCGTCAGGAGCGCCGAGCCGCTGGAGAAGCCGTCGGCGGCGGCAGTTTGCGTTGCTGTCGTCATCACGCATGCATCCTTTTGGTTTTGTGTCCCTCTGCTGAGGCCGAGACGATCATTTCTTCGGTCGCGTCCTTGCGGTCGATAACCGTCACCAGCCGGCCGTTGCTCATCACCGCAATGCGATCGGATAGCGCCATCACCTCTTCGAGATCGGAGGTGGAAAAGAGGATTGCCAACCCCTCGCCCGCCAGGCGGCGCATGGTGAGAAAGACATCGGCCTTGGCGCCGACATCGATGCCCCGGCTAGGCTCATCCATGAGAAGGACTTTCGGTCCGGTCATGAGCGCCTTGCCGATCACAACCTTCTGCTGATTCCCACCCGACATCGACGTCACGTCGAATTCCGGGTTCTTCGCCTTGATCGAGAGGTTGCGGATGGCATCGGCGATCGCCTTTGCTTCACGCGCAAGGTCGATGTGAAACCCGGCTTTCAGGAACTGGCCGAGGCTCGCCATCGTCAGGTTGTCGGCAATCGACATGGACTGCACCAGCCCCTCACGCTGCCGATCCTCGGGGATCAGCGCCAAGCCTTCACGGATGCGCCGGGTAGTATCGCCTCCCTTGAGTTCCTTGCCTTCGACGTAGATTTTACCGGTATAGTGATCGTGCCGCCCCATGACGCATTCGAAGAGTTCCGAGCGACCGGCTCCCATCAGCCCGTAGATGCCGAGGATTTCTCCTTTGCGCACACCAATCGAGACGTGATCAACGGCATAGCCGCCTTGCGCCCTCGGCAGGCAGATGTCTTCGGTACGGAAGATCTCTTCGCCTGGCTGGTGATCGACCTGCTTTGCAAAGTCCTTGGCGTCCGAGCCGATCATCGAGCGGACAATCCAGCGCGTATCGATATCCTTGACCATGGCATGGCCGGTGATCTGGCCATCCTTGAGCACCGTGATGTAGTCGCCGATACGCATCAGCTCTTCCAGCCGATGGGAAATGTAGACGATCGCCACGCCACGTGCCTTCAGATCCGCGATCACGCGGAACAGCACATCGACCTCTGCCGCACTGAGCGCAGAGGTAGGCTCGTCCATGATCAGAATGCGCGTGTCGAGCGATACCGCCCGGGCAATCTCTACGAGTTGTTGCTGGCCGATCGGCAGATCTTCCGCCAGCGTCTCCGCGGATATCCCCGCCTCCAGGCGGTCGAGGAACGCATTGGCTTTCTTGACCTGGCCGCGGTGATCGATACCGCGGATACCGCGGGTGAGCTCGCGGGTCGCAAAAATATTCTCGGCAACGGAAAGGTTGCCGAACAGGTTCAACTCCTGAAAGACGATACCGATGCCGTGCTTGACCGCATCGGCGGGGCTATTGAGATGAATGAGTTCGCCGTCCAGCCAGATTTCGCCGAGTGTGGGCCGTTCCACGCCGGCGATGATGCGCATCATCGTGGACTTGCCGGCGCCATTTTCACCAACGAGGACGTTAACCGCCCCACGACGGAGTTTCAGATTGGCTTTCTTGAGCGCCACGATGCCGGAATAGGCCTTGGTGACATCCTTGAGTTCAAGAATGACATCCTCATTCATATCGCTCATGCCCCACCTCCGACGGTGATCGTGGCGGGCACGAATTGTGGCAATTGGCCCTTGGTCGGCAGCGGATAGGCCCCGGTCGCCTTGATCGTCTTGCCTGTCAGACCGTCACGCGGCAGCTTTTCGAGCAAAGTGCCGTTCACGTGGGCATTGAACGATTTGCCGTATTGCGCCCATTCGATCTGGTTCTTGAACTCGTTGAAGTTCACGAATGCGAGGCTGTCGCGCAGTGCCGTTCCGCGAATGGCGGGACCGATCGAAACGCGGACATCCGCCTTGCCGTCACCATCGACATCCACGTCGACATAGGCCGCCCGCGATTTCGTTTCTTCCCCGACGATGACACCGTCTATTTTTGCCGCAAAAGTCCAGGGCGCGTTGCCCTGCTTCTCCTTGTGGCCATACTTCTCCGCCGCAGCGTTGAGGTCACGTGCGGTAAGTGCCGAGACCTCCTGGAAGACACCTGCGCGTTGCTCGAGATAGGGAACGACCTTCGTGTCCCAGGCATCGGCAACCAGCTTGTCGGGATTGAACGCCTCTGCCGCCGTCTGCCTTTGCTCGTCCTCCGTTTTGACGAGCTTGCAGCCGCCAAGCGCGAAAGCGCCGGCAAGCACGAGTGCGCATGCAGCCTGAAACCTGGGCATTCCCATTCTCCGTCATGAACAGTGAACGCAAGGCGGGGATCGGCCCGCCTTGCGCAGTCGCGGGAAGATTACTGGGAGAGCGCGAAGGTCTCGAGCTTGTCGGCATTGTCAGCGGTGATGAGCACGCAGTCCATCAGCTGCTTCTCTTCCGCCGGAGCCTTGCCGGTGGTGATGAAATCATGCGCCTGCTGCACCGCGAGCTGGGCCTGCGCGTAGGCCGGCTGCATCACAGTTGCCTTGATGCCGCCGGAGTTGATCGAGTCGCGCACGTCGTTCGAGCCATCGAAGCCAACGACGATGACGTCCTTGCGCCCGGCCGCCTGGAGCGCTGCGATCGCCCCCATGGCCATCGTGTCGTTGCCGGCGATCACGCCTTGGATATCGGGATTGGCCTGAAGGATTGTCTCCATCTTGGAGTAGCCCTCGGTCTGGCTCCAGTTGGCCGACTGCTGGGCGACCATTTTCATCTCCGGAAACTCGTCGATGACGTCGTGGTAACCCTTGGAGCGAATGCCGGCGTTGAGATCGGCTTCGCGGCCGAGCAACTCGACATAGTTGCCTTTCTCGCCCATCAGGCGGACGAACTCTTCCGCACCGAGCTGGGCGCCCTGGTAGTTGTTCGAGACGATCTGCGAGACGGCAATGCCGGTCGCGTTGATCTCGCGATCGATCAGGAAGGAGGGAACGCCTGCATCCTTCGCCTTCTTCACGGCGGCAATTGACGCCTCGGAGCCGGCGTTGTCGAGAATGATCGCCTTCGCACCGCGGCCGATCGCAGTGTCGATCAGCTGCGACTGCTTGTTGGCGTCATCGTCATGCACCAGAACCAGCGTTTCATAGCCGAGTTCTTTCGCCTTGGCCTCAGCACCAACCGCTTCCGCCTTGAAGAAGGGGTTGTCATGGCTCGGCGTAATGATGGCGATGAGATCGGCTGCGAACGCCGGCATTGCGGCGCTTGCAGCCATGACGGCGGCGAAGCCGACGGTGATCAGTCTGCGGGTAACTTTCATATTCTTCTCCCAGTTAGGCACAAGGCTTCCTCGGCCACCCCTCCATTGATGGTGGCCCTCCCGTGCGATTGCTTGTTTCGGGCGAAGGTGCCCTCAAATCTTGCCGTTCGTCAGGTGATGCGGTGGATGCTCGCGGCAATTTCTTCCGGCTCGAAGACGCGCCTCCAGTCATCCCTCATCAGCACCGGCTTGCCGAATTCGATTGCCTTGTTGCAGGCGTCGGAGAAGACGCCGGGCGTTTCCTCAAAGATGACCGCGCCAAGCACATTCATGTGGCCGAGCAGGAAATCGCGGGCCGCTTCCTTCGGAACACCGCGGCGGACGCATTCGTCCATGGCTTCGCGCATGACGACGAGCAATGAAGCGCAAACCGTTTCCGAAAGGCCCGGCTCAAGCAACGCCATCTGCTCGACCGTGACACGGTGCGAGCGCATGACTGGCGCCCAGATGACCTTGGCAATCTCCTCCCCCAGGGCATAGGCGGTTTCAGGGCCTTGCATCAGAGCGGACACGATATGCTGCTTTGCCGCGATGCCGCCGAAGAAGTCCCGCTTGGCGGTCGGATCGGTCTCATCGTTGAAGATGGGCGGGTGGCAGGGGTGCGTGACGAAATAGGTCAGATCGGTGCGTGCCGGCAGATGGCCCGCAAAGGGCGCCGCAGCATCGAGTGCAACGACCATGGTACCCGGCTGCAGCTTATCGGAGATTGCAGACGCGACCTTGCCGATGACGGTATCGGGCACGGCAAGAATGACCACGTCGGCGCCCTTGATTCCATCATCTGCGGAAACGCACGCGATGCCGAGTTCATTTGCAAGCCGCGCCTTCCCGGCCTCACTGACTTCGACGTGCCGCACATCGAAGCACGAACCCTTAAGGTTCTTGGCGAGCCGATAACCCATTTTACCACCGGCACCAAACAGCGCGATCGATGTCATAGAAATCTCCCCAATGCCGCAATCCTCACCAGGTCGGTCAGGCGCAATTTTCGTAGGGCCGCTCATCCGGCCTCTCGAGATATATTTCTCAACTGGTATAACATGTCAATAACTACCCTTGAGAATAAGTTACACAGAAAATGATCAACCTGTGGGCTCGCCGACTATTCTGCGAGACGTCGTCCTAAGCCATTCGAGTCAAGGGTCGCGGATGGGGCAGCGATCACGCGTCCGTCCTTACCGGACCGGGATGCAAGCGGAATCGCCGTCATGGTGCTTCTAAAGGCCCCGCATCCTCGTCGCGACAGGGTCTAATAAGACATTCCTGGATCTTGATGATTGGATTGCTGTCCTTGGCATCGGTGACGCCAACCTATTTGCCGCGATGGGACAGGGCTATCCGGTCGCCAGCGGCCTGTGCCAGTCGGCGGTGAACGACAAGGCAGGAGCGCCCAGCCCGTTGGCGCTGATGTTCGCCTCGATCATGCGGCAATCTGCCTACTTTTCGTCACCCGACTGCTGGAAAACCTGCCAAAGGCGGTCGCGGTCCTCGCCGTCGTGGTGCTCACTGCCGTCGCAGGGCTTATCAAACTTCCAGAGTTCGTGTGCATGTGGCGAGTGAGCCGGCTCGATTTCAACGCGGCTCTCATTGCGCCGTACTGTTGCTCCAGATCCTGCAGGGCAACTTGCTTGAATGTTGCACAAGCTTCACGCGGGCTTGCAGCGCGGATTTCCTTTGCGTCGTCGCGCTTCCTATATAGACCCGAATGCGCGGCCGTTCTTCGACAATCTCCTGCAAGAACGCGATGAACCGCTCCAGAGGGTCATGGATCGCGAAGGACCGGCAAGAAGCGATGTCGCGGGGCTGCTTTTCCATCTTGGACGCGACTGCCCGGGATCGATCTCGGTGTTGCCGTTGGGGGCGCCTGCGGGCAAGGTCCCGGGGAACTTAGCGTGGCAGCGGTTGGCTGCTTGGCTCGTGAACAGCGGGCGACACCGTTCGAAGCAAGGCGTGGTAGCAGAGTTCCCTAACTATGCGAGTTTTCCGAGAGCCGGCCTAGTGACGGCCGTCACCCCGCACCCTGGCTGTGGTGCGGGGTGTGCTTTTTATTCCTCCGCCACGAGCATGGCGCCAGAGCGTCGGTAGCTGTCTAAAACTTCTCGCGCATGGCCTTGAGCAGCGACGAACCGTCTTGTCGCTCCTGTCGAGCAAGGCGGCCATGTCCTTCTGCGTGAGGCAACGCTTCGTCAGGTGGAGTTGGGACATCTTCGCCCTCCTGACGATGGTGTTGATCTCGGTCTGCGAGAGACCCGCCGACCGGCGCGCGAAGATCGATGGGATTGTCGCCGACCCGGCGCTCGAGTTGCTGGTAGGCGATCGCTCCATCGGGTCGAGCACCGCGAGATGTTGACCGAGCTCGCCGGCAAGCTCGGTGGGTTCATCGATCGGGACATCCTCCGGATACTCCTTGATCGCTTTGCGGCGATACGCGCGCCCAGATCAAGTGAAACGAACTTGGCGTCGTATGTTCACGCCGGCGCCAATGCGCTCGCAGCGCCGGCGTAGTGCTTGGACAGCGGCGTTGCATAGGAGCCGCGCTTGCTGGTCGTCAACCCCTGCGACACCAGTGCTTCCGCCTGCTTGACCGCGGCCGACACGCCGTCGATGACCGGCACGCCATAGTCGGCCTGGAGCATGCGGGCGAGATCCGCCATGCCGGCGCAACCGAGCACGATTGCCTCGGCGCCGTCCTGATGAAGCGCCAGTTCGATCTCGCTCCGCAGCTTGGCAAGGGCGTTCGAGGACTTGTCCTCCAGTTCAAGCACGGGAATATCGGCGGCGCGCACCTTCGCCCGGCCCGCCATGCCGTAGTGCCGGGTCAGGTTTTCGATCAGCACCCGCGAACGTTCCAGCGTCGTCACGACGGTGAAGCGCTGCGCCACCATGGCTGCGGTTGCGACAGCGGATTCGCATAAGCCCACCACCGGCATGCGGGCTAGCGCGCGCGCCGCCTCAAGCCCCGTATCGTCGAAGCAGGCGATGACGGCGGCGTCCGCGCCCGCGGCTTCGCCGTCACGGATCTCCGCGAGCAGGCCCGGAAGCGCAATCGCACCGTCATAATGCCCTTCGATCGAGACCGGACCGGATTTCGATGTGCGGGCGAGGATTTCCGTGTGGGGTTCGGCGACCGCCCGCGCAGCAGTCGCTGCCTTGGCGGTCATCGAAGGGGTGGTGTTGGGATTGACGATCAGAATGCGCATCGGTCCTAGCTCAGCTTTGCCTGGCGGCGCCGCAGCATCAGGATGACAGCCAGCGCGACTAGGATGATGGTGAAGGAGAAGAGCGTCGTGACTGTCCCGAGCGCGTAGAGCACCGGCGTCGTCACGTTCGTCGTCATGCCGTAGATCTCGAGCGGCAGGGTGTTGTAGCTGCCTGATGTCATCAGCGTGCGGGCGAACTCGTCATAGGAGAGCGTGAAGCCGAAGAGACCAACGCCGATCAGGCTCGGGGCGATCATCGGCAAAAGCACATGGCGAAAGGTCTGCCACGCCGTCGCGCCGAGATCGCGAGCGGCCTCTTCATAGGCCGGCGAAAACCGGTTGAAGACCGCAAACATGATCAGCACGCCGAAGGGCAGCGCCCAAGTAAGATGGGCGCCAAAGCCGGAGGAATACCAGGCGGGTTTCAGGCCGAATTGCTGGAAGACGACGCCGATGCCAAGCGAGATGATGATCGACGGCACAACGAGGCTTGCGACGGTCAGATAAAAGAGCGCCGTCGCACCGCGAAATCTCCGGCGGAAAGCAAGGCCCGCAAGCAGCGCGACGACGACGTTGACCACCATCACCATGAGGCCGAGCGAGAACGAGCGGCGGAACGAGGCGCCGAAATCGCCGACCGCCTGCTTTTCGAACAGATTGTAGAACCAGTGCACGGAGACGCCGTTCAGCGGAAAGGTCAGACCGCCGTCCGGCCCCTGAAAGGAGAGGATCAGCACCGCCGAAAGCGGTCCGTAAAGAAACAGCACGAACAGGGTGAAGAAGGTTGCAAGCAGGTAGAATTCCTTGCCGCGTTTCTCGTGGTCCATGTCAAAGCTCCTTGCGTATGTCGACGACGCGCAGGATCGCGGCGACCATCAAGAGAACCACGATCAAAAGCACCACCGCATTGGCCGCGGCTGCCGGATACTGCAGCAGCGACATCTGGTTTTTCATCATCAGCGCGACGGATGCGCTCTGGCCGCCGGACATGACCTGCACGGTCGAAAAGTCCGCCATGACGAGGGTGACGACAAAGATCGAGCCGATGGCGATGCCGGGCTTGGCGAGCGGCAGAATGACGTTCCAGAGGATCTGGAAGCCGGAGGCGCCACAGTCTCGGGCCGCTTCGATCAACGATCGGTCGATGCGCATCAGCGTGTTGAAGATCGGCGTCACCATGAACAGCGTGTTGAGATGGACCATGGCGAGCACGACGGCAAAATCGGAATAGAGCAGCCACTCGATCGGCTGCGAAATGAGCCCAAGCTCGAGCAGGGTCGAGTTGACGAGGCCGTTGCGGCCGAGCACCGGAATCCAGGAGATCATGCGGATGATGTTGGACGTCAGAAACGGCACGGTGCAGACGAGGAAGAGCACCATTTGCATGGTGTTGGTGCGGACATGGAGGGCGAGGAAATAGGCGACGCAGAAACCTGTCACGAGCGTCAGCGCCCAGACGAGCGCGGTGAATTTCAGCGTGTTGAGATAGGTTTTCCAGGTGACCCACGAACCGAGCGTGTCGGCATAGTTCATCGTCAGGAAATCCGGATAGAGCCCAGCGAAATCATAGTCCCAGAAACTGACAACGATGATCGTCAGGATCGGCAACACGAAGAAGAAGCCGATGATCAGGGTCAGCGGCAGAGCCTGGAAGTATGAGGCCAGGGCGCGCGGAGCGACCAGGCGGCGTGGCGCCTTCTCCGTCCCGATCTCCCCTGACTGCGAAGTCGCAAGTGTCGCCATCGTCGTTCCTCTCGGTATGTCCTCGGGTGGTTGCTGTCCCTCATCCCCACCCTAACCTTCTCGCCAAAGGCAGGGAGAAGGTTAGGGTGGGGGGCGGGGCGCCAATGGGACGGTCGCGCCACCCACTAGGCCGCGATGAATTCGTTCCAGCGCTTGATCATGTAGCGGTCCTCGTCCAGGACCGAATTCCAGCAGGCGACCTTGCCCATGCGCGCTTCGAACGAGCCACCGTCGCGCACCGCGCCCGCTTTCTCCATGACCTTACCTTCCGGTGAGAGGATGTCGCCCTGGGCGGGCTTACCTTCCACCCAGAAGCCCCACTCGTCTTCGGACATGTAGCCCTTGGCGGTCTCCATGGCGGCGGAGTAGTAGCCTTGGCGGTTGAGATAGGCGCCGACCCAGCCGGACAGGTACCAGTTGATGTATTCGTAAGCCGCGTCGAGCTGGGCACCCTGAAGGTGAGCGGCAAGGCCGAGGCCGCCGCCCCAGGCGCGATAGCCTTCCTTCAGCGGCTGGTACTTGCAGGCGATGCCCTTCGAGCGGACGGCTGCGACCGCAGGCGACCACATGGACTGGATCACGACTTCGCCCGAGGCCATCAGGTTGACACTCTCGTCGAAGGACTTCCAGAAGGCGCGGAACTGGCCGTCCTGCTTGGCCTTGATCAGGAAGTCGATCGTCTTGTCGATCTCGTCCGTGGTCATGTTGCCCTTGTCAGCATATTTGATGTTGCCCATGGCCTCCATGATCATGGCGGCGTCCATGATGCCGATCGAGGGAATGTTGAGGATCGCGGTTTTACCCTTGAACGCCGGGTCCATGATGTCGGCCCAGGTCGAGATCTCGCGACCGACGAGATCCGGGCGGATGCCGAGCGTGTCGACATTGTAAATCGTCGGGATCAGCGTCATCCAATCGGTCGGCGACTTGGCGAAGGTCTTGTCGCCCTGCGCCTCGACGAAGCCGACGGTGTGGGGCGCGGTCCCTTGCGCAACGACGCTTTCGGGCTTGAGCTTGCCGTCGATGAACAGCGGCACGATCTTGTCGAAGTATTTGATCTTCTTCACGTCCATCGGCTGCATCACGCCGGCCGGGAAGACTTTCTTGGCGATCCAGTACTCGATGTCGGCGATGTCGTAGGAGTCGGGCTGGGTCACTGCGCGCTGGGCGGCGGCGTCGGAATCCGTTGCCGTCATCTCCAGCGTGATGCCGAGATCCTCTTTGCACTTCTCGGCAATGGCGTTGATGTTGGAAACGCCGGTGCCGAACTGGCGAAGCGTGATCGGGTTCTGCGCCCATATGGTCGGGAAGCCGGTGATGGCGCCCGATCCCGCGATGGCGCCGACGGCAGCAGCACCGGTTTTGAGCAGCGAGCGGCGTGTCAGGCCGCGCGCCGGTTTGCCTGTCTTGGTTTCATTCGTCATGTGCAGTTCCCCTTCTTGTGATGGTTGATTAGCTCATGCGGAGAGGCGGCCGAGGGGGACGACGTCCTCCAGGGTCCAGCTCAGGGACACCGCATCGCCGACCGCGACGGGCTTCCTGAAATATTCGGCGTCGCTGACGATCACCGTGAAGTCGTCACTGCCGGCGCCGATGGCGGTGAGCTTCACCGAAGCGCCACGATATTCGATATTGGAAACCACGGCCTGGAAGCCCAGGCCTTTCTCGCTCGACGGATGGAGCCGGACGCGATCGGTGCGGATGCCAATGTCGATCGGCCGGCCGACTTCCTGGGCGATGTCGCGCACCGAAAAGACCTGGCCCTCTGCTGTGTCCATTTCGACGATGCTGTCGGTGACCGCCCGTACTTTTCCCGAAAGCACATTGTGGTCGCCCATGAAGCGCGCGACGAAGGCGGTTGCCGGCCGCTCGAACACCGTGCGCGGTGCTGCGGCCTGCTCGATCCGGCCATTGTTCATGACGACGATCAGGTCGGCGAGCGCCATCGCCTCTTCCTGGCTGTGGGTAACATGCACAAAGGTGATGCCGAGCGTCTTTTGCAGCTTCTTGAGCTCGGCCCGCATGCGGATCTTCAGGAACGGATCAAGCGCCGACAGAGGCTCGTCGAGCAACAATGCTTCCGGCTCCGTGATAAGCGCCCGCGCCAGCGCGACGCGCTGCTGCTGCCCACCGGAAAGCTGGGCCGGCCGCCTCTTGCCATAGGCCTCCATCTGCATCAGCCGCAGCATGTTCAGCGCCTTGGCGCGGCGGATGTCGCGATCGACCCCTTTCATCTTCAGGCTGAAGGCAACGTTGTCGATGAGGTCGAGGTGCGGGAACAGCGCGTAGGACTGGAACATCATCGCCGTGCTGCGCTTGGCCGGCGGAAAATCGGTGACGACGACGTTGCCGAGGCGCAGATCGCCCGAGGAGATGTTCTCATGGCCGGCGATCATGCGCAGCGTCGAGGTCTTGCCGCAGCCGGAAGGACCGAGAAAGCAGCAATAGCTGCCGGCGGGGATCTTCAGGCTGATGGAATGCACGGCCGTGGTGGAGCCGTACATCTTCGAAACGGAAACGATATCTATCTCTGCGGCTTTCGACATGATGCTTTCTCCTTGCAACGGACGAGAAGCATCAATCGTGCCAAATTCGATCTAACCCGCTAAGGCTCTATTTTATTGAGAAATTTGCCCCTGCCCTTTGAGCGGCTTGTCCTCGATCACCCCGTTCTGCTCAGGGAATGTGCGTTTTGTCGTCAATATACGCAAAACATGTATACAATAGGATGATTGCCGGCATATCGTTACCGATGCTAGTGCTCGCGTCGTGGGATACCTCGCTCGGAAATTCCCCGATATCTTGGCCGAGTTCCAGAAAACCTCGGAGCTTCGTAAGGCAGCCTAGGGATGCAATGCCATTCGTCCCGCCCTACTTACCCGCCCGCTTCGTGCACTGGTTCTCCCGCTTGATGCAGGCGATCTCCGCCGTCGAGCATTCGGCAACCCCGTTGACAACTGCGCAGTGCGAGCACTGATCAGTGAATTCCAGGCAGTCCGGATTGGCCTTGATGAAATCCTTGAGGCTCGCATTCTCGGCCTGTTGCGGCTCGGGAACGGCATCGGCAACGGGCGTATCCGCAGCGTGAGCGGTCGACACCGCTGCCATGGTGATCACCAGGCAAAGCGCGACGCGAAAGCTGAGATACCTCATCTCGTGCTCCTCCAGAAGCAAATCGGGACGCCGCGCGAAACGGCGCCCCGTTGCTTGTTCCAAGAGAGTGCCGTCCCCGCGACGATCGTGCAAGCGGCCGTCCGCCGCCCGCCCTCATCCGAGCTCGTTGCGGATCGCCCGCATGAACACCTTGGCGCCGATGCCGATCAAATCGTCGGGAAAGTCATAGTCAGGATTGTGCAGCCGGGCGTGGTTCTCGCCGGCGCCGAGGAAGAACATCGCCGACGGCGCCACACCGCCGAAAAGCCCGAAATCCTCCGACCCCTTCATCGGCAGCACGCCTTCGCCGTGATCGTGGCCGACGCCTTCCTCGTCCATGGCGCGCGCGAGAGCGGCCACGGCGACCTCCGCATTGCTGCACTGGTGGAACACGTCCTCATAGCCGATCGTGACCTTCAGCCCGCCGGCACTGGCCTCCTTTTCAACCAGCGCTTCGGCGCGGGCGACAAGATCGGCCATGCGCGCGTCGGTCAGTGTGCGCAGCGTCGCCCAGATCTCGGCATAGCCGGGGCTGATGCCGAAGGCCGCCTCGCCGAGGCGGGCATGCGTCACGGTGACCAGCGTATAATTCTCGTCAAGTGATCCGTTGTTGCCGAGCGCCGTCAACCCGGAGAGCAGCGAGGCCATGGCAAATGTCGGCGCAATACCGTCCTCCGGCGTCGAGGCATGCGCCGTCTTGCCGGAAAGCGAAATCCGCATGCCGCGCGAGGCGCAGTTGACCGGTCCGCTGCGAAGTGCGGCATGGCCAAAACTTAATCCCGGGAAGTTGTGCAGCGAGAAGACGAGATCCGGCTTGATCTCTTCAAATTTCGGGTCGGCAAGCACCGCCGCAGCACCGGCGCCGTTTTCCTCCGCCGGCTGGAACATCAGGATCGCCCGGCCCTTGGCCGGTCGCTTCTTCGCGAACCCCTTGGCAAGCGCCATCAGGATCGTCATGTGTCCGTCATGACCGCAAAGATGGCCCTTGCCCTGAACCTCAGAGCGATGTCCGATCTCCGAGATCTCCTCGATCGGCAGCCCGTCGAGCTCGGCGCGCACCATCACAGACGGGCCCGGCTCGCGCCCTTCATAGACCGCCGCCACCCCGTGCCCGCCAAGGCCCGTCATGACAGCATCTGGCTTAGTCTCAGCCAGCGCCGCAACGATCGTTGCCGCCGTCTCCCGCTCTTCACCCGACACTTCCGGCCGCCGGTGCAGGCCACGTCGAAAGGCAGCAAGCGCCTCCAGTTCCGGCTCAATCAGATACAATGTTGACCTCCCCTCCCAAGCAGACATTCGCAGCCAGCGGATAAACGGCTTCGGCCGCGGGACAGCGTTAACCGGCATCAATTGCAGACCTTGGTTCGTCACCTAGGTCCTTATTTACTAAGCTGAGCGACCTGAGTCCTTCACCACGACGAAACCGGTGCTCGGAATTTGGCAGTGGCCGTAGCGTTTGCCATTTCGCCGAAATCATCCTGTCGTCAACCTCAGCTGACAGTTGTCGCATCATGACACACGAACTCGTGACCCGAAATACGAAATACCGTTGTGACGATCGCCGGATAGGGTCTAGATTGTCGCCACTAAGACGACCAAGATCCTATTTTGGGGATGGCTCGGTATGCGCGTCAGAGATGTGATGACCACTACGGTGGTCAAGCTTTCGCCTGACAACAGCGTCAGACAGGCGGCCCAGACCATGTTCGACAATCACGTCAGCGGCCTCCCGGTCGTTGATGACAACGGTCGGCTGGTGGGAGTGATCAGCGAGGGCGATCTGATCCGCCGAACGGAGCTGGGCGGTGCCATCCCGATGACCGACCCAACCCGTGCGGCGAACGAACGAGCCAATGCCTATGTGCGACGCTCCTCCTGGCGGGTTGGCGACGCCATGACAGCTGATCCCGTGACAATAGACGAGGAAGCATCCGTCGCGCGCGTGGCAGCGCTGATGCAGGAGCGCGCCATCAAGCGCGTGCCGGTACTGAGAAATGATCTCCTGGTCGGCATCGTCAGCCGAGCAGATCTATTGCAAGCGATCCTTTCGGCTAAACAAGATGAGACGGCGGGGGGCGATGAGGCCATCCGACGCAGCATCCTTGTCCGTATTGGCGAAAACACCGGCCTTGAAGGATTGGATGTGAAGGTCGCGGTAACAGACGGCATCGTCCACCTGTGGGGCAATGTGGTGACAGCCGATTGCCGGAGGGCTGCGCGGAACCTGGCCGAAAACGTGCGCGGCGTTAGAGGCGTGGTGGAACATTATTCAGAAACGTACCCGCAATAGCTCTTCAAATTATTCACCTCGATACGCATCCCCAAATTGAGTTCGAGCGAGGAGGATGAAATGGCACTGATGATGAAGGCGGCTGTCGTTCGGCAGTTCGGTGCGCCCCTTGCCCTTGAGGAGCTGGAAATTCCAACTCCGGGGCCCGGGCAAATACTCGTCAAATATGAAGCGACGGGCGTCTGTCATACTGATCTTCATGCCGCAAACGGTGACTGGCCCGTCAAGCCAAAGCCTCCGTTCGTTCCTGGTCACGAGGGCGTTGGCTATGTTTCAGCTCTTGGAGCAGGTGTGCGCCGAGTGAAGGAAGGCGATCGAGTAGGCGTGCCGTGGCTTCATAGTGCCTGCGGTTACTGCACGCATTGCCGAACCGGCTGGGAAACCTTGTGCGCTTCGCAATCCAATACCGGCTATTCCGTGAACGGCACGTTTGCACAGTACGGACTTGCCGATCCTGATTTTGTAGGAAACCTGCCCGATGCGCTGGAATTCGGGCCGGCTGCTCCCGTCCTTTGCGCAGGCGTTACGGTCTACAAGGGTCTCAAGGAGACGGAGGTCCGTCCGGGAGAGTGGGTGGTCATTTCCGGTGTGGGCGGTCTTGGCCATATGGCAGTCCAGTACGCCAAGGCGATGGGCATGAACGTCGTCGCAGCCGACATATTTGACGAGAAGCTTTCGTTGGCGAAGCAACTGGGCGCCGACATCACTGTGAACGGCAAGGCGAAAGACGCCGTCGAGCAGGTGCAGAAGGCAACGGGCGGCGTCCATGGAGCGCTCGTTACAGCTGTCTCGCCTTCGGCGATGGAGCAGGCATTTGCTTTCCTCCGGTCACGCGGCACGATGGCACTTGTCGGCCTGCCCCCGGGGATGATTTCGCTCCCGGTTTTCGAGACCGTTTTGAAACGCATCACCGTGCGTGGCTCGATCGTCGGAACCAGACAAGACCTCGAAGAATCTCTGCAGTTCGCGGCGGATGGCAAAGTTGCACCGCATTTCTCCTGGGAGAGCCTGGAGAGCATCAATGACATCTTCCATCGAATGGAAGAAGGCAAGATCGACGGACGCATCGTGATGAAACTCCACTAGCTCATATAAGGCGAGAAGAATTTTCAACCTAGTATTCGGGAGTTCCAGATGGCTACGCCTGCAACAGCATCGATGAAAGAGACGGCATCCGGAAAATCAGCAGCACCGTTGTCGGCCGACGAACTCCGCCTGATGGACGCCTATTGGCGCGCTTCGA
>NZ_FNGR01000067.1:0-16005 GCF_900103045.1 Ensifer sp. YR511
GACGACCTTCAGCCTGGTCGAGACCATGAGCGGTCGGAGTCGTCATGTCCTGTTTGATCACCATGTCGCAGAAAGAGTTGCATCGCCTCGAAGTCATCCAGAAGATCCGTGACGAGCGCCTGAGCGTTGTCCAGGCTGCCGAACTGCTCAACCTCAGTCGAAGTCAGATCCACAGACTGCTGCAGGCTTATGATCAAGATGGTCCGGCCGGTCTTGTTTCGAAGAAGCGATCCCGGCCGAGCAATCGGCGCCACAGCGAGGATTTCCGCAATGCGGCGCTGGATCTGATCCGCGAACGCTATCTGGATTTCGGTCCGACGAGGACCGCAAGTGCAGTCGGGTCCGGCTCAAACGCGATTACCTTCATTCCCTTGGCCAGGAAATAGCCGCTGACGTCACCCACGTTGGCGCCGCAATCAAGCACCAGTGCACCCCTTGGCAGTCTGCGCACGGCCGTCCGCATTTTCAGCAGGGCACCTTTGAAGGCATCTCCCTGCTTGCCCCTGCGCTTTCGATAGAGATGCCGCGCAACCACGAAACCCAGTAGGCTTCCTTCTCAAACATCGACAACCAATCCCATTACCGCGAGTGCAGTCTGCTAGACGCAGACTCTCGGACCGCCGAAAATCACCGCGGCCGGATAACACACGTAACCGTTGTGTACAAACGAGCGTTTTGATGTCGGTCGTGCTGATGACAACGCTGAGCAAGGGGTCCGAAGTATCTAGATTACCGGCGTCTGCGTCACGGCCTCGCGCGCGCCGCGGCGGGGCAAGGGAGGGAGCGCTGCTGGCGGCGTTTATCGAGCGCTCTTTGAAGCTCTGACTGCGGACAGGAGAGCGGTGGTATCGCGAACCACCAGCGGTCCGTCGACTTTTATTGTCATCGGCCGCATGTGTTTTCCATGGATCGCCATGTCGATCAGAAGTTCGGCCGCCTTTTGACCCATTTCATAGTTCGGCAGCACAAGGGTCGAGAGCGGCGGATGGGTGTAGCGCGCCAGTTCCTGGTCGTCATAGCCCATCACCGAGAGATCGGTGGGAACCTGCAAGCCCTTCTCCTGCGCCGCCTCCATGACGCCGATCGCCATCAAGTCATTGCCGCAGAAAATGGCTGTCGGCGGGTTGGGCATGGAGAGCAGGTCCAGCCCGGCCTCGTAGCCGCGGAGCGGCAGCCAGTCGCCATCGCGCACAAGCGTTTCGTCGAAGGCGATGTCGGCTGAGGCAAGCGCCTGCTTGTAGCCTTTTAGCCTATCCATGGCGGCGTCCATCCAGCACTCGCCGTTGATGAAGCCGATGCGCTTGTGGCCGAGCGCCGTCAGATGCGCTGTGGCGGCGAAACCGCCGGCGACCTCCCCCGGCACGATCGCCACATGCTGGCGCGGCTCGCAGTAACAATTGAGAAGCACGGTCGGCAGCGGCGCCAACGCCCCGGGAACGGCAACCTTGCGGGTGAAGATCGTCGCGTAAATGACGCCGGCGATGGAGGGGTCGCGCAGGACCGACCGCAGAACCGCTTCCTCGAGTTCCGGGTTCGATCGGGTGACATGCGCCGAGACCAGCATGCCTTGCTCGAAAGCATAATCGCGAATGCCGTCGAGGCTGACGACCGGGTGCGGGCTGGTGGAGATTTCATCGACGATGAAGGCGATTGTGTCCTTCTCTACCGCCGGCGCCGCTGCAACCGGACCTCGGGTCGCTGGCAGTCTATAACCGATTTTATGAGCAGCCTCGCGCACCTTCTGCTGCGTTTCGGGCGAGATGCGCGAGCCCGACATCTCGTTCAGCACCAGGGAAACGCTTGACTGGGAAACGCCGGCTATCCTGGCGACATCCGTCATGGTTGGGCGTCCTTCCCCCTTTTTCTCCAGATTTCGCCCGTTTCCCTTGGCCATGTGTGCTCCCCTACCCTACAGCACCGCGCGTCTAGGAGACGTGCAAAGGTCGCTGTAGCACTTTGAATTTCTGCATGTTTTTCCCCTTCAATCGGAGACGATTAAAGGAAACATGCAGTTGAGCGTGCATTGCACCGCACGCGGGCTTTTGCAAGTGCTCATAAATTTTGGCCTTGACTGCTAATATTATTAGCGCAAGATTTGGAGATGTGAAGCGCAAAAACGCTCACGTCCGGTAGAGGAGCACCGGCCAATCTGGGAGGAGAACCCGATTATGACCACGATTTCCCGTCGTACCTTCATGCTGGCGGCAACGGCCGTCGGCGCGCTCGCCCTTGCGGGTGTCGCGATCGCCGAAGTGCCGAAGCTCGAGCAGAAGGACAAATACAAGGTCGGCTTCGCGCAGACCGAATCCAACAATCCCTGGCGCATCGCCCAGACGAACAGCATGAAGGCCGAAGCGGAAAAGCTCGGCTTCCAGCTCGTCTATACGGATGCCGCCGGTTCCGCCGCCAAGCAGGTCGCCGACGTCAACTCGATGATCGCTCAAGGCGTCGATGTGATCTTTCTCGCGCCGCGCGAAGAAAAGCCGCTGATCCCCGCCGTCATGGCCGCGAAAAAGGCGGGCATTCCAGTGATCCTGCTCGATCGCTCGGTCGATCCGTCGTTGGCCAAGGCCGGCGAGGACTATCTGACCTTCATCGGCTCGAACTTCGTCGAAGAAGGCAAGCGCGTTGCCGAATGGCTGGTAAAGAACGCCAACGGCAAGTCGAAGATCATCGAGCTCGAAGGCACGACCGGGTCGTCGCCCGCCAACGACCGCAAGAAGGGCTTTGACGAGGCGATCAAAGCGGCCGGCGGTTTCGAGATCGTCGCCTCACAGACCGGCGATTTCGCCCGTGACAAAGGGCGCCAGGTGGCAGAAGCCCTGCTCCAGGCCCATCCGGATGCGGACGTGATCTACGCCCACAACGACGAAATGGCGATCGGCGCGATCGCGGCACTCGAAGCGGCCGGCAAGGTGCCGGGCAAGGACGTCCTGGTGCTGTCGATCGATGGCGGCAAGGAGGCCGTGCAGGCGGTTGTCGACGGCAAGATCGCAGCCGTCGTCGAGTGCAACCCGCGCTTCGGGCCGAAGGCGTTTGAGACGATGATGCGCTACGCCAAGGGCGAAAAGATCGACCCGATGATCATCAACGACGACAAGTTCTACGACGCCTCCAACGCGGCCGCCGAACTCGCCAACGCCTATTGATCCAATCTCCCGAGCCTCCACGGCCGGGACGGCGCAACCGTCTCGGCCGTCTTTTTGACGGCAGCATGACCTTCAGCCCGTTCAAGTGTAGGCTGATGACGCCCACCCCCAAATGGGGCGGCGGATGGCGAAGATAGGGAGGAGACCCATGCTTCTGTCCATGCAGGGCATTTCCAAAGCGTTCGCCGGCGTGCCGGCACTGAAATCCGCCTCGCTCGAGGTCGAACCGGCGGAGGTCATGGCGCTTGTCGGCCAGAACGGCGCCGGCAAGTCGACGCTCATCAAGATCCTGACCGGCGTCTATCGCCGGGACGAAGGCAGCATCGCCTACGACGGTCGGGATGTCGATTTCTCGATGCCGGCTGAGGCGCAGGCCGCCGGGATCGCGACGATCTACCAGGAAATCAATCTCGCCCCGCAGCGCTCGGTGGCGGAGAACATCTACCTCTCCCGCGAGCCGAAGCGGTTCGGCATGATCGATTATTCCGCCATGCGGCGCGGGGCCGAAGCGGTGCTCAAAACCTTCAACCTGACGATCGACGTCGACCGTCCCGTCGCGCATTTCGATGCGGCGACACGGCAGATGGTGGCGATCGCCCGCGCGGTGACGCAGAGCGCCCGGCTCGTCATCATGGACGAACCGACCTCCTCGCTCGACGAGCGCGAGGTCGCCATCCTCTTCGATACGATCCGCACGCTGAAACGCTCCGGCGTCGCCGTCATCTTCATCGGCCACCGGCTCGACGAACTCTATGAGATCTGCGACCGCGTGACGATCATGCGCGATGGTCAGACGGTCGCCAAGAGCCCGATGGCGGACATGCCGAAAATGGCGCTGGTGCGCCACATGCTCGGCAAGGAGCTTGCCGCCTTTCAGGCCATGGCACCGGAGAAGGACGCGCCGGTGCGGCCCGTCCGCCTCGAACTCGACAAGGCGGGCGCCGGCGTGCGCGTGCGCGACGTCAGCCTTGCTGTGCGAGAGGGCGAGATCTCCGGCCTTGCCGGACTGCTCGGCTCCGGCCGCACCGAAACGGCGCGCTTAATCTTCGGCGCCGATAGGATGGAGCGCGGCACGATCCGCATGGAGGGACAGGGACGCAGCTATCGCGAACCGGCGGATGCGATCGCTGATGGGATCGGCCTCGTGTCCGAGGACCGGAAGATCGATGGCATCGTGCCCGACATGAGCATCCGCGAAAACATGACGCTCGCCTTGCTGCCAAAGCTGAAGAAAGCCGGTATCGTCGACCGCGCGCGCCAGGATGAGATCGTCAGCCGCTACATCCGGGCGCTTGGCGTCAAATGTGCCTCCCCCGATCAGCCGATCAAGGAGCTTTCCGGCGGCAACCAACAGAAGGTGCTGCTCGCCCGCTGGCTTGCCACAGACCCGCGGGTCCTCATCGTAGATGAGCCGACGCGCGGCATCGACATCGGCGCCAAATCGGAAATCCTCAAACTCCTGCGCAGTCTCGCCGACGAGGGTTTGAGCGTGCTGATGATTTCGTCTGAACTCGAAGAACTGCTTGCCGCCGCCGACCGCGTGACGGTCCTGAGCGACGGTACTTCCGTCGCGACGCTGTCGCGCAAGGACTTGAGCGAGACGGCGCTGCTTGCCGCCATGGCCCACCAGGAAGTCCACCAGGAAGCCCACCAGGAAGAATGACATGACGACGATCGAGACCCCTGCCCCGCAGCCGTCGGGAACCCTTTCGTCCGGAAACAGGCTTTTGACGCTCGCCAGCCGCTACGGCACCTTCGTCGCCTTCCTGGCGCTGATCCTCTTCAACGTCGCCGTCACGCCGAACTTCCTGTCCTTGCAGACGCTGAACGTGAACCTCACCCAGGTTGCGACAATCGTCATCGTCGCGACCGGAATGACGCTCGTTATTGCCACCGGCGGCATCGACCTCTCCGTCGGTTCGTTGATGGCAATTGCCGGTGCACTGGCGCCGATGATCTTCATGGGCCAGTTCTGGCCGGTGGAAAACATGGCGCTCGCGGTGGCTCTTGCCTTCCTCTTGCCGATCGCCGCCGCTGCCCTCTTCGGCCTCTTCAACGGTTTCCTCGTCACCCGCTTTTCGATCCAGCCGATCATCGCCACGCTTGTGCTGTTCATCGCCGGCCGTGGCATCGCCCAGGTGATGACCAACGGCAACCTGCAGGTCTTCAAGAATGAAGGCTTCCAGTTCATCGCACTCGGTCGCATCGCCGGCGTTCCGGCCCAGGTCCTGCTGATGATCGTCATCGTCGCAGCGGCTTTCGCGATGATCCGCTACACCGTCATCGGCCGACAGATCATCGCCGTCGGTGGCAACGAGAAGGCCGCCCGCCTGACCGGCATACCGGTGAAACGGGTCAAGCTCTTCGTCTACATGATAAGCGGCGTGCTTGCCGGTGTGGCCGGTCTCATCGTCGTTGCCCGCAACTCTGCAAGCGATGCCAACCTTGTCGGCCTCGGCATGGAGCTCGATGCGATCGCCGCGGTTGCTGTCGGCGGGACGCTACTGACGGGCGGACGGGCCAATATCGTCGGCACGGTACTCGGCGCGCTCGTGATCCAGCTGGTGCGTTACACGCTGCTTGCCAATGGCGTTCCGGATGCGGCAGCGCTCATCGTCAAGGCCGGGCTGATTGTCACCGCCGTCTTCATCCAGCAGCGCGCCAGCAAACATTAGAGGCAACCACGATGCAACCGATCCTCCGCCTCTTCCTGGTCAAGAACTCCGGCGACCTTGCCCGGTTCGGCGTCATCCTGGCGCTTGCCGGTCTCATCCTCTTCGGGGCGCTGCGCTATGAAAACTTCCTGTCGCCCTATAACATCCTGAGCTTCCTGCGCTACAACTCGATGTTCGCGCTGATCGCGCTCGGCATGGCCTTTGTCATCATCACCGGCGGCATCGACCTGTCGGTCGGCGGCACGGCGGCGATGGCAAGCGTGGTGGCAGCCCTGTTATCCCCCTATCATTGGGCGGCGGGGCTTGCGGGCGGCATGGCGGCGGGCCTTGCCGTCGGCGCGCTCAACGGCTTCATCATTACGAAGATGCGGATCCAGCCCTTCATCGCCACACTCGCGACGATGCTCGCCGCCTATGGCACCGGCCTTTTGTTAGCGGACAACCAGTCTGTCTCCGTCTCCTATGACACCGGTTTCACGGTGATCGGGCAGGACGATTTCCTGGGGTTCCCCATTCCCGCCTGGATCGCGCTTGCGGCCTATGTGCTCGGCTGGCTCGTGCTGCAAAAGCTCCCGATCGGACGGCATATCCTGGCGATCGGTGACGGCGAGGCGACGGCTGGCCTGATGGGCCTGAAGGTGGAGCGCGCGCTTGCCGGCGTCTATCTCGCCTCGGGCACGCTCGCCGGTCTTGCCGGCGTCATCCTCGCTTCCCAGTTCGGCGCGGGGCAACCGACGGAAGGCGTGGGCTGGGAACTCTTCGCGATCGCTTCCGTCGTCGTCGGCGGTACGCTGTTGACCGGCGGTTCCGGCTCAGTTGGTGCGACGCTTGCCGGCGCGCTGCTGCTTGCCATGGTCTTCAACATCCTGAACTTCGAAAACGGCCTCGGCTGGATCTCGCTTTCCGCCTACTGGCAGTCCGTTATCCGCGGCGCCTTCCTGCTCGTCGTGGTCGTGCTTCAGGCAAAGCTGATGGCACGGCATCGCAGCACCTAGACCCTCCGTCGCGAACGGGCCGCGAACATCCACAGGACGAAACGGGGAAACCTACCCCTGGATTAGCCCTCGTGAAGCAGGAACAATGCATGACCGCTAAAGGTGCAAGCCCGCGCCAATAGGATTGCGCATCGCAGCGATAAACAGACAGCAAAAAAGGCCGGAGCGCGCTGGCTCCGGCCTTCTTTTCTTTTTCGCTCTCAAGGCTTCTGCCAGTACATCCATGGTCAAAAGGCGAAAGCGATACGCAATTGCCGGCATCAACTTCCATTGCGCTCGACAATAACGTTTATGACACTTTTATACTTCGCCACGGCTGTTGGAGCAAGCTGTCCATTCGGGCTAGTCTCGACGAGCAGTACGTCTTTTTGAAGCGAGCCGGCTGTTCTCCGACCGAGGAAGAGATCACTTTACCTGCCAGCATCATCGCGGTTTCCGCTTCCGGCGCCGAGCGGCGAAAATGAATGTCGGCATCCCGCTTGGCCAATCGTCTTCAGGACAGGCAAGCCGTGGAGGATAAGATGACGATCACGATTACCGCCTTTGAAAAATCGCCCGATCGCGGCCGAGGTCTGGCACGCGACATGCGCGTTCGCTGGGCGCTCGAAGAAGTGGGGCAGCCCTACGAGGTTCGCCTCGTTACCTTCAAGACGATGAAGGAACCTGCGCACATCGCGCTTCAGCCGTTCGGGCAGATCCCTACCTATCAGGACGGCGACCTTGCCCTGTTCGAAACCGGTGCCATCGTGTTTCATGTCGCGGAGCGTCATGCCGGCCTGCTTCCAAGTGACGCCGATGCCCGCGCACGGGCGATCACTTGGATGTTTGCCTCGCTTAACACCGTGGAGCCGCCGATCCTCGAGCGTGAAGCGACCACCTACGTGGAGCGGGACAAGGACTGGTATCAGGAGCGCCTGCTGATGCTCGAAGATCGTATCCGAGTTCGGCTCGCCCAATTGTCCAGGCGGCTCGCGGAGGCCGACTGGCTCGATGGCGCCTTCAGTGCCGGCGACCTGCTGATGGTGACGGTGCTGCGCAGGCTGGAAAACTCAGGCTTGCTCGACGCGTATCCCAACCTCTCCGCCTACGTCGCGCGCGGCAAGGCGCGGCCGGCCTACAAGCGCGCCTTCGATGCGCAGCTTGCGGTCTTCACATCCGCCTCATCCGCCTGAGGGTAGCGTGATCCCGGAACGCCGGGCTATCCGTGTCCCGGCTGATCGTCGACCGCAGTCGGTCGTTCGCCCCTGGTGATCTGCAGCCCCTGGCGAACCAGGCGGGAAGCGACCCGCATGAAATCTTCCATGTACAGATAGATGACCGGGGTCACGAAGAGGGTCACAAGCTGCGACACCAGCAGGCCGCCGACGACGGCGACCCCAAGCGGCTGGCGCAGTTCTGCGCTGGCGCCGCTGCCGATCGCAATCGGCAGCGTGCTCATGATCGCAGCAACCGAGGTCATCATGATCGGGCGGAAGCGCATGACACAAGCCTTATGGATGGCCTCGGCGGCCGGCGAACCGGCGCGCTGCAGCGTCAGCGCAACGTCGATCATCATGATGGCGTTCTTCTTGACGATACCGATCAGCATTAGCACGCCGACAATAGCGATGATCGAGAGGTCGAAACCGCCGAAATAGATGGCAAGCAACGCCCCGGATATGGCTGACGGCAGACCGGAAAGCACGGTCAATGGATGGATCAGGCTTTCATAGAGAATACCGAGCACGAGGTAGATCGTGAGGATAGCCGCCAGCACCAGCAGACCCTGGTTGGCGGCGGCGTCTTCGAATAACTGCGTGGTGCCGTAATTGCGGGTCGTCACCTCAGACGGCATGCCGATTTCTGCCTTGAGGCGGTCGATCTCCGCAAGGGCGTCACCGAGGGCGACCTTGGCCGGCAGGTTGAAGGAAAGCGTGACCGCTGGCAGCTGGCCGAGCTGGTTGATGGTGAGCGGTCCGGATACGGTCTCGACCCGGGCGAAGGCCCCGAGCGGAACAAGGCCGCCATTGGCACTGCCGACACGCAGTTCGTCGAACTTGTCGGCTGACCATTGCATCGAGGGATCGAGTTCCAGGATCACTTCGTAGCTGTCGCCCGCCGTGTAGATCGTCGAGATCTGCTCGGTACCGAAACTGCCATAGAGCGTGGTGCGCAGTTCGCTCGCGTTGACCCCGAGCGTTGCCGCCTTGTCGAGGTCGACCACGAGGCGTGTTTGTGGAGCGTTGATCTGAAGGTCGCTGTTGACGTCGGTAAAGAAGGTCCGATCCGCGCTCATCGCATCATGGAGCTTCTGCGCCCATTCGTTCATCAACGGCTGATCGAGGCTCTGGAGCACCAGCTGGTACTGGCTGGCCGACGCGCGCGATCCGACCGAGAGGTTCTGGACCGGCGACATGAAGGCCTGGATACCGGGGATCGCCGCCAGCTTCCGGCGCAAATCCGCAAGGACGGTTTCAAGCGGCGGACGCTCGGTCTTGGGCTTTAGCTCGACGAAAAGCCGACCGGAGTTGAGCGCGCTCGACGCGCCGCCCGAGCCGATCGTGCTTGCGACATGGGCGACGTAGGGTGAACTGGCAAACACCGCCTCCACATTGGACTGGAGCTTCGACATGGCGGCGAAGGAAATGTCCTGGCGCGCCTGGGTCGTAACCTGCAACTGGCCGATGTCCTCCTGCGGGAAGAACCCCTTCGGGATCGTGGCGATCTGGTAGCCCGTGATCACGACGGTAAACAGGAAAAGCAGAAACACCAGCGCGCGCGCCTTTATGCAGAGCGATAGCAGCCGCTCATAGGCGCGCAGAAGCCCGTCGAAACCTCGTTCGAATACAAGATCCAGCTGCCGCAGCCAGCGCGCTTTCTCTGCTCCATCCGCCCTCACCGGAAGCCGCGCTGCAAGCATCGGCGTCAGGGTAAGGGAAACGAAGGCGGAAGCGAGGATGGCAACGGTGACGACGATCGCAAATTCGTTGAGAATGCGGCCGATCACGCCGCCCATCAGCAAGACGGGAATGAAGACCGCGACGAGCGACAGCGAAATCGCGATGATCGTAAAGCCGATCTCACGCGAACCGATGAGCGCCGCCGAGAAGGCATCGATGCCGTCCTCTTCCATGTGCCGCACGATATTTTCCAGCATGACGATGGCGTCATCCACCACCAGCCCGACGGAAAGCGTGAGCGCCATCAGCGAGATATTGTCGATCGAAAAGCCAAGCGGATACATCGCCGCGAAGGTGGCGATGATCGAGATCGGAACGGCAAGCGCTGGAATAAGCGTCGCCCAGAGGCGGCGAACGAAGGCGAAGATGACGAGGATCACGAGGCCGACGGTGAGGATCAGGGTGAACTGGACGTCGTGCACCGCCCCGCGGATCGACATGGACCGGTCGCTGAGCGTTTCGATCGAGGCTGCGGCCGGAAGCGACTGGCGAAGCGACGGCAGAAGCGCCTGCACCCGGTCGACGACTTCAACAGTATTTGCATCCGGCTGCCGCTGGATGGCCAGGATGATCGCCCGCGAACCGTCGTGCCAGCTTGCCGTCTGGTTGTTGGCAACGGAATCGATCACCGTCGCGACGTCACCGAGCCGCACGGTCCTGCCGTCGACGCTTTTGACGATGATATCCGCGAAACTGGCGGCATTCATGCGCTGCGTGTCCGCAACGATCGCCGCCTGACGATCGCTGGTCTGCGCGGTGCCGAGAGGCGAATTGTCGTTCGCCGCCGCGACCGCCGTCCTCAACTGGTCGACGGAAATGCCGCGCGCGGCAAGCGCGTCAGGATGCATCTGAATGCGCACGGCATATTGCTGGCTGCCGAAGATGGACACTTCCGCCACCCCGTCGAGCACCGAAAGCGTGGGCGAAATCACCTGCTGCGCGATGGCGTCGAGGGCGGTGAGCGGCACGGTGCTGCTCTTCAGCGCCAGGAGCAAGACCGGTGCATCCGCCGGGTTGATCTTCCGGTAACTTGGCGGCGCCGGCATGTCCTGTGGCAGCAGCCTGAGCGTCCTGGTGATAGCTGCCTGCACGTCGGCGGCGGCGGCATCGATGTTGCGCCCGAGCACGAACTCGATTGAAATCGAGGTCGAGCCGAGTGCATTCGTCGTCGAGATCGTGTCGATCCCGGCGATGGTGGCGAACTGCTTGATCAGCGGAATGGCGACCGACGTCGACATGGTCTCGGGCGAGGCGCCGGGCAACGAGGCAGAAACGTTGATGACCGGGAAATCCGTTCGCGGAAGCGCGGCAATCGGCAGGACGAGATAGCTGAAAACGCCGGCCAGGATGAGCGCGACCGATAACAATACGGTCGCGATCGGGCGGCGGATACTGAACTCGGACAGCGGCATTTCACGCACTCCCGAATGATGGCAAATCCTAATCCGCGGTCAGATCGGCCGCGCCTGCAGCGACAACGACATCACCCGACTTCAGCCGCGCCTGTCCTTCGATGATGACCCGGTCACCGGCGGCAAGGCCCGTGCCGATGGCGGCCTCCTTGCCGTCGTCGGCCAGCACGGACACGGCGCGGGTCTCGACCGTGTTGTCATCCTTCACATCAAAGACGAACGGGCCGTCCTGCCCGGGCTGGACCGCAACGCTCGGGATAACAGGCGCCTGATGCAGTTGCGCCTGATCGATATCGACATCCACGAACTGGCCCGGCCAGAGCTTCTGAGCGGTATTGGGGAAGGTCGCGCGCATGGCGATGGTGCCGGATGCGGTATCGACGGCAGAATCGATGAAATCGAGTACGCCTTCGCCGATCACTGTTTGCGTGCCGCTCGACCTGGCACGAACCAGTGGAGGCGTCCCGCGGTCAATCAGATCCTTGAACGTCTGCAAGCGCTCGTCCGGCAGGCGGAACGTAACGTCGATCGGGTCGATCGCCGTGATCGTCACCAGATTGTTCGATGTCGCGCCCGATTGGCCGACAAGATCTCCGAGCGCGACCTGCACGGCGCCCAGGCGTCCACCGATCGGCGCGGTGATCTCGGTCAGGCTCAGCGCGACCTGATCGGCATCCACGGTGGCGCGATCGGCATCCAGGGTCCCCTGCGCCGCCTGCTGAAGCGAGAGAGCGGTGTCATAGCTTTGCTGGGTGCCGGTCTTGTCGTCGCGCAAGGTTTTGGCACGCTCGAGTTCCGTGTTGGCGTCGGCAAGCTGCGCGGTATCCTTGGCGACCATCGCCTGGTCACGGGCAAGCCCGGCCTTTATCGTGCGGTCGTCGAGCGTGAACAGCAGGTCGCCCGCCTTGACCATCTGCCCGTCCTTGATGTGGATGGCCGTGATCTGGCTCGCAATGCGCGCGCCCACTTCCACGGTATCGGGGGCCTGCACGTTGCCCAGGGCATGGACGACAACGGGAACATCTTTAAGCGTCACTGTCGCCGTCTGCACGGACACGGCGCCACGCTTGGTGCTGACGGTCGCGTTGGCCGGCATTTTCGCTTCGCTCGGCACGGGCTTGCGCGCCACCACGAACCCGACGGCGGCGATTGCGAGAAGAACGACGGCGATACGACACGTGACACTTGATCGGCTGAGCATCGGCGCCTCCGCAGACCTTGCTGTCGGCACGCGGCGATAAGTGGTGCCGACTATCGGAAGCTGGGCCTAAATGTGGCCGCTTCAATGGCGCAACACCCTGAAAAACAATTAAAAATTGTTCATCTTCGGGTGTCGCTCATCAGGTTTTGACGGCCATCGCTTCAGTGGTGACGGTTCCTCCGTCCGTCAGGCATCGGCCGGCGCGCGCTCGACTTCGTCGGCAAGCGCCTGAAACAATTCGCGAAACCCAACCTCACGTTCGCCCGGCTCGTTGAGACGATCGAGGAAGGCGGCCTGCTCGGTGTAGTTGAGGCGCGTTCCCTCGCCGTCAGCGGAAAATTCGAGGGTTCCGAGAGAAGCCGAAATCGGCCTTCCCGCCACGGTCATCGTGTAGGAGAAGACGATGCGCTTATTCGCAACGATCTCAAGATAGATCGTGTCGTTGCACATGACCGGGCCGTTTCCGAAGCGGAAGCGGCTGTGCTCGCGGCCGCCGACCTCGAAAGACGAGGTGAATTCGTCGACCGTCCACCCCTCCCCTTCGAAGAACCAGCGTCGTTTGGTGGCGGGATCCGCAAAGGCATGGAAAACGGTCGCCGGTGTTGCGGCGTAGCTGCGGCGAATGACGAAGGTGGCGTGGCCGGCAGATCTTTCATTCATGCGCTTGGGTCTCGCCGCTGGTTGCTTCATCCACCGCCCGCTGCTGGGCGGCGATCTTTTCGTTCTGGTGCGTGGTGTTCTGGGCGACAACGATCCTCCAGGCGCCATCGTGGCGTCGAAGAATATAGAGCGGCCGCCCCTCGTCCTCGCCCGGCCGGCGGTTGCCTTCGGCATCGACAGGAATTTGCCGCACGTTCACCGCGACGACATCCGCATGCAGGAAGGTGATGCGCTCGACGTCGTAGAGCGCCTGAAAATCGCGAAACAGGTTCGGGAGTACGGCGGCGGTGAAGGCATGGATTGCCGGCGCACCGACGATTTGGCGCCCGAATGCGGTTGTCCATACGGCCTGTGGCGCCAGCAACGAGACGAAACCGTCGACGTCCCGGAGCCATTGGGTCTCTTCGACCCGGGCGACGAGCGCGAGAACGGCACTGACATCGCGGGCACCAGGTGACGATACGCCACGAGCTTGGCCGATTGCGGGAATGGGGCGCATGCGCGGCATCACGGCGTGCTCCCAACGGTGCGGTACCCGACCGCTAGAGCCTGGGCGACAGATCCGGAAACGTGGGTGCGAAATACCGGATCCACGCCAGGCCCTAGCAGCAGGAAAGCCTCGTCCGGCGGCCGGCCGGCGATAGAAGCTTCATCGACGTTGCACGGGACGGAAGAGGCGAAGATACGGACGGTGATGCGATCACAGTCGCATGCCTCCCGCGTGTCGGAGGTGTGATTGATGATCGGCCGTTCCATTGCCTGCTCCCTTAACCCGTGGGCGGAGCATTGCCCAATTCAAATGATCAATGTAATTGCTCAAATATCGATCACTTTGATCGGGATGGCCGATCATGCTGGATGCCTTGACGCTCGACCAGTTGCGCGTATTCGTCGCCGTCGTCGACCACGGTTCGTTCCGGGCGGCAGCGCGCGCGCTCGGGCGTGCCCAATCCGGCCTCAGCAGCGCCATCCTGAACCTCGAAACGGAACTGCGCCTGCCGCTGTTCGACCGCTCCCAGCACCGCCCCGAATTGACGAAGGCCGGAGCGACCCTGCTTGCAGAAGCCAGGACCTTGCTGATAAAGGCCGACGCGCTGCGGGCCAAGGCGAACGGCTTCAATCAGGGCATGGAATCGGCGCTGCGCGTGGCGCTCGACCCGCTGCTTCCTCTGCCGGATATTGCACGAGTCATCAGCGATTTTACCCGCGCCCATCCCGGCGTGCGGGTGGAGCTTGTGACGGCGCCGATGACGATGGCGTTGAGCCTGGTGCTCGACGGCGACTGCGACCTCGGCCTGACGGCGGCACAGGAAACGGACGCACATATCGAAAGCGAGGCGGTCGCTGCCTTTCCGGGCATGGTTCCGGTATGCGCCGGCGGTCATCCCCTGGCCGCACCCCGCGACGGAACCGTTGGCCTGACGACGGTCGATCTTGCCGACCATCTGCAGATCGTCGTTGCGGATCCTGCAGCCGATGCGCAGGCGGTGAGCTACGCAGTCTTCTCGCAGCAAACGCTGAGGGTCAGCGACCTTGCGACCAAACACGCCCTCATTCTTGCCGGGGCCGGGTGGGGTCATCTGCCGCTATGGCTGGTCGCGGCAGATATTGGTGAAGGGCGGCTCTGCGAGGTGCCACTCGCGGCCCGCAACGGTCTCCCCGGCCCGCTTCTCCCCCTCTACACGATCCGCCGGATCGATCGGGTCCGCGGACCCGCAATGGAAAGCCTGTGCAGGCTCATGATTGCCCACTTCGGCGGTCAGCAGCAGGCCACATCGGCACTCCCCTGATCGGGCCAGCAATACGCAGACGAGTTCGAGAAGGCAGCCAGGGGGTTGACGTCTGCGAGCGGAGCGTCTTCAGTTCGCCCCGAATAGGGTTGCCGCCTTGCAACGGGGCGGCCACGTCCCCATCTCCAGATCTCAAGGTCGCCTGGCCAGGCGACCTGTTCCCCATCGACCTGATCCTACGGCGTCGCGCTCATCGCGCTCAAAGCGACGAACTTCATTCAGTAAAGGGTTTCCCATGGCTCACTACCCAGACATCCTGCTTCATATCGACGGCGCCTGGCGGCCGGCGCGATCCGGCAAGACCATTCCCGTCATCGACCCGGCCAACGAGGAAACGATCGGCCAGGTGGCCTGGGCCGAAGTGGAAGACCTCAATGAGGCGCTTGCGGCCGCCGAGAAGGGCTTCAAAACGTGGCGGGCAACCTCCGCCTTCGACCGCGCCCAGGTGATGCGGTCGGCAGCCGCCCTGCTGCGCGAACGGGCCGGCGACATCGCCTTTCTGATGACGCGCGAGCAAGGCAAACCGCTTGCCCAGTCGAAGGGCGAGATCCTTGGCGCCGCCGACATCATCGAGTGGTTCGCCGAGGAGGGAAAGCGGGCCTACGGCCAGATCATTCCGCCGCGCGCACCCGATGTCACCCAGATGACCGTCAAGCTGCCGGTCGGTCCGGTTGCCGCCTTCACGCCCTGGAACTTTCCGATCAACCAGGTGGTGCGCAAGCTGTCGGCGGCGCTGACCACCGGATGCTCGATCATCGTCAAGGCGCCCGAGGAAACACCGGCGTCGCCGGCCGAGCTCATCCGCTGCTTCGTCGATGCCGGGCTTCCGGCCGGCGTCGTCAACCTTGTCTACGGTGTGCCCTCGGTCATCTCGGAATACCTGATCGCCCATCCGGTGATCCGCAAGATGTCGTTTACCGGCTCGACCCCGGTCGGCAAGATGCTGGCGGCCCTTGCCGGCCAGCACATGAAGCGCGCGACGATGGAACTGGGCGGGCATGCGCCTGTCATCGTCACTGATGATGCCGATGTCGAACGCGCCGTCGCCATCATGTCCGCCAGCAAGTACCGCAATGCCGGCCAGGTCTGCGTGTCACCGACCCGCTTCCTCGTGCAGGAGCGCGTCGCCGATCAGTTCCTCGACGGCTTCGTCGCCGCCTCGAAGACGATCAAGGTCGGCAACG